>JAJRQE010000166.1 GCA_024280415.1 Spirochaetota bacterium | reverse complement strand
ATGGGCCAGTTCATAACATTGCATACTTCATCGAGACATACCTGAAGGGCATTTTCCATACTTGATGATTCATTAGCGGTTACTGCAATTTTTTTAAGGAGTTCCACAAAGGAGCTTTCTTTTATTAAATCAGCCTCTGCATTACTTCGGCTGGTAATATCCATGATAATTCCCTGGATATGGGTAATCTTCCCTTCGGGATTTTCTCTTAGTCTGCTTATTTCACTAATCCATTTTAAGCTGCCGTCTTTAGTTTCTATTCTGAAGGGTGTATGCTCAAACTCTGTGAATATATCCTTCTTCTTCAGGTGTTTTTCTACTTCCGCTTTTAATAGCGGTAAATCATCAGGGTAAACAATATCCTGAAATGAAATTCTTCCGGTGGTAAAATCTTCCCCGGTATAACCAAAGAGCTGGACAACATTATCTGTAACAAAATCAACAGTCCATTCTTTATCAACTCTCCATAGAAAAGCTACTACCGAACCACTGTTAATAATACTGTACGTTTTTTTTAGTTCTTCTGTTGCGTTTCGGAGCGAAGATGTCATTGCATAAAATGATTTTCCGAGATCGTCATCATCGGATCTGGGGGGGATGTCTGTGCTAAGATCCCCTGCTGCAATTTTCTCGAGCAGCTGGGTTCTTCCAATAAAATCTTTCTGAAGATTACGAAATGAATCTGCAAGGAGGCCAATTTCATCCTTTGAGTGGATATCGATTTCTTCCCTGAGGTTTCCCATAGAAAGATTTTTAATTCGATCTACAATTATTCCAAGGGGAACGACAATACTTCTTGCCAGTATGAAAGAGCTTACGGCGCCAAAAAGAATTACCCCCAGAAACAGGACTACCAGGGTAAAGGTTATTTTTTGACTCTCCATTTTTGCCTCAATCAGAAAAGTTTCGGCTTTATTGGCTGCAAAAGCGATCATCTGATCAATTTTTTCCATCATATATATTACATGATCAGCTCCTTTTCCTCTGGTTATATCTGCCGCTGCATCCCTTTCTCCTTCTCTGCTTAGTGAAATAACCTCATCACGAATTATTTTCCAGTCACTAAAGGCCTGTTCAGCTATTTTTACTTCGACCAGGTCTCCAAGGAATCTTACGTAAACTGTTTCGAAGTTTCTGTAAACCCGTTTTTCATATTCCCCAACCAGAGAAGCGGCTTCATCTCTTTTTTTTGATGTTTCTGCCAGAACCACGTCCTTCATAGATCTATGCATAGCGAGTATATCCGCTTTTATTTCCCTTACTGCGTTACTCACAGTCCATGGATGTTTATACATGCTTTCAGTCAAATCTGCCAGGTTCTGTATTTCCAAAAGAGCAGAAATTCCCCAGAGTAAAATGAGCAGGATTGTAATTCCAAATCCTATACTTAGTCGGTTTCCTATTTTCATTCCATTTTCCCCATCAGACTCAAAAACAATACTCTTCTATGTTAATACCTGGTATCGTAAAATACAAGATAAGTTACTTTAATAGACAACTTCTGTACAGGGACAATACTTTATGCTGGAAAATCCATATAAATCCAGCAGGCAGGTATATTTCTTTCTTCAGGCTTTTTCTTTTAACCATCTTGCATGTGGCTCCACAAAGTATTATTATTGCTAATGCAAATTCTTGTAGTTGATGACACAGTTATAAATTTAAAGTTAATGGATGCAGTTCTCCAACCTGCAGGTTATGACGTTGTGAGTACCGAGTCGGGTCTTGAAAGTGTAAAGCTTGCAGACGAGGAAGAATTTGATCTTATACTCATGGATATTGGTTTGCCGGATATAAGTGGCACTGAAGCCATGCTTAGGATAAGGAATACAAAGTTCGGCGGCAAACCGATAGTTGCTGTAACAGCTCATGCAATGATTGGTGATAAAGAAGAGTTTGAATCCGCAGGGTTTGATGCCTATGTTTCCAAACCTATAAAAATAGATCTTATTCTGGAAATTATATCCGGACTTCTGGCAGCTGAATGAGCAGTCGAAAAATTGAAGTATAATTATACTCTGGATACTGTAGCTCTTTTCGCAGCTTTCTGTATTTTTTTCTCCACAGTGGAATACCTTATTCCAAAGCCCTTTCCTTTTTTCAGACTGGGACTTGCCAACCTGCCTGTTCTTGTTTCACTGCTTGTTTTTAAATCAAAAGATACTATTCTCCTGGTATTTCTTAGAATATTAGGCCAGGGGCTTATTACGGGTACTCTTTTTTCATATATTTTTCTGTTTTCTGCAGCAGGATCCATTGCAAGCGGAATTGTAATGATTTTTCTTTCCTCTGTTATCCGATCAAACATAACTCTTGTAGGAATAAGTTCAGCAGGTGCTCTTGCCAGCAATCTTGTTCAGCTCCTTTTTGCCAGGATGTTTATTTTTGGTGAATCTGTAAAATATATTGCCGCTCCCCTGCTTATTATGGGATTAATATCTGCCGTTATAATGGGGTTTGTTTCTGAAAAATTTACAAATAGTTCAAAGTGGCTCGAAGGAAAGGTTATTGAATGAGCCCGAAGAGAAGAATGGTTATGGGACTGATTTTTATGCCTGCCTTTCTTTTGCAGGAATCTATTTTAATTCGATCTGTTCAGCTGGCAGTAATTGTGCTTCTCTATGTTTTAGGAGGAGGTAAATTCCGTATTTTACCGAATCTAATGCTGGTTGCCGGTATTATTACTGCATATCTTATACGACCTGCTGGAATAGTTCTATTCAATATTGGCGGCTTTCCCGTTACAAAGGGTGCGCTCCTTCCAGGCGTTTCGCGTTCACTTTTAATTATAGGATTAATATACATATCCAGGTTATCAGTCTCCTCCCGGTTAAGTTTTAACTCTGCTGCAGGGAACCTTCTTGGAAGGGTGTTTTTTTATTTTGAGGCGATAACCGAGAATCAGAATGCTTTTCCCTACAGGTATGTATACAGAAAAAATGGGGATAAAAAAATTATCTCTTATCTTGATGATCTGCTTCTTTCTGTTGAGAAAAGAGGTAATAGTAAAGAAATAATAGATAACAGGGTTCCTGAATCAAATCTTTATATTTTTCTGTCTGTAATTCTTGTTACAGCTTTAAGTTACGTAATCCTTTTATATAAACAGATAGTATAATTTAAAAAGCGGAAAACGGGATAGGGAAGACGAAAATAATCCCCTACCATCGAGACCACAAAAAGCTTTATGTCTGATGTCTATTGACACTGTATATCTGATCTATATAATTCTAATTTCAGGAATGGAGGAGGAAATAATGAATGGTGCCAGAATAATTGTTGAGAGCCTTAAAAAGGAAGGAGTCGATACAGTTTTCTGCTATACCGGCGGTGCTGTCATTAAAATTTTTGATGAACTCTACAAGCATGGGGATGGTTTGAAGCTTATTCAGCCCAGACATGAACAGGGGGGAACCCATGCTGCAGACGGTTATGCACGTTCTACCGGAAATCCAGGTGTAGTAATTGTTACTTCAGGGCCTGGTGCGACAAATACAATTACAGGAATTGCAACAGCCTATATGGACTCCAGTCCCCTGGTAGTCCTGACTGGTCAGGTGTCTTCCTCGCTCATAGGAACAGATGCATTCCAGGAATCTGATGTAACAGGTATTACCATGCCTATTACAAAAGCAAACTTCCTTGTTAAGGATGTTGAAGATCTTGCAATAACCATAAAAAAAGCTTTCTACATAGCAACTACAGGGAGACCCGGCCCTGTTGTTATCGATATTCCAGGGGATATTCAAAAACAGGAAGCAGAGTTTAACTATCCTGAAACAATTAGTCTGCAGAGTTATAAACCCAAAGATTCAGGGCATCCAAAACAGATTAATAGTACTGTAACGCTTCTTGAAGAATCTAAAAAACCTCTTGTCCTGTCCGGGGGAGGGGTGAATCTGGGTAATGCTATGGCAGAAATGAACGAGTTTCTGGACAAAACAGGTATTCCTGTTGTGCACACCCTCATGGGTAAGGGAGTTAATCCTTCTAATGATGACCAGTTTTTTGGTTTTATAGGAATGCATGGGACTCTGTACGGCAACTATGCTATTCGGAATTCAGATCTTATCATAGCTGTAGGTGTCCGTTTTTCGGATAGAATAATAGGGGATGCAAAAACTTACGGTAAAAATGCAAAAATTATTCATATCGATATTGATCCTGCAGAAGTAGGTAAAAATATATCTGTGGATCTTCCAATAGTAGGCTCTGCAAAATCAGTATTAAAGGAATTGAACAGCAGGGAGATCCGTCTTTCAATATCTGACTGGAGATCTGAACTTGTTAAGTATAAAGAGGAATATCCCCTGGTATATACCCCGGGAAAGAGAATCAAACCTCAGAATATTATAGAATTAGCCAGGAGATATTTCCCTGAAGATACTATAGTTGCTACAGATGTTGGTCAGAATCAAATTTGGGTTGCCCAGCATTTCAGGATACGTCATCCAAGAAGTTTTCTCTCATCCGGGGGGCTCGGTACCATGGGCTACGGTCTTCCCGCCGCTCTGGGTGCAGCAGTTGGGAATCCTGATAAACAGATTCTCATGTTTGCAGGGGACGGAGGATTCCAGATGAATATGCAGGAACTTGGAATTGTTCGAAAATATAATCTGAAGGTAAAGATGATAATTCTTGACAACAACTATCTTGGAATGGTTCGTCAGTGGCAGGAACTGCTGTTTGACAGACGTTATTCCGGAACAGATATGGAATTTAATCCCGACTTTGTAAAACTTGCTGAAGTTTTTAATATTAGGGCTGTTTTTCTGGAAGATCCTGAGAAGGTTGAGGCTGTAATCAGGGATCTTGCAGAGAGTGAAGATAGTATGCTTGTTCATGCAGCAGTAGACCCGGAGGAAAATGTTCTGCCTATGGTACCTGCAGGAAAATCTCTGAGTGAAGTAATTACAAAGTTGTAGGGAGTAGATATGAATAGTGACAATGGATATACTGATCATATAGTGGCAGTACTGGTTCATAATAATCCTGGTGTTCTTTCGAAGGTTACAAGCCTTGTCACAAGAAGGGGATTTAATATAGACTCCATTTCTGCGGGTCCCACACGTCAGAATGATATGTTTCGTCTTACTATAGTTGTTAAGGGTGACGACAGGAGTATTGAGCAGATACAGAAACAGTTGTATAAGATAATTGATGTTGTGAAAGTTGTTCCCATCAATAAGAACAGGATGGCTGGTCGTGAGATTTGTCTTATAAAGGTGAAAGCCTCTGGTAAAGAGCGTCATGAAATGCTTCAGATTATCAGTGTTTTTAAGGCAAATGTTGTGGATGTCGGTACCAACGGTTTTATTGTGGAGATAACAGGAGATTCGGATAAAATTGATTCATTTTTGGCACTACTGGAACCTCATCAGATTATTGATGTAGCAAGAACCGGAATTGTAGCAATGAACAGATGGGATAATCCATACAATTAGGGAAAGAGATAAAAGAGGTAAATATATGAGAAGTGATAGAATGAAAAAAGGTGTTGAACGGGCACCGCACAGATCTTTACTCAAAGCTCTGGGATTAACAGATACAGAAATTGCCCAGCCTATTATTGGTGTGGCTTCATCTGCGAGTGAAGTAATTCCTGGTCATATGCACCTTAAAACCATAGAGGATGCTGTAAAAGCCGGAATCAGAATGGCTGGTGGAACACCTATGGCTTTTTCAACAATTGGAATATGTGATGGCCTTGCAATGGATCATCAGGGAATGTATTTTTCCCTTCCTTCCAGGGATGTTATTGCCGATTCAGTAGAGGTTGTTGCTACAGGAACTCCTTTTGACGGTATAGTATTTATTTCCAACTGTGATAAAATTACTCCTGGTATGCTCATGGCAATGGGAAGGCTGAATGTACCTTCGCTCCTTATAAGCGGAGGTCCTATGATGGCCGGAGTTTACGATGGCAAACCCATAGATCTTGTTTCAGTTTTTGAAGCTGTTGGAAGTTATTCCAAGGGTGAGATAGATATGAAAGAGCTTAAGACCATAGAAAATAATGCCTGTCCGGGAGCCGGATCGTGTTCCGGTCTTTTTACTGCAAACTCGATGAATGCTCTAAGTGAGGCTCTTGGAGTTTCTCTTCCTGGAAACGGAACTATTCCTGCTGTGGACAGTGCCAGAATACGTCTTGCAAAAGAAACAGGAATGCAGGTTATGAGATTGGTTGATCGGGATCTTAAACCAAGAGATATAGTTACAGCCGATTCCTTTCATAATGCTGTTGCAGTGGATCTTGCAATGGGAGGTTCCACAAATACAACTCTCCATCTCCCTGCTATAGCTGATAGTTTTGATATTCCATTTTCTATCGATCTTTTTGACAAACTTTCAAAAAAGGTTTTTCATCTCTGCAACCTGTCTCCGGTAGGGGATCATCATATCGAGGATCTCCACAGAGCAGGGGGAGTTTCAGCACTCCTTAACAGAGTTCAGAATCTTGGAGTTTTAAATGAAGAGGCTTTGAGTGTAAGTTTTAAATCCATAGGTGAAATTGCAAGCGCTTCTGAATCTTCAAATTCAGAAGTTATCCGCCCAATTGATAAACCTTACCATTCCGAAGGGGGTATTGCTGTTCTCTATGGAAATCTTGCAGAAAACGGTGCAATAGTAAAAATTGCAGGAGTATCTGACCAGATCAGGGAACATTCGGGTCCGGCAGTTGTATATAATGACGGAGAGCTTGCTTCCAAAGAGATCCTTGCAGGGAAGATTAAAAAAGGTGATGTTGTAGTAATCCGTTATGAAGGACCCAAAGGGGGGCCAGGAATGAGGGAGATGCTTTCTCCAACTGCAGCCCTCGTTGGTATGGGTCTGATCGAAGATGTTGTGCTTATTACAGATGGAAGGTTTTCCGGAGGGTCTACGGGTGCTGTAATTGGTCACCTTTCTCCGGAAGCTGCAGAGGGCGGGGTAATAGCTGTCGTCAATAAAGGTGATACTATTAAAGTTGATTTTAATAAACGAACTTTAAACCTGGATATCCCCGAGGAGGAAATAAAAAACAGACTGGCAAATCTGGAGATAAAACGAAAGGATCTTGGAAACAGTTTTCTGGGGCGATACTCTCATTTTGTTCAGTCAGCATATACCGGAGCTGTTCTGAGGAGACCCGGAAATGAATAAGAGTATAAAAATATTTGATACCACACTCAGGGACGGATCCCAGAGTGTGGGAATAAATTTTACTGTAAATGACAAGATAAAAATCGCCAGGAAGCTGGATGAATTCGGTGTTCACTATGTAGAAGGGGGATGGCCGGGTTCAAACCCTAAAGATGTTGCTTTTTTTGAGGAGATGAAGAGTATAAAGCTTGAAAATGCAAAAATGACAGCTTTTTCATCGACCCGAATGAAGAATATTAAAGTTGAAGATGATAAAAATATTGCAAGGATGATTGAGACCGGAGTTCCTGTTGTGACAATATTCGGAAAGAGCTGGGATCTTCATGTCAGGGACGCTCTGAAAACAACGGAAGAGGAAAATCTCGATATGATCTACTCCACTATGGAGTATCTGAAGAAATATTTTGATGAAGTAATCTATGATGCTGAGCATTTTTTTGATGGTTACAGGGCAAACCCTGAATATACACTCAAAACTTTAGCTGCTGCCGAAAAGGGCGGTGCTGACTGGCTGGTTCTCTGTGATACAAATGGTGGTTCAATGGTCGATTTTGTGACAAGTACTGTAGATACTGTGCGGTCACAATTTACAAAACCTATTGGGATCCATGCGCATAATGATTCGGAACTTGCCGTCGCAAACTCTCTTGCTGCAGTAAAACATGGTGCAGCCATGGTGCAGGGAACAATCAATGGTATTGGAGAACGGTGTGGTAATGCAAATCTCTGTTCCGTTATTCCTAATTTATCAATAAAGGGAGACTATACGACTGTTCCTCCTGAAAATTTAAAACAGCTCTACTATATATCCCATCTGGTAACTGAAATTTCTAATCAGACCCATCCTGACGGGCTTCCCTTTGTTGGGAAAAAGGCTTTTTCCCATAAGGGTGGAATACATGTCTCTGCTGTACGTAAAAATTCTGCTACCTACGAACATATAACTCCTGAGTCTGTTGGAAATGAGAGGGTAATAACTATTTCCGAGTTATCAGGAAGAAGTAATATAATAGAAAAAGCTGAACAGATGGGTATTGATCTTAGAAGTGACAGTGAGAAAGCTGGTAAAATTCTAAAGAGGGTAAAGGAGCTTGAAGCCAAGGGCTACCATTATGAAGGAGCCGAAGCTTCCTTCGAACTCCTGACTAATGCCCTGATGGGTACTCAGAAGCGTTATTTTGAACTCCATGGCTACAGAATTATAATATGGAAAAATGCCGATGGAGAATCATGGGCAGAAGCTACAATTAAAGCTGCTGTCCCTGAGGAAGTTGCAGCCGAACATGGCTATGAGTCCCACATTGAACACACATCTGCAGATGGAAGTGGTCCTGTTGAGGCTCTGGATAAAGCTCTTAGGAAAGTTCTGGAGAAGTTTTATCCCGAATTGAAGAAAGCTCATCTGGTTGACTATAAGGTCAGAATACTGAATGCAGAAGAGGGGACCAACTCTACAACGAGAGTAATGATTATTACTGCAGACGATGAAAATCGCTGGAGTACTGTTGGTGTTTCCGATAATATTATTGATGCATCCTGGCAGGCGCTTGTAGAGTCTCTAATTTATAAATTAGTTAAAGATGAGGAAAAGAAGTAAGTAGTTTTTTGGATTTATTAGAGCTATTTTTGTAATTTGGAAGTTTGAATACTTGAGTTTTTTTTCTCTTTAGTATTGAATGACTTCGATACTTATAATTTGCATGGAGTGTAGTTTGTGTTAGTTTCAAAAACTGAGGAGATTGATACATCTGAAACACCCTCTTTGGCAAGAGCAGCAGGTTCAATGAAGATCGGCTGCTCGGTACATCAGCTTAAAAGCAGGGATAAGTTCAGTGCCATCGAAGAGATAGTGAATAATTGTCCTATTTTCGGCTTTCTGGATGAAGTTAATAAAAGAGAATTCTTTATTCAGGAGGTGTTTCACCGTGAGTCCCTTGGTTCTACGGGAATTGGACATAATGTTGCTATTCCTCATGGAAAGTGTTCTCTAATGGATAAGGTTCGTGTAGGTCTGGGAATCTCCAGGGATGGAATTGATTTCGGCTCTATTGACGGAGAAATGGTTCATCTTGTCCTTGTTATAGGAAGCAGTCCTTCGAATCAGGTTGAATATCTTAAATCCCTTGCTTTTATAATGAATCATCTAAAAAATCCCTTTCTCCGTTCAGCTCTCATAAATATTCCCCTTTTTCAGGGTAAACTGCTTAAAGGTCCTCACAGTCATTTCCTTAATATTTTACAATCCCAAATATTTTCCTGAGTGGATCAGAGCTCCGCAAATCTCCAAAATCTTTAAAGTTCTGGTATTACAGTAATATTAAATGTACTATGTATTAATAGCGGGGTGTTAAATGTCTGGTATAATAAGTGTAACAGGTATTTTTTATGTTGGGTATCTGTTGTTTACTGCTATTCTTGTAATAAGGATTCTGCTGGACAATAATTCTCCGGAGGTATCTGTTGCATGGCTTCTCTCTATACTGTTTCTCCCCTATCTGGGGGCAATTCTCTATATTTTGGGTGGTATCAACTGGAAGAAACATAAAATACTTAAGCATCGACCGGAAATAACTTCTCAGGAAGAACTTGGGCCTATATTGAGCAGACAAAAAGAGATAATGGGGAGTCTTTCCACAACTATTGATAATGATATTGCCAAAACAATAACTCTTGCTCTCCAGAGCAGCAGTGCGGTTATAACTATGAACAATTTTTCAAGGTTATTTTTGTCCGGGAAAGAGCTGTTTGAGTCATTGATTAGTGATCTTGAAAAGGCTGAAAAATCTATTCATCTGGAATATTATATTTTCAGGTCAGATGAAATTGGAAACAGAATTGCAGATATTTTGAAGGATAAGTCGGAACAGGGACTTGAGGTAAGGATTTTGTTTGACGGTGTCGGGTGTTTTTCCAAAATGTCAAGAAAGTTTAAACGAAGTTTGAGGGAATCAGGAATTATAGTTAAGTACTTTCTGGATCCTACCAATGTTCTTGCCGGAAGGCTGCTTAATTACTGCAATCACAGGAAGATTGTCGTAATTGACGGCGATATAGCCTATACCGGGGGGATGAATATTGGTGATGAGTATCTGGACGGCGGAAGTAAATTTAACTCATGGCGAGATACTCATGTAAGACTGGAAGGGGAAGTTGTTCATATGCTTCAGAGTGTCTTTTTGTCGGACTGGATCAATTCCGGCGGGGAGGCTCTTGAAAATCCAAAATATTTTCCCGAAACAGAGACTACAACTGAGAATCTCCCTATGCAGATTGTAGTAAGCGGACCCGATTCAGACTGGTATTCTCTGGAAAAACTCTATATGACAATAATTATGAATGCAAACAGGGTTGTATATCTTCAGACACCATACTTTATACCCAGCAGCTCTCTTCTGAATGCTCTTGAAACGGCTGCTCTGTGCGGAGTTGAGGTTAATCTAATGATAACAGGCGTACCGGATAAAAAAATACCATTCTGGGTTGCTCATACATATTTTGATTCTCTAATAGCAGCAGGCGTAAATATTTATCTCTACCAAAAGGGATTTCTTCATTCCAAGGTTTTAATTGTTGACGATACAATTTCAACAGTTGGTTCCTGTAATGTAGATATAAGAAGTTTTCATTTGAACTATGAAATTAATACTGTATACTACAGCAGAAAAATTACTGCAGAACTGAAAGAGAGTTTTAAGACAGACCTTGAGTTTTGCATTAAAATAAACGATATTGACCGTAAGAAAGAAAATGTTCTGGGACATCTTCGAAATTCTATATTTAGAATTATTTCACCAGTACTTTAAGAGAGTTAAATATGAAAAACAACCCCGGCCTTGCACTTGTAGTCTCTTTACTCCTGTTTTTTATTTCACCCTTTCAAATTTTTAGCAGTGAAATCCCGGAAATTATTCAGTACAGAGTTTTGTCTGACGGAAGTCTCTCCGGAATTTCTGTTTCAGATGGGTTTGTTGTCTCAGCAGACGGGGGAAAAACATGGATTAAAAGGAACAACGGTCTTCCTTTGAAAACAGTCTACCCCTTTGACGGTAATGAATACCGGAGACTCACCTCGTTCTATGTTGATCCTTTGGACAACAGCAGAATTGTTATTACCGATTCATCGGAAATTTTTATAAGCAGTGACAACGGGTGGAACTGGGAAGAGATTAAAACCGGGGGTGCTGTAAAAAAATCAAATTATTTTACAGCTGTAACACTCGATTCCTCCGATCCTGAGCGAATAATTCTGGGTACTTCATTTAACGGGATATTTGAGACAAGGGATAACGGAAAGTCATGGCATAAAATATCCATTGATCTTTCTCCCCTTTACAGAGGAGCCGGATTCTATGAGGAGATATCTTCCCTTGCCGTAGATCCTTCAGAGAGTAATACAATATATATCGGGGGGGGGTTCTCAAGTGGTATTTTTATAGGTAATTTCAGCAGTAATTCTCTTATAAAAATGGAGATCCCCGAGGAAATATTATCAGGAACCCTTAAGGGATTTGATATTAAAAAAAACCAGTTTGGTATTTATTCAGATAATACTTTTTTCTACAGTTCCAGGGAAGCCGGTTCCTGGAAAAGCACTGAGCCCTTCTACTCAAAGGGCAATGACAGGGATAATCCGGTAGATTCCGGAAGATACTTCAGTTCCGAAAAAATGACCGGAATATATGTTAATTCTTTTCATGCTTCCGGTGATGAGTTGGAGAGACATTTTACTTTTTTAAAAGAGCACAATCTAAACTCAATGGTTGTGGATATGAAAGATGATGAGGGGAAAATTACCTACAACAGCTCTCTTCAGCTCCCTTTATCCATGGGTGCTGTTAGAAAGAGGATTGATCTTCCTCTTCTATTAAAAAAGGCAAAAGAGAATAATATCTATGTTATTGGACGAATAGTTGTTTTTAAAGATCCTATGCTCTACCGTTATCTTAATGGCAGTTATGCAATATGGGACTTTAAAAAGAACTCGCCCTGGGGAAACCTGATTAAAAGGACTGACAGTGAAACAGGTGAAGTAAGCTGGGTTCAGTATGAACACTGGGTGGATCCCTATTCCGAGTTTGTGTGGAGATATAATATTGCAATTGCCCGGGAGCTCCAGTCTTTGGGGATAGATGAGATTCAGTTTGATTATATTCGTTTTCCCTCTGACGGAGATCTCAGCACGGCACAGTATCGAAGCAAACGAACAGGAATGTCCCGGATTGATGCTCTGGAATCCTTTATGCGAGTTGCAAGGGAGACTATTTTTATACCCATAAGTATCGATTTATACGGTTTTAATTCCTGGTACCGCATGGGGAACTGGATAGGTCAGAATATAGAGATGCTTTCGGATTATGTGGATGTAATATCTCCTATGTTTTATCCGTCCCATTTCCCCTCATCATTTCTTAAGGAAATGGACTATCTTGACCGGGCAGAATATATCTATAGAGTAGGAACAGAGAGGGCAGGTTTGATTACCGCCAACAGGGCTCTGATACGTCCCTATGTTCAGGCCTTTTTAATAGGAAAGGAACTGAATATGGAATACGATGAATACACCAGATACCTGGAAGTTAAGATAGAGGGACTGGAAGCAGCTGGTGGATCAGGTTATACAATGTGGAATAACTCAAACAGGTACTATATGGTTAAAGATATAGAATAAGAGTTTAGCACTATGTTGAATTAAAACGAAAGCATACTTATAATGGATGGTATGGATCTTTTCAATAATTTGTGGCTGATAAAAGATATAATTCGTCCCCTCCTTGATATAAGTATACTCGCATTTCTAATCTACCAGGTCTATAAGATTCTTGTACAGACCAGAGCTGTACAGCTGATCAGGGGTGCTCTGATTGTAAGTATCCTGTATCTGGCAGCTTACATTCTTCAGCTGGATACTATTCTTTGGATAATGAACCGCCTGGGTACAGTTCTGGTAATTATAATTGCCGTAGTATTTCAGCCCGAATTGCGAAGTATATGTATCCGGGTAGGCAGGGGGGAGTGGTTTAAACTTTCCCATAATGCAAAACCCTTCCATGTTGATACAGTCATAAATGCAGTGGAAATACTTTCCAACAGACGCCGGGGAGCCCTTATTGTTTTTCCAAGGAGAGTCGGAATAAAAAATATTATTGAATCGGGAACAAAGATAAATGCTGAAATATCCTCCAGTCTTATTCTGACAATTTTTGGGTATGATACTCCCCTTCATGACGGAGCTATAGTTGTTCAGGGCGGTAAGATCCTTGCTGCAGGATGTTTTCTTCCCTTAAGTGAGCAGGTTGATATTAGGAGAAGTTTCGGAACCAGACACCGGGCGGCTCTGGGTATAGCAGAAGATACAGATTCAGTTACACTGGTTGTTTCAGAAGAAACCGGTGCCCTTTCACTTTCCTATGATACAAATCTATACTATGATCTGGAAACCAGGGAGATTAAAAAACGTCTTACCCGGCTGCTTAATTTTCCGAATGAGGGCTCTGAAGAGCTTGAGGAGCCTGATAGTGAAGAGTAGAACTTTCCTTGATAGAATACTCCATAACTGGCCTGTTAAGGTAATATCTGTTGCCGCAGCTGTACTTCTTTTCTTCTTTTACAGGGTTTCCTCTCTGGAGGAACGTTTTTTTAATGTACCGCTTGCAGTTAAATTTCATGAGAACTATACCTCTGCAGTAGATTATCCGGAGACAGTAAGGGTTACCATTAAGGGAAGATCTGAGGATATTAAACTTGTTCTTGAGGATGAAATTGAGGCAGCGGTCGATTTTTCCGGGTACGGGGAGGAGGGTGACTTTACAGAAGCTGTGCAGATAAGTAAGAAAGGTTTTGCAGGTACAGTCACCCCCCTGGAGGTAAGGGTTGAACCCATGGAGCTGCATCTATCTCTTGTTGCTCTAATGGTTAAGAGTCTCTCTGTGGTGCCTTCAATTATCGGTAATCCTGAAAAGGGTTATGAGATGATACAATCCTTTGTTACTCCATCATCCGTTGAGGTTTATGGAAGCAGGACAAAAATTGAAGATTTAAATGAAATATATACTGAAGATATTGATATAAGTACAAGAATTTCAGATTTCAGTACCCGGGTCAGATTAAAGAAGATCGACCCCTCTGTATCTTTTTCAGGGGGGGATATAGTTGAATTTTCTGCATCAATTAAGGAAATTTCGGTTGTCAGGACTTTACTTGGTGTGGATATTATTACTCTTGATCTTGATAACAGATTTAAAATTGACAGTGTATTCGGCATCTATACCATGGAAATTCAGGGCAAGCTGATTGAACTTGAAAAATATATTCCCAGTGATTTCAGATTCACCGTGGACTGTTCTTCATTGAAAAAGGCAGGAAGCTATATTCTTCCCCTTCTACCGGATGTTCCTTCCGGTGTGCTTGTGTTAAATTATGATCCCAAAGAGGTTAGAGTAGATATTTCAGAAATTAAATAGTTAAAGGAGTCTTAATTGATTATTGGATTGGGTATTGATTTTGTTAATGTTGACAGGATGCGTCATTGGGTTGAAGTTGATGGAATTATAAAAAGATATTTCCATGAAAGTGAGATCAAGGCTGCTTTCTCCAGGGGTAGTTCCTCTGTTCTTTCTATGGCTGCACGATTTGCGGCAAAAGAAGCTTTCGGGAAGGCTCTTGGAACAGGTCTCCGGGGTATTAAGCTTACCGATATTGAAGTGAGAAATAATCATAATGGCAAACCGGAAATCGTCCTTCATGAAACCGCACTGGAAGCTTATATGGAGATGGGCGGTGCAGGAATACATCTCTCCCTGTCACATGAAGAAGAAGCTGCTGTAGCAGTAGTAATAATTGAGGGGTAATAATGGATACACAGGCTGTTAATTCCATATCTTTTTTTTCAAGGGAGATTACTGTTTGCCCTGTATGTAAAACAGAATTTCGACGCGAAGAACTTAGGACAGGAAGGGGCAGGCTTATTGCAGGTGACTTATCCGATGAGCTTCGGAGGTTTTATCAGCCTTCACAGAAGTATGGTGAGATAAATCCTCTTTTTTACTCCATTACCGTCTGTCCCGGGTGCTATTATGGAGCTTTTAACAGTGATTTTGAAGAGATCCCCGATAGTTCCATCAGTGCAGTCTCTGTAGATAAGGAATTACGTCTTAATAATGTAACTAAAATATTCCCTGATTTGAACTTCATGGAACAGCGTAGATTATTTGAGGGAGCAGCTTCTTATTATCTTGCTATGATGTGTTACGATCATTTCCCCCATGAATTTAGTCCTGCAATCAAGCAGGGGCTTGCCGCATACCGGGGAGCCTGGCTGTTTATGGATCTGCACGGGAAATATCCTGATGAGAATTATGACTATCTTGCAAGACTGTTCTACAGGAAAGCCGGATTTTTCTATCCCCTTGCTGTTGAGTATGACAGTGATGGTACAGAATCTCTGACCGAAGTTGCAAGTCTTGGTCCGGATCTGGATAAAAATTACGGCTATGATGGTGTACTTTATGTCAGTGCTCTACTGGAATATTATTACGGACCGGATTCTGATGGAGAAAAGAGGATACTGGCTCTTGAAAAAGCCAGAACCTATGTTGCAAGGATCTTTGGGATGGGACGAGCCTCACGGAATAAGCCGGAGGCACTTCTTACCAAGTCAAAAGAGCTTCATGCATCTATAGGAGCCGAGATAAAACGACGGAATGAGAATGAGTAGGAGAAGGCTTAAAATTGTATTATCCTACGACGGTACAAAATTTCTGGGCTGGCAGATACAGAGAACAGGGAGAACAGTTCAGGGAGTTTTAGAAGAATCACTGGATAAAATGCATAAACATCCTGTAAAGGTTGTTGCTGCCGGCAGGACCGATTCCGGAGTTCACTCGACGGGTCAGGTTTGCCATTTTGATACAGATCTGGATATACAGGAATCAAACTTTAGTAATGCAATAAATAGTTTTCTTCCAAATGATATCTTTGTCAGGAAAAGCTGCTACGTTAATACTGATTTCCATGCGAGATTCAGTGCAAGAAAACGGGTCTATAAATATTATCTGGTAGATTACAGTGGATATAATGTTTTTAACAGATTCTATTGCACCCCTGTCCGGAATCTTTCCGGACTTGATCTGCTTAACGGCTGTGCTCAAAAAATTGTCGGAGTTCATGATTTTACAACATTTACAAGTGTCCGTGATCAGAGTGAAACGAGGGTCAGAGAGGTTTATTCTGCCGTTTTCCTAAGAGAAAGGGAGTTTACGGTTTTCAGGATAGAAGGGAATGCTTTTCTCTGGAAGATGGTTCGATCAATAGTAGGATCGATCCTGAAATATGCTCCTGCTGATGACAGTGGAGAGGAATTATCCCGGATCCTTTTTAGCAGAGACAGGACTCTGGCTGGTACAACTGCTCCAGCGAAAGGATTATTTTTTCACAGGGTTTATTACTAAGTAAGGGGAGAATGTATTAAGTGTATAATAATGATAAATTACTTGCTGATTTCTGGGGAATTTTGAATCTTACTACAGATTATCTTACAACAGGAATAAAACAAAAGCATACCAGTTTTAAGGTTTTATCTGACAGCCTGGGACAGATTGCGAAAGAAATATCACTCTGTTCAAAATGCAGACTCTGTGAGACCAGAACCAATACCGTTCCGGGTAAGGGATCTTCTTCTCCTAGTCTTATGGTTATTGGAGAGGGACCCGGAGCAGAAGAGGACAGAAGGGGTCTCCCTTTTGTCGGGAAGGCGGGACAGTATATGGATAAATGGATGGATGCTATTAAACTGGAAAGAGAAGCAGACTTATTCATAACAAATATTGTTAAATGCCGCCCCCCTGGAAACAGGGATCCTCTTCCTGATGAAATGACAGCTTGTCTCCCTTTTCTTGACCGGCAGATAAAACTTCTTTCACCGGATCTTATTCTGTCTGTCGGGAGAATTTCCAGTCAGGTTCTGGCAGGAAGCAGTGATGGTATAGGAAAACTCAGGGGGAGATCCTATCTTTACAAAGGAATATCTCTGATTCCGACATACCATCCCAGTGGTGTACTTCGTAATCCCGATGAATACCGGAAACCTGTATGGGAAGATCTTCAGCGGGTCAGGAATTTTCTGGCTAAAAAAGAATTGACGTGAGCAGTCATATAGATGGAATCTAAAATAAGGTATCTTCAGGTAATTTTTAATACTCCTGTTAATTCTTCTTTCACCTACAGCAGTGATAGTGACAGTCTTCTGCTGGGATATAGAGTTATTGCCGTCTTTGGAAGGAGATCCCTAACAGGTTTTGTAATATCTGAGAGCCCCGAAAGACCCGAAGGGAATTATAAAATAAAACCGATAAAAAGAGTCATTGATAAAAAGCCGTTATTCGGTGAAGGTGAGATTGATCTTGCCCGATGGATCTCTTCAATGTACTTTTGTTCTTTGGGGGAGGCTCTTTCCTCGATGCTTCCAGGGGGCAGGAGGGATAGTCGGAGCCCTGCTTTCGATACCGAAGATCCGGTTAGTGCAGTTCCCAGAAAACTATCCAGGGAACAGGAAATTGCGGTTGAAGCGATTACAAATTTTGATAACAGGATTCTCTACCTCTATGGAATAACTGGTTCAGGTAAAACTGAAGTTTTTCTTCAGGCTGCCGAGAAGGTTATTGCAGAGGGTCAGGGGGTTATCTATCTGGTCCCGGAAATATCTCTTACCCATCAGCTTACAAGTCAGGTACGATCCAGGTTTGATGATAAAGTTGCAATAATTCACTCAGCTTTGACCCCTTCCCAGCGGCTGGTTGAATGGCATAAGATTCGAAATGGTGATGCTGTACTCGTGATCGGGGCAAGAAGTGCAGTTTTTGCTCCGGTAATCAATTTGGGGCTTGTAATAATAGACGAAGAGCATGAGGGATCCTATAAATCGGGACGGGCTCCAAGGTATCATGCAAGACAGGTTGCTATGAAAAGAGCTGGAATAAGTGGGGCAAGTCTGGTCATGGGCAGTGCTACTCCATCCCTGGAGGCATATTATCTAATGGAGGAGGGGCGGATTATCCGTCTTAATCTTACAAAAAGGCTTTCCGGAGGTGCTGTTCCCAGAAACATTGTTGTGGATATGAAAGGTTCCGGTGGATCACTATCGAAAGAACTTATCCAGGAAATTAAGGTGACCCACGAAATGGGGAAACAGACAATTCTCTTTCTTAACAGAAGGGGATTTTCCTATTTTTTCCACTGCAGATCCTGCGGCTGGGATATGAAATGTCGTCAATGTTCTGTCTCTATGACCTTCCATAAAAAAAGGAATAAAATGGTCTGCCACTACTGTGGTTCAGAGACAACTCCTGTATCAGTTTGTCCTGAGTGCAGTTCCCTTGATGTGGGATATTCAGGGTTTGGAACTGAACTTGTTGAAGGAGAGATCAGGAAGATCTTCCCGAATCTCAGAATAGCCAGAATTGATTCAGATACTGTAAAAAAGAAGGGATCCCTTGGTTCAACTTTAAAGGAGTTTAGAGAACAGAATCTTGATATCCTTCTGGGTACTCAAATGGTTGCAAAGGGACTTAATTTTCCGGGAGTAAGACTGGTAGGAATTATTCTTGCAGACAGCGGTCTGCATCTACCCGATTTCAGAGCAGGGGAGAGAACCTTTTCACTTATCATGCAGGTATCGGGCAGAGCCGGAAGGTACAGTAAAGATGGTTTGGTTCTAATCCAGACCTATGATCCCAATAATCCTGCTATAAGTATGGCTGCCGACTTAAGACAGGAGGAGTACTTTAAGCTTGAGCTTGAAAAGAGGAGAGTTCTTGGGTTTCCTCCCTGGTCACGTCTTTTCAGGTTAGTTTTCAGAGGTTCAGATGAAGAGAAAGTTGTTACTTATGCAGAGAGAGTTCTTTCATCACTTGAGGAATGGCAGGTTGAACACATGGAAATACTGGGTCCTGCCGAATGCCCTGTTAAAAAAATATCCGGTAATTACAGGTATCAGATACTCCTTAGAACCAGTAATTTTAACGGGGTTCACGAAGCAGTTGAACATCTTAACAGGATCGCATCTTCTTCGACAGTATATATGGAAATAGATGTTGATCCTGTGAGTCTTCTTTAGGTCGCAGTCTGTAGAGAAGTTCTCCTTTATCAAATACTTGCCGATTTGATATATTATGTGTAATATACCTGCATGTTGGAAATATTAACATTAGGCAGTGATGTACTAAGAAAAAAATGTGCAACAATAGCTGAATTTGATAAAAAACTCGAAGATCTCGCAGTAGCAATGATTGATGCAATGCATGATAGTGACGGGATTGGTCTGGCTGGTCCTCAGGTAGGGGTTGAGAAAAGAATTTTTGTCTGTCATGTCCCTGATGATGATCCAAGAATCTTTATAAATCCCGATATTATAGGTACTTCTGAAGAACTTTCTCCCTACGAAGAGGGCTGCCTGAGTATTCCTGGGGTCTATAGCGATGTTGTTCGCCCCATATCTATAACTATTCAGGCATGGACCCTTGCAGGTAAACCCTTTAAAATGGGAGCCGAAGGCATACTGGCCAGGGTTATACAGCATGAGATAGATCATCTGAAGGGAGTTCTTTTTCTAGATCATCTCAATGAAAAGAAAAAACAGAGAATTATTGCCCAGTATGAGAAAAATCAGAGTAAAAAGAAGAAATGAGAGTACTTTTTGCCGGTTCTTCAGAAATTGCAGTTCCTTCCCTCGAAAAAGTGGCCTTCGGACATGAACTGGTCGGGGTTCTCACCAACCCTGACAGAGTTACAGGGAGGGGCAGGAGAATTATTTCAAATCCACTAAAGGCAAAGGCTATGGATCTTGGTCTGCGTATTATCCAGCCTGAGTCTCTTCGGGGATCGGTTTTGGATGAAATAGGTGAGTTAAAATCGGATTTGCTGGTTGTATTCTCTTATGGACGTATTTTTGGTCCCAGATTTCTTTCTCTTTTCCCTATGGGGGGGGTCAATGTTCATCCCTCCCTTCTGCCCAGATACAGGGGAAGTTCTCCGATTCTGACTGCAATTCTTAACGGGGATTCCGAAACAGGGATAACGGTACAGCGAATAAATCTGGAGATGGATACAGGTGCAATTCTTAATCAGCAGATTATTCCTTTAAAGGGCGATGAAACCACTGAAAGTCTGAGTCGGTACATCTCTGAGGCCGGGGGAGACCTTTTGTTAAGAACTCTGGATGAAATTGCAGGGAGCTGCATTACTGAGAGAGCACAGGGTAGTGACGGGGTCTCATACTGCTCGAAAATTACAAAAGATGAGGGTAGAATTGACTGGTCTGAGAGTATGGAGATAATAGACAGGAAGATACGTGCCTACACACCCTGGCCCAGGGCTTACACCAGCTTTAAAGATAAAAAGCTGGTAATTCTGGAGGGAGAGCCTTTTAGAGGCAGGATTGATTGTTCCGGAATTCCGGGTACGGTTCTCGGATTTGACAAAAGTAATGGAATTTTGATACAAACAGGCAATGGCATTCTCTCAGTCAAGACTCTGCAGCTCCAGTCAAAAAAAGTAAATGACTGGAAATCATTCTTAAATGGGACAAAATTTTTTATTGGTTCTGTTCTTGGAGGCGAATAATGGGCAGCTTTTTCAAAGGAATAAGTAAGAAAAGAAGAAAAGATCCGGATCCTGACAGAAAGTTTATCAATATGATACTTTACTTCTCTCTGGGTGCAGTAGCGCTTATGGTTGTAATTGCAATAGTTACTTTTCTTATAACTCTTGACAGCAAAGAACTGACTATGGTTCCTGACCTTAAAGGGATGGATCTGGCAAATGCTGTTATCGATCTACAGGAGAAGGCGATGTATGCAGAGGTTCAACTCCGGTATTCGGGTAGTATGTCTGATAAGGGGACTGTTTTAGGGCAGGAGCCGAAACAGGGAACCCTTGTAAAAGCAGGAACACGTATTCTTTTAAAGGTCAGTAAAGGTTCTTCTGTAGAAAAGATCGAAGATTATACTGGATGGAATGTGATTGAGCTTGAAAACCACCTGAAAAGCCTTGTTACCAGTTACGGTCCTCTCTTAAAACTCAATAAACCCTTTATTTATGTATATAATGATGCAGAACCCGGGACAGTACTTGAACAGAAACCTCTTCCGGGAACAGAGATTACAATACTTACAGATCTTAGTATTGTTGTGAGTAAGGGCGTTGAAGGTTCCCTTACACTGGTTCGGGATTATGGGGGGACAGGCTGGCAGCGTGCACTTCAGCTGGCCATAGCGGATGGTTTTCCCTTTATATTTACCTCAAGAGCTGTAGAGAGGGGAGAAGTTCCCGGTATGGTTGTAAATCAGTCTCCAGCTGCAGCATCGGAAGTTCCTTCCGATATTGTGAGGCAGATCTATATGACAGAACCTGTGGAGATAGAACAGGGGTATAAGTTTGGAATCCTGGAGAAGGAACTGCCTTTATTTCCTGTTAAAGTTCCTGTTGAGGTGAAATCCATAACCCCAGGAGGAGTTGTCACTATTCTTGCAAAGCTTTATCATACTGGAGGACTTCTTACGATCCCCTATATTGTTGCAGATGGTTCAACTCTTATTATCTCGATAAATGGAGAGGAAAAAATCAGAGAGGTTGTTAGATCTCTGTCAATGGAGTAGACTGAGAGGGTGAAATTATATTTTCTGCGAGCGTCGTATAATGGTAATACCCCAGCTTCCCAAGCTGGAGCCGAGGGTTCGATTCCCTTCGCTCGCTTAGCTTTTTTAGTTTATCTGTTAATTATATAGACCGCACTTACTGCCATTATTCCGCCGATAACTGTCGATATGCTGGGAATCTCTCCCAGAAAAATATAGCTGAACAAAAGTGCCATTCCAGGTACAAGAAATGTAAAGGATCCTGTTCTTGCAGAGCCTATCTTCTTTGAGGCATAGAAATAGATACCTCCGGCAAGTGTTCCTGCAAGGAGCGCAAGGTAGATAGTGTTGACCCAGAAACCTGCTGTATATTGATCCATGAAGAAAATATTTTTATTCCGGATTAACGGTATGGTAAGAATCATGGCAGTTATATATGTCAGAAGATTAAATTCCCAGAGGGAGATACTTTTCTGGATTTTATGGCCAAGAGCTGTGAGTAATGCCCAGAATAATGCAGCAGCTACAAATATCAGGTTTCCGCCATCAATCAGCTGATTAAGGGAATATTTCCATGGTTCAATAAGAATAATACCGCCGGTAATGCCGATAAAAATTCCGATCCAGCTTTTTCTCTTGAATTTATTTTTAAAAATAAAAACTCCTATTATAAAACCTATAAGAGGATTAAGAGATGTAACAATTACTCCGCCTTTTCCAGCAAGACCAGAAGCAAGCCCAAGAATAAACATTACATTGTATCCTGTAAGGGAAATCCCTGCAAAAAGCAGCATCCATGAAATTCCAGGGCTTCGTATAATTTCTTTTAAATTTGATTTTTCCTTTTTAACAAAAATTAAAAAGAGATAGATTAGGAGAAAAGATATTGCTGTTATGGCAAATCTCCAGAATATAAACTGGAAGTGGAGTGATCCTCCGCTTAAAAGTTTGCCTGAGACCCAGCTTCCTGACCAAAGAGTCATAGCTGTGAAAATATAAAAATAGAATTTTTTGCTCATAGAACTGGAGGCTAGAAGAAAAAAGGTATGATGTCAAGAACAGGAAAAAACTACGATTTGGTAATCCCCGACATACCTATGGTTTTTCCTGGAGACACATCACGTTTTAACCATACATTCCCGCCAATTACAGCACCTTTGCCTATTACTACAGATCCCAGAATAGTTGCTTCGGCATATATGACAACTTCATCTTCCAGGGTTGGATGACGTTTCCCCCCCTTGATTATATTACCCTCATTATCCGTTGCAAAACTTAATGCTCCAAGAGTTACCCCCTGATAAATTTTTACATTTTTACCAATCCGGGTAGTTTCGCCAATAACAACTCCTGTTCCATGATCAATAAAGAATCCTTCACCAATTTCTGCCCCCGGGTGAATATCTATTCCAGTCTGGGAGTGTGCGATCTCATTCATCATGCGGGGAATAAGAGGAACCTGTTTTTTGTAAAGTTCATGAGCAATTCGATGAACAACTATTGCCTTTAATCCAGGGTAGCTGATTACAATTTCTTCAAGAGATTTTGCTGCAGGATCACCCCGGTATGCGGCCTTCACATCCTCAATAACAATTTTACGGATATTTACCAGATTGTTAAGGAGATAATCAGTGGTCTCTTCTGACAGTGTCTCGCAGCTGCAGCTTAATTCACAGTTTTTTAAACGGCATTCATGCTGAAAAGCCCTGAAAATCTGGGTCTCCAGAGAGCTTTTGATACGGCACAGAAGGTTTCCAATTACAAAATTAACATTTTCTGTAGTTATATTTCTTTTTCCTGTATATCCTGGAAAAATTATTTCAAGAATATTGTCAAGAATCTCAGCTACCGCTGTATTTACCGGTAAATTGGTATCGTCAATGAAATTTGTACCTGAACCTATTTTATAGCTTTCCAGAAGAAGTTTCAGTTGATCTTCGACACTGTTATTTCTATTGTCCATGATAGATAATCTCTTTATTTTTAGACTAATTGTCAAGGGGGTGCTGCACCCCTTGAAATAAAAATCAAGTGGAAAGATTCTTATGATGTTGGGGATCTGGTGATTATATTTAATGACGTGATATCAGAATTTATTGGTTGCGGGAGTATCCCGGGAGATCGAAAAAACTATAATATTTTAACATTTTCTCTTTGCAACTGGCCCTATTCATGTTAAGCTTAATGATCACTTAAAGGAGAGGAATATGAAAAAAAATTTACTAGCTGTACTGCTTGTTCTGGTAGTTACCTCACTGTTATTTTTCAGTGGATGCCAGACAGGTTCAGGTGCAGAAAAACCAAAGAGTTTTGAACTTAAACTCGTGGAAACATCTGATGTTCACGGAGCGATTTTCCCTTATGACTTTATTAATGACAGGGAGTCAAAGACTTCTCTGGCTCAGATTCTGACCTATGTTGACGGTCTTAGAGCTGTCCCTGAACAGGAAGTTATTCTTCTTGATAACGGTGACAGACTTCAGGGTCAGCCTATTGTTTATTACTATAATTTTGAAGAGACTCAAAAACCCCATATTCAGCCTCAGGTCATGAATTATATGGGATATGATGCTGCTTCTGTAGGAAATCACGATATCGAAGCAGGGCATCCTGTTTACGATAAGAACGTCAAAGAAGCAAATTTTCCATGGCTGGCGGCAAATGCTGTACATGCAGATACTGGTGAGCAGTACTTTGAGCCTTATAAAGTAATTTATCGAAACGGAGCAAAGATTGTTGTTCTTGGTATGATCACACCTGGTATTCCTTCGTGGCTTCCTGAAGAGATCTGGACTGGTATAAGATTTGAGGATATGGTTGAGACAGCAAAAAAATGGGTTCCAATTATCCAGGAAAAGGAAAATCCTGATTTACTCATTGGTCTTTTCCACTCTGGTGTTGATTACACCTATGGCGGTGGATCAAAAGATGCTCCTTTGAATAAAAATGCTTCTGCTCTTGTTGCAGAATTTGTTCCTAGTTTTGATGTAATTTTTACAGGACATGATCATAAAGATACTAACATGACTGTAACAGATCCGGATGGAAATGATGTTCTTATTATTGGTGCACTCAATGCAGCAAGATCCGTAGCTGTAGCTTCAGTCAGCTTTACCTATAATGAAGAATCAAAATCTTTTTCAAAGAGTATTTCAGGCGAAACGGTAATGATTGAGGGAATTCCTGCAGATAAAGCATTTCTTGCAGAATTTCAGGATGCCTATGATGCTGTTAAAGAATATGTAGCGAAACCTATTGGTAATTTTACAAAAACTATATCAACAAAAGAAGCAATGTTCGGAGATTCAGCTTTTGTAGATCTTATTCACAGAATACAGCTTGAAATTTCAGGAGCAGACATATCATTTGCTGCACCTCTATCCTTTAATGCTACTATAAATGCCGGAGATGTCTATGTAAGGGATATGTTTAACCTCTATAAATATGAGAATCTTCTCTATACAATGGAATTAACAGGCCAGGAAGTAAAGGATTTTCTTGAATATTCATACAATGGATGGATGAATACGATGAAAAATGCAGATGATAATCTTCTTAATTTTAAGAGAGATGACGCCGGTAAACTGATATGGAATGACAGGTATAATTCCTATGATCTGGCTGTAAGATACTATAACTATGACTCTGCTGCTGGGATCGACTATACAGTTGACGTTTCAAAACCTGTTGGAGAGAAAATAAATATTTCCGGTTTTACAGATGGTCGAAGTTTTAGTCTGGACAAGACTTATCTTGTTGCAATTAATTCATACCGTGGAGCAGGAGGAGGCGGTCATCTTACAAAGGGTGCCGGTCTTTCAAAGGAAGAGATTCGTAACAGATTAAAATCTTCTACGATTAAAGATCTTCGTTACTATCTGATGAAGTGGATTGAAGCTAAGGGTACAGTAGAACCTGCAGCTATTGGAAACTGGTCATTGGAACCATCTGCGTGGACTACAGGCGCAGCAGAAAAGGATTTTGGATTGATATATCCATAGTCATATATTAAAGGAGCCGGTTTTCGCCGGTTCCTTTTTTTTTACTTGTATTTGTCTTAAAAATAAAATATCCTGAATTAAAGTTTACTAGAGCTAAAGCCACCACCTTTGGTGGTGGTTATGGTAGAGGGCTTAGCCTTAAAAATTACCTCTCCTCTTTTGTGGCTTTAGCAACAATGTAAGCCCCTATGGGGCGCTCCTTACAAACCGCCTCCTTTGGAGGTGGTTGTTGATTAAATAGATAATCAAAAGAAAGATAGGTGCAGATGAGATACGTATATTTTGCTTTAATATTTACTGCTATTGTATTTAATGTTTCAGGAGAAAATGGAGATCCTGTTATCAGGTATTATGGGGAGATAGGCTGCAATCATTGTGATCTTTTTGAAGATAAAATTCTTCCGGAAATAGAGGAAAAGAGTGGTGTAAATGTAGAACTTCAGGCTTTTGATATTCTTGACCCTGAGTATTATGAAATATGTAAAGAAAAGCTCGCAGAACTTGATCTTGAGTTTACAATTTTTCCTGTTCTTTTTGTTGGAAATAATGCATATCTTGGAAATTCAGCCCTTGAAGCTGGTCTTGAAGATGAACTAATTTTTTACAGGAAAAATGGAGAATTCAGGCCTTTCAACAGCTATTTTAGTTCTAATGCAGGGTCGGTAAATATTAGCATTATACCGGTCTTTATTGCAGGATTGATAGACGGAGTCAATCCCTGTGCATTTGCCACCCTTGTTTTTTTTATATCCTTCCTCTCTATTCAGGGCAGGACAAAGAAAGAAATTCTGATTACCGGTTTTTTATTTACCTTTTCTGTATTTTTTGCATACTTTATGCTTGGACTGGGATTGTTAAACACCCTTCGTCTCGTAATTGATACATCTCTTATGAGATTTATTTTAAAAATTATTGTTAGTCTGGTAACCGGAGTTTTTCTGGTATTAACTCTACGGGATTATTTCCTTGCGAAAGCAGGAAGATATGATGAGATCAATCTTCAGCTGTCTATGGCCATGAAACGAAGAATACACAAAGTAATTCGTAAAAATAATGGTAAGGTTCTGTTGATGGGAGGAGTTATCATTACCGGGTTTACAGTTTCTGTCATAGAACTTGCATGTACAGGACAGGTATATCTTCCTACAATTGCCTATATGATACAGACAGATTCTTCAACTCTGGGTATACGAAGTCTTCTTATCTATAACACAGGTTTTGTTATTCCTTTGATTCTTGTATTTGCTGCTGTATACAAGGGGTTGTCCTCTACTGCCTTGTCGGATCTGTTTTCAAGAAAAATACATCATGCAAAGCTGGTTCTTGCTCTCCTGTTTTTATTACTGACGGTAATAATCTGGCTGGTTTGATTATAGCTGTCTCTGTATGTTAGTTGCTAATACCATTGTGCCAGTCTGCAAAGGATTTAAGATTATAATTATTGTTTACAGGGAGTGTACCCTTTCCCTGCCAGTTTGGAGGATTAATCCTTAAAGTAAATTCGAAAGGAAAGCTACCTGCATTGGATCTTATTTCTACTGTTTTTTCCTTTTCAAGATACTGTCTGAATAGTAGTAAACCTCCACTTAATTCTTCGATGGCAAAAATGAGATTTGCTTTTTGAGTCCGGCAGCAGAGACTTAATTTATTTAATTTCGCTGCCGGAGCAAGTCTAAAAGAAGAATTTACAATCTAAAAAGAAGATCAAGATAAGTTGGAATGGGCCAAAGTTCACATGGGATCATTGTTTCCAGAGTATCGGAAACTTCTCTAAGATTTTCCATTTTAGTAAATACATTTTCCCTATATTCCTTAGCCTGTTTTAAAGGGGAATTTTCAATATTTTGTGCTTTTGTCAGTGTTTCCTGTAGAAGAACAATTCGTTTGTAGAGTATTTCAGAATTTAAAGCTGTTTCTGATAGAATGTTCTCAAAGGAAGAAAATGGACTATTTCCCTGTTTTAACCCACTAATTGTTTCTGCAAGATCTCTTATAAATTTCCCAGCTGCCGGAAGAACCTGCTTTTTGGTCAGTTCGATCATTATTTCAGCTTCAATGTTTATCTGCTGGCTGTAGGATTCAAGCTGTATTTCATGTCTGGACTCAATTTCCTGCCTGGTTAAAATATTATGACGTTCGAAAAGATCTACAGAGTAATCTTTGGGAAATTCAGTTAATGCATCTACAGTATTTGTTATATTTGCAAGTCCTCTTTTCGAAGCTTCCTTTATCCATACATCGGAATAGTTATTACCATTGTATATTACCCTCTTATGTTCGTTGTAAGTCCGGGCTATTATTTCCTTCATGCTCTTGTTCAGATTATTTGATTTTTCCATTTCATCGGCAAATTCTGATAAAACATCTGCTACAGCAGCATTTATTATTATATTGGGATTTGCAATAGACATTGATGAAGGAACCATTCTGAATTCAAACTTATTTCCTGTAAAGGCAAATGGTGAGGTTCTGTTTCGATCGGTTAGATCCTTTGGTAATTTAGGAATAGTTGAAACTCCCAGTTCAATTGATTCTTTTCCCTCAGACTGGTATTTTTCACCATTTGCAAGAGTATCCAGAATATCGGTAAGCTGATCTCCTAGAAAGACTGAAATTATTGCCGGCGGGGCTTCATTGGCTCCCAGTCTGTGATCATTTCCCGAGTTTGCCGCAGACATCCTTAGGAGAGGTGCAAATTTATCAACAGCCTTAATAATTGCAACAAGAAAAAGAATAAAATTAGCATTATCAGTGGGGTCATCTCCCGGTTCAAGTAGATTTACACCTTTATCTGTACTCATTGACCAGTTGTTGTGTTTTCCTGATCCATTCACACCTGCAAAGGGTTTTTCATGGAGGAGTGCAACAAGATTGTGCCTGGCTGCTACCTTCTTAAGAGTTTCCATGAGAAGCTGGTTTCTGTCTGTTGCTACATTTGTTGTGTCAAAGATGGGTGCAATCTCAAACTGATTTGGAGCAACCTCATTGTGCTGAGTTTTTGCCGCTATCCCCAGTTTCCATAATTCCATATTTAATTCGCTCATAAATGCAGAAGCACGTTCCTTAATGGCACCAAAGTAATGGTCATCCATTTCCTGACCTTTAGATGGTTTTGATCCGATTACTGTCCTTCCTGTCAGCATCAGATCCGGTCGTTTATCATAAAAATCTTTATCGATAAGGAAGTACTCCTGTTCGGGCCCGACCGACGTTGTTACCCTGTCTGCATCCATTTCAAGTAGAGTAAGAATCCTCATGGCCTGTTTATTTATTGCATCCATGGAACGGAGAAGCGGAACCTTCATATCGAGAGCCTCCCCTGTATAGGAGATAAAGGCTGTAGGTATACAGAGGGTCACACCTCCGGAGTTATCTTCTTTAAGAAATGCAGGGGAGGCTGTGTCCCAGGCAGTGTAGCCTCTGGCCTCAAAAGTAGCTCGCAGACCACCACTTGGGAATGAAGAAGCATCAGGTTCTCCCTGAATCAGTTCTTTTCCTGAGAATTCCATTATTACTCTTCCATCAGAAGTTGGGGAAATAAAGGAGTCATGTTTCTCTGCTGTTAAACCTGTAAGCGGCTGAAACCAGTGGGTATAATGGGTGGCACCCCGTTCCAGAGCCCAATCCTTCATGGCATTTGCCACGACTTCTGCTATATCAGGAGATAATCCCTTATTACCTTCCTGAACAAGTTTAAGTTCCTTATAAACAGATTTAGGCAGGCGCTCTCTCATTACAGCATCCCCGAATGAGTTAATTCCATAAATCTCATTTACCGGTGTTTTCTTGAAATCTGTTTTATTCATCTTTTTTTGCTCCTTGATAGATTAGTATTTATTAAGCAGCATAAAGTGTGCCAAGTATGTATAAATTAGCCATATTTTGACAAGCCCTGCTGTACTGTTGAGGAAGAAGTTGTTTTTCTAATCTATTAGGTATTTTGTCAGCTATAATCTTACAAAAATGTATGATAAAAAAAACAATCCTACATTAATGTAACAAAGCTGATGTTTCAATTTTATATTTTTCTACCCTAAGCCCCATCTGTCGCTCTGTTAATCCAAGCTGTCTTCCTGCTTTAGCCCTGTTGCCTTTAGTTGATTTGAGCGCATCAAAAATAAGATCCTTTTCAAGTTTCTCAACAGCAGCTTTAAGTGTTTCATTCAGTTGAGTCCCTGTAGATTCAGCACTTTGCAGGCTAGGAGGGAGGAGGTGTCCATGGATAACCCCATCTGAACTCAAAAGGACAGCTCTCTCTATACAATTTTCGAGTTCCCTTATATTTCCAGGCCAGTGATAGCTCATAAAAAGTTCTATAGCAGGAGTCGATATTCGTCGAATTGGCTTTCCCGAAATTTTACCATATTTTTCGGTAAAAAAATCTGCTAAAAGCATAATATCACTTCTGCGATCCTTAAGGAGTGGGAGATGGATTGGAAATACATTCAGCCGGTAGTACAGATCCTCACGAAATAGATTTTTTCCCATCAGTTTTTCCAGAGGTCGGTTTGTAGCTGCTATAATTCTGACATTTACAAGAATCGTTTCAGATCCTCCGACCCGTTCAAACTCTTTTTCCTGAAGAACCCTAAGGAGTTTTACCTGCATTGCAGGGGATAGATCTCCTATTTCATCAAGAAAAATTGTTCCCCTGTCTGCCAGCTCAAATCTTCCTAACCTTTTGGATACTGCCCCTGTAAAAGCCCCCTTCTCATGACCGAATAATTCACTTTCTATGATAGTCTCCGGGAGGGCTGCACAATTTACCTTAATAAAGGCTTTATTATTCCTTAGACTGTTTTTATGTACTTCATGGGCAACAAGTTCCTTACCTGTTCCGCTTTCTCCCCTAATGAGCACTGTTGCGTCACTACCGGCAACCTGCTTTATGAGATTGAATACTTCGATCATTGAATTAGAATTTCCGATAATAGGAGAAGTTTTAAAATCACGGGATATATTAAGCTGTTTTTCCTGTTCTTCCTGTACCTTTCTTCTGATTTTTACAGCTCCTGCTATCATTGATCCTATTATGGCGAGTACTTTTATATCTTCTTCAAGCTCTTTCATATCTGAAGACTGGCGATCCCCGCTTAAAGCCCCGATAGTTTGGTTTTCAATTTTAATAGGGACACAGATAAATGCCAATTTTCCTCTGGTGTGCTTATCGATTGTTTTGGTTTTATCAAGAAAATCAGGGCTGTCAGTAATGTTAGGAACCAGAACAGGCTCACCTGTTTTAATAACTTTTCCAATTATACCTTCTCCCAGCCGGTATTCACCCCTTTTCTTCTCACTGGAAGTGAGCCCATGAGCTGCTTCAATCTGAATTTTTTCAGATTGCCTGTTAAAGAGTGTAACTGTGCTCCGGAGAAGTCCAAGTTCATCCGATAAGGCAGAGAGTACCGGCTGGATTATAAGATCCAGATCAAGACTCCTGTCCAGAGTCTGGCTTACTTCAAAAAGCAGGTTAAGTTCCTGAATCTTACGGCGATAATGAATCTGACTTTGCAGCATACCTGATCCTACATTAATGTAGGTGTATGTTCAAGGTCGTATTTTATCATCCCTGGGTAATGAATTTGTTTATGTCCAGCTTTGTCATCTCCAGTGAACTTCTCCAGAAATCCGGAGATTGGATATTAATATCCATCATAGCTGTAATATCTGCTATTTTCATTTTACCTGTGTCTTTTAACATTCTATCGTATTTCTTTACAAATGGTTTTCCTGTTTTTAGATACTCAGCATACAGACCCTTGGCAAACAACAGACCAAAGGCATAGGGGAAGTTATAGAAGTTGTAATCAGCATAGTAATAGTGAGGTTTACAGGCCCACATATATGGGTGCAGCTGTTCCGGATCAAGACCATCACCATAAGAGTCTTTCTGAGCTCCGATCATTATATTTTTTAACTCTTCTACAGATAAAGATGACATTTGCCTTTTTTCAAAAAGTTCAGATTCAAATAGAAATCTGCTGTAGATATCCACAATAACCTGTGCATCACTCTGAATACTGTTTTCAAGAATTGTAAATGCTTCCGATTCAGAAGCATTCTTTATAGCGGAATTAATAATCAGAGTTTCACAAAAAATTGAAGCAGTTTCTGCCAGAGGCATTGGGTAGTCAGCGTTAAGGAAACTCTCATCCTTAAGACATTTTCCATGGTATCCGTGACCCAGTTCATGGGCAATAGTTGTTACACCGGAAAAGCTGCCGTCGAAGTTGGACATTATCCTGCTTTCCCCAATTACATGGAGATTTTCGCAAAAAGCACCACCCTGTTTGCCTTCTCTCTGTTCTGCATCGATCCAGCCATTCTCAAATGCATTCTCAGCATAATCCGCAAGGTCATCACTAAAATCTCTAAACTTGTTGACTATAAACTTTCTGGCCTCATCATAATCGAATACCAGCTTGTCATTATTGGATTTTCCCCGATCCAATGTTTTTGACATGGGAGCAAATAGGTCATAAAATGGTAATCCCCTGCTATGGCCAAGAAGTTCTGCTTTTTTCCTGAAATATTTTCTGAATACAGGAAGATACTCTTTAATAGCAGAAAGCATAGAGGCTAGGGTTTTTTGATCCATTCTTGAGTTAAGGAGTGTCATCTCTAAAGGAGATTCATATCCTCTAAGTTCTGACATTATAATAACTTCACCCTTAACACTGTTAAGAGCAGCTGCGGAAGCTTCTTCGAATTTTTTATAGGCGGTAATTTCCGCCTTAAAGGCTTTTTCCCTTGTACTGCTATCTTTCTCATATGCCATGTTACGAACAACAGGAAGGGGCAGTTCTTTTAGTTCTCCATTAATCTCGATATTAACCTTTACCTTGGATGTAAGTATATTCCAGAGCTGAGACCATGCATTTGATCCGGTATTTTTTAGCTTTGAAGCTAGAATCTCTTCTTTATCTGATAAAAGGTATTTACTCTCATCAATTATTTGCTGCAAGTAAAAACTGTGTTCTGTAAGCAGGGCTGAATCTTTAATAACCTCATCTATATCTGGTACCAGAGATATCCATCTGGTAAACTTAACTGTTGCTCTGGTTATTTCAGGTATTTTTTGTTCCAGTATTTCTGAATAGTTTTTTGCTGTATTATTAGATGCATCCACACTGAATGTTAGCTCAGCAAATGAAGATAATGCAGAATATAGTTTTCGAATATTAATAATTGCATTAAGGTATTCTCTTATAATGGTTCCGGTTACTGCAGGATTATCCTGCAGGACAGAAGTTTCGACAAGATTGTTTTGGATCCAGATATTAAGTTCTTTAATATATAAATTTAGTTTTTTTATATCTTTTAAAAAACTGTCCGATTCAAAAGATGTGTAAAGAGCATCCAGGTTCCATCTCATATCCATTTGTCCCTCCGTCTGGATCGAAATCCAGATATCAATTATAATATCTATCATAAAAATATGCAAAGCAACATGAATGTAGCTTTTTACGGCAGTTATATGTACTATATTATAAAGAAAAACTATGTTTAATAATAAGAATGTAGGACAGCCCAAAAAACTTAGGTATTAGGAGCTTCAAGTGTTTTATTCAGAATTTTCAGAAGATTATGAACAAATATTTCCATTCAGTGAAGGAGTTTTCTCTTTTCTGAATGATTACCTCCATGATGAAAATAGAAAAATACTTGACATTGGTTGTGCTACCGGACACTACTGTGGAAAATTTACAGCTGCTGGTTACAAAATCACTGGTATCGATCTGGATCGAGATATGATTCGTACTGCTGTAAAGCTTTATCCCGATTCAGATTATTTGGAATTAAATCTTACAGATATTTATAAATTACAACCTGGGTTCGGCATGGTATACTCCATTGGCAATGTGATGGCTCATGTTTCTGCAGATGATTTTGAAAAGTTTCTGAATTTTCTAAAGGAGAAAATGCTATCAGGGGGAATATGGATTTTCCAGGTTATAAACTGGGACTATATTCTAAAAAAGGAAAGTTTTACCTTTCCAGAGATTAAAACAAAAGACAAGATATTTTTAAGGAATTATTCAAATATTGGAGTAGAGAATTTATTATTCAACACAGAATTAAAATCCCTCGATAGCGGAAGGGTTGTTTTTAAAGAGAGTATTTCTATGTATCCTGTATCTTCGGAGCGCTACCTTTCTATCCATAAAGATGCCGGATTTGAACTGGTAGGTCATTTTTCAGATTATAATAAAGCCCCATTTAATCCGGATATGCATTCAGCTGATATCTATGTTTTTCAATTAAAATAATAAATAATATGAATGGAGGTATCTGGGTTATTGCAGAAAGAACCGTTTTATTCTGAACTGGATGCTCATATCCATCTGCAAACTTTTCCCAATGGATTCCAAAATGGAGATTCTTCGGGTAGGAAATTAATTTCAAATTTCTTTACAGAGGGGAGGAGAGTTATATGTAACGGAACCTCAGCTCTTGACTGGAGTGCAGTTGCAGAATTAAAAGATTTATTTCCGGAAAATATAATTTCATATTTTGGTGTACATCCCTGGTACGCAGACACTTTGCCCCAGGGATGGATAAAGCTGCTTAGGAAATATCTTTTACACAATGGCTCCGGTATAGGTGAAATTGGGTTGGATAAGAAAAACGGCAGCAGGAGTAATTATTTTGATCAGAAGAATATTTTTATAACTCAACTCTCTCTGGCCGAGGAACTCGGACTTCCTGTTTCTATCCATTGTGTCAGAGCCTGGGGAGATCTTATGACGATTCTTGATAAACCATGGAATATTCCAGTTATGATACATTCATTCTCGGGATCTATGGAAATAATGGAGAAAATAACTGACATCGGAATATATTTATCCTTTTCTCCATTTATAAATAGCCGAAACGGCATTAAAATACAGGAAGTTTTTCGTAATACTCCTTCCGGGAATATTCTCATAGAGAGTGATTTTTCATTTAAAAAAAATATCTCGCCATATGATCAGTTTTTGGCATATGAACAGAGTATGCAGTCGATCTATTTATTGGCGGGTGCATTAAAAAATATGGATCCGGAACAGATACGAAAGGAAGTAAACGACAATGGCAAGATTTTTACGGACAAAACGCCTCCTGGGCAGTGAAAAAATGGAAATACTTCATTCCAAACTGGTTCTTGTTGCCGGTCTCGGAGCAGTTGGATCTTATGCTGTAGAGGGGCTTGCCAGAATGGGAATAGGCAGCCTGAAACTGGTAGATTTTGATAAAGTAAGCCTATCCAATATAAATCGGCAGTTGTTTGCTCTTGATTCGACCATCGGACAGTCTAAGCCGGAAGTTGCTGCTGCAAGAGTAAGGGACATAAATCCTGGATGCAGAGTCTTTCCAGTTCATTCCTTTATTCACAGTGATACCCTTCCATCCCTTACTGAACCAAGGCCTGATTTAATTATTGATGCCATAGATTCCCTTAATCCCAAAATAGAACTTCTCACCTATGCTTCTAATAACAATATACCTGTCCTTTCATCTATGGGAGCCGCTCTGCGGACAGACCCCCTGAAAATAAAAACCGGAGATATTTTTGATACAGAAAGGTGTCCTCTCTCTAAGCAGGTACGAAAAAGGCTTCGTAACCGAGGAGTGGGCAGGGGGATCGGATGTGTATACTCTACGGAGGATGTTAACTACAAATACACAGATCCTGAAGATGATACAGAGAATGAAGATATCTATGACCGGGGACTAAAAAGGAGGGTTCTTGGCTCCCTGCCGACAATTACCGGGATCTTTGGACTTATACTGGCGAATATGGGGTATCAACTGCTGCTCATTACTGATCCTTCTTCCTGAATTTTGTGTAAAGGTAACGCTTAATTGTCTTTTTGGGAGTTTTTTCGAATGGTTCATCCTCATGACGTATTCCGGTGATCCTTGAAAAGGAGTTAAGCTGCTTATTAATATTTTTTAGAAGCTCCTTTGTATAGTCCACAACAAGATCCGAAGCATGTTTTGCTTCTTCCTTCAGATGTATTACCGATTCCGCAAGAGCTTTCTTATCAATATGAACCAGAGCAACAATCTTCCCCTCGTCCTGAAATACAACAGATTCTTCTACGAAATCAAAGTTATTAATTATTGACTCGATTGCTTCCGGATAAATATTCTCACCGCTTGCTCCGAGCATCATCGTCTTTACCCTGCCTCTTATATATAGATAATTATCGTTATCAATAATACCAAGATCGCCTGTGCTAAACCATCCATTTTCTGATAGAACTTCTTTTGTTTTCTCAGGATCCTTGTAATATCCGCGCATAACATTTGGCCCCCGGTAGAGAATTTCACCTTCACCTGTTTCTGGATGTGGATTCTCTATTTTTACTTCTCCTTCGTCGATTACTTTTCCTGTGGCAGTAAACCTCGATTCTCTGGCATTTGCTCCTGCAATAAGAGGTGATGTTTCAGTAAGTCCATAACCTATGGCATAGGGAAAGTTAGCATCTTTCAGGAACTTTTCCACATCATGAGCAAGTCCTGCCCCTCCTATACCAAAAAAATAGAGGCTATTACCAAATGTTTTTAAAAGCTTTTTACCTGCAAGTCTGGCAATTAGAAGATGTGTCAGTGGAAAATAGTAGAGGAGCCGTAGAATAGTCTTTTTTTCTATATTGGGAATAACACTCTGTCTGACAATTTTTTCTATAAGAAGAGGTACAGAAAGCATTAAATGGGGTCGGACTGCTTTTAATGCCGGAAGAAGTACACTGGCAGAGGGTGGTTTTCTTAGATAATAAACACAGGTACCAGACATAAATGGAATAATAAATCCCAGAGTGCATTCATAACTGTGAGAAAGGGGAAGAATTGATAACATTTTGTAGCCGGGTCTCATATTAGCAATTTTATTTGATGAAACTGCATTTGAGCATATATTTTTATGAGTCAGCATTACCCCCTTGGAGCTTCCTGTGGTTCCTGCTGTATAAATAATGACAGCCAGATCTTCCTCCTCAATATCCAGTTCCGGAAGTTCCATCTCTTTTTTATAGAAGTAATCAGTTTCTGAGTTTTTGATATCAGATGGGTGAGTTCCAGGGGGAATGAGTGTAAAATTATCGAGAAGAATAAATTCCAGATTTTTACCGGTATTGATATCCCTTACCTTTTCATAAATCTTTAAAGAAACGAATACTATTCCGGCATCTGAATGCTCAAGAATATTTTTAATTTCAAGAGGATGAAAATCAGGGAGAATTGGTACTATTACAGCCCCTGCCATACTTATTCCAAAGTAAGTAATACCCCAATTCGGCATATTCTCAGATAATATAGCAACTTTATCGCCTTTTATTATCTTTCTTGCATTAAGAAAAGAAGCAACTTTAGCTGCACTTTTACCTGCATCTTTGTAAGTTATTTCCTGCTCATTAACGAAAGAGAGAGCTGGTGCCGTACTATACTTTTCTATGCTGTTCTTTATAATAGAGTCTAATGTTAATTTTTCTTGATTACCCATTTTACTTCTCCTGTAATCCATTATGAAATTATATACCAGAATTCT
>JAJRQE010000165.1 GCA_024280415.1 Spirochaetota bacterium | reverse complement strand
TTCCAGTCCGGCTTCTGAATACTACCATCTGCATCTGTTAGAAACAGACCTTCTTCATGTCTGCTTAGCATCTCATCTTTTACTACACTAAAATCAACAAAGTAACCTAATTCATCATTCACTTTGTAGGAATTGAAAGCCAACCTTCCAAAGGCTTCTTCTCCTATATTCGATTCTGCTTTTGTAATAGAAAATAATCCTAAACGTTTCATTGATTCTTCTGATAGTGAGCCACCTGAATTAACTATTCTCTGATAACTTTCCTCTTTTGATAAACCTTCCATATTCCACAGATTAAACTCACCGCCATTTTCAGTTTCTATATATAAACTGCTTCTGCCATCATCAACCATTTCATGAGTTCCATCGGCATTCACCTTCAACTTCCAAAAATCTGCAGATCCATCAAACTTACCCAGCGCATACCGCGCAAAAGCATCCATATCACCAGACTGTAAAGCTTTTATATCAGCAATAACACCTGCATCCAGGCTTGCCATTCCGTAGGTATTTCCTACCATCTGGCCGACAATAGAGTGGGTCAGCACAGACCTAAAGGTTTCAATTGCCTGCTCCTGCTCTGATCCCTCTATACCATCTCGCATAGCTTCATGGCTCAGAATAACTCCCAGCATCAGCCCAATATCTCCCTCTGTTATCTTGCTTAAATCTATCTGCTTCACTCCATCTATAAGCGTAGTTTTAGCAACTCCATCACTTAAATTATCCCGGTTAAGAACTGCGTCTCCAGACATTAACTCGTTAAGAAGTTGTGAGGTCTGGTCTATACCGTCACTCCATAAAACTCTTCCTGCTACAAGTTCCTCTGCACTGTTAAACTCACTATTTCTCATATCACTATTTTGACTAAAGATACTGCCAACCCTTGCAGCCTTCCACATATTCCCTAAGTTCATATCAAGGCCTCCGCCTCCTATGGAACCTCTTATCCCATCATTGGACAGGTTTAGGGACAACAAACCCTGGCTTCCGGGAAGACCGAACATGCTGGTATTAAGTACATTAATAGATGTATCTCCAAACATGGCAAACTCCGCTCCTGCTGTAAGGGCATTTGTTACTACAGACTTCATGGCTTCGCTGTCTGCAAGTTTGCCGTTAAGTAAGCCTTTGAACTCTCCTTCAAAACCGTACATGGTTCCGCCTATTCCTACTCGAACATATCAAGCCTAATATTAAACTCAGGCCGTCTCTCTTTTATCTCCTCAAAATATTTGTCAAACCAGGGTTTTAATCTTTCATAGTTTTTCTCGTCTATAAAGAGGGTGTTTACTCTGGCATAGCGGAGAGCATCAATATCTTCTAACTGGTCACACTCCCAAATCCATAAGTCAAAATTACTTGGTATTGTTTCTAAATTCTTTAAGCTTTTAATTGTAGAACCTGAAAACCCAAGTTTTTTTATATTTACCCATTCAGAGAGATCTGGTAATCCCTCGATTGAGCTTGTACCCAGTGTTGCATCTTCCAATGTACTCATTTGTGCTAAAGGAGATAAATCAGAGAATGGATTTTCAGATATAATAATAACTTTAAGATTTAATCCTTCCAAAGGGGAGAGATCTGTTATCGTATTACTACTAAGATGTAAATAATTAAGTTTAGGTAAAAAATTGAGCTCTGGGATTTCTGTAAATCCTATTCTTAGAAGGTAAACTTTTCTAATTCTCTGTATGGCTTCTTTTGAAAGATTCTTCAATTTAATATCATCGAGAGATCCCATTCTTTCATAAACTAAAGCATTATCTTCAGAAAACCATTTACCCCCTGAAGATTGAGCATATTCTGTTAGTTCTTCGTCTGGTGTTTTTGCGACATTATCCCCATTTTCTTTGGTACAACTATTAAAAATAATGAAGATAGAAAAAAGCAAAAAAAATGTAATTAGAGGTCTCTTTAAAATCATTTTAAAACTCCCATGATTTTATAACCGAATTAATATTAAAATAGAAATTCTTGTACTGATCCTTATCTGCCCAGTAGTTCTGGGTTGATGTTTTATATTCACTCCAATTTGAGGATTCAATGCCTCCAACCTGTGATAAAAACATATCCCTTCGGCTACTGTACATATTCCAATTAGATGACGCCGAGCTTGTTGCCGCTCTATCACCTGTCAACTCCCAATGCAGGTGTGTTCCATTAAGTGGTGAAGCAGCAGTAGGTTTAGGCTTAACCCCACCAGTGTTTCCCACTTTACCCATTATAGAATTTGCATTTACCATATCTCCATTATTAAATGCAGGAGTATTCAACATATGCATATATTGTGAACGCACCCCTGTGCTATAGAAATAGTCTTCAAAATTAAAACCATGTTCTACAATTACAGAAAAACCAGAGCTGGTAGTATCATATCGAAGACCATTTATTCTTCCCCCATAATAAGCATATATAGCATCTCCACTAATACTCACAGTTTCATCTTTTCGAGCAACATCTCCCCCTTTATGCTGACCATCCGGATAATAATTATCAGGACCAAACCAACCGGATATTCTGGATTTTGCAAGAGTATCAGAGGACAATAACTGATGAGTTCCACCATAGAAATTCATTTTAGCAGCCAGATAATTACTAAATCTGCTTTGTGCTTTTGAAGGAACTGAATTATGACTGAAAAAGGCAGAGATATCACCATTAACCACAGAATCAGATAGTGCATCCAGACCATTCATTAGTACTGGAGCGCCAACGCTATTTCCAAACCCGGACAGAATGGAATTTGAACCAATACTTATACCATCATTCCCTTTTGTCCACATAAAAGTACGGGGAGAATCACCGCTGGAAGGTCTAAAACCAGCACTTGTCATTAATCCCTGAGCTGCCAGTATTTGTTCATCTGTAAACTCAGAATATGCAACACCGGAAGTGCCTCCATTTAGAATATTTAGCAGCCCCGTTTCTATTCCTGCTGCTCCAATCTTGTTTCCGTTTTTATCTAGCTTGTAGTTCCCGTTTTGATCTCTTAACCATCCGTCTCCGTCTTCTATAAGATCTCCATTCTTATTCATTGTCCAGAAATCAACACCCCCCGCATTAGCCAGATAATTCCCAGGTTCCATTAAAGCAGAGATCATCTGCATGGAGAAAGTAGAATCCCCTTTAAGATCAAAAGCATTCTTTAAGTCATTATAAGTATTTAATCCGTTAAAGTGTGCAGCCGCTTCGTAGGTATCTCTATCTGCTTTATAATCCAGCCGGTGAGTATTCTCATGGCTAAGTACTGCTGCAAGTTTTGTTATATCTTCCATTTTAAGAGATTTTAATACCTCATTCACTGTTATATTGTCTGCATTATCTTTATCGAAAAGACCGTTGTAGTTTACTTCTGTACCATCTTCTTTTGTATAAGTACCATTTCCCCAGTTTAGACCTACCTGGTCTTCAAGCATTGCACGTCCAAGAGCCCAGTTGTCGGAGTTATTTGTATAACCTTCTGCGTTTGCTACTTCCAAATTAACCTGATCCTCAAAAGATCCATACTTTTTATTTA
>JAJRQE010000164.1 GCA_024280415.1 Spirochaetota bacterium | reverse complement strand
CCTCTTTTTCTCACCCCCCAGATTGAGTTTGTCGGGATCGAGAATAAGTTCGTTGATAACATCTGCAGAAAGATAATGGGAAAAGGCATTTTTTATGAAACTCTTCTCCTTCTCCAGCATAAAGAAATTCATAATAAATATAAATATTACAGTGACGAGGACAGAAAGGACAGGTGTTAAAACTTCAACATAAATACCTGTGGTAATAAAGAAAAGTGCCCCCCCGGCAAGAACCAATATAGTAAAAATAAATCCCACCATAACAGAGTAAAGAGGTCTCAGATTTCTAATAATAAGCATTATGACAATGGACAGAATCAGTGCAATAATTGAAGAATACCACCAGGGGCTGTCGTCAAGAAAGGAACCGGAAAGAATGGTATTAAGGGTAGAGGCATGAATACCAACATTCATATATTCTTCTTCAAAGGGGTTTACTCCAATATCAGTGGTAGAGGTACCGGTCTGTCCGATTATAGAGAAGGAACCTGTAAGTGCAGTACTGATTTTAGCCCTGGATTTATCCAGACTGTCATAAATATCCCTTAAACCAATAAAAAAACCTGGAACTTCTGCTTTAATACCCGCATAGTCATTTTTGACATCTTCCGCCACCTCATCCGAGGCCAGAACTGCATCTATATCCGCCATCAGCATATCTTCTGCATTACCTGCAAGGAAGCTACCCACTTCGCTAAAAAAATACTCTCTTATATCCCTGTAATCTCCAATGGAATCACTGTTCCCGGAAGCAAGCATCTCCTTCTTAAGATCCTCTGCATACTGATAAACTCCAGGAAGATCATCTTCCCCCTGATAGTAGGAGAGGTATCCTGCACTGCTCATATTTTTCAGGTTTTCGAGTAATCTGTCTTCCAGCTCCTTATTTAAAACGAGTTCATAGTAGCTTAAATGCCTGAAACTTTCGATATAATCTTTTCGGGGCCAGTTTATAAGCATTCGTCCGTCTACTGTCAAAGGAATAGTTATATCCTCCGGAGGATTCCCCTTTAGTTCGGCATTTTTGATAATGAGCCTGTTTTTATAGAGTTCAATTTCCGGATTACCCAGAAGATCCAGGAGGGGAGAAAGTACCAGCTGGGGGAAAAACCTATCCTCGAATTCACCCAAGAGATAAACCCTGCGCATTACACCATCAGAATCCACAGAGACATTGGGAAACCCGGCACCTGCAGCATTTTTTAAAACCGGAACAATTACCGGACGGATATCTTCTGCCTTTAAAAGAAATCCTTCACTGTTTTTAACGTTCTTAAGAGCCGCTATATCGAAAGCATAATTTTTATGTTCCTCGGTCAAAGTACCCTCTTCGGAAGGAAGCAGATTGATCGTAAAAAAAGCCTTCCCGAAGAAACCGGCAGCACTTCCGAGATAACTGTCATTGTCTCTTGCTATGTCTGCAACCTTCTGTAAAAGGATATCCCTGGAGTCATTGTTCAGAGACTGAAGATCCGTAATATAGGATGAAGCGTCTTCGATACTTATATACCCGGCAGCTATGGCAGTAAAAAGATCTGTAATATTCTGCCCGATAATTGAAAACTCATCTTCAAACAGTGCAGGAATATCTTTTTCAAGGACACTGGCATTTACTCCAAGTGGGCTCTGTTCGGTGTATTCAATATCGAAAACAACATATTCAGCACCCATCTCCTTCATGAGAATAAGCCCGTCTGCCATAATATCCCTACTCCAGGGCCAGACTCCAACCTGGGCTATGGAGGGATCATCTATATCAATAAGAAGTATCGAGTTATCCTCAGTTACCGCTGGTTTTACATGAAGAAGAAGATCAAACAATCCCCGTTCCCCTGATTCAAAGAAACTGAAAAAGCTTAAAACCGATAAGATAAGAGTAACTGCAACCGGTATTATATAGATAAGTCTGATTTGCTTTTTCATTTAATCCTCCACTACTTGCACTAAAACACACTAATTTACCAAGAAATAGTTTAACTTTTCGACCCCATAACAGCTTCTTGAAAAAAAATAGTTTTACAGGAAGCTCAACAGTGTATTAATATAAGCTATGGGATATACTATACCATGACATGATATAAAAAAGGGGCAAAATTTTTAAAGCTTCTTTTTGTTCAGTCTTCTACCTGCCTGTGTTCCACTGAAATTAGCTGTTCAATTGAGTTTTTATGGATTTAATTAATACAATAATTTGAGGTGAATTATGCAAATGGTATTTAACAGTTTAAAAAAGATTCTGCTTCTGGTGCTTTTACCTGTAATAATTACTATGGTTTTATCTGGTTGTTTCTTCGGAGCTCCACTAACAAAAACGGTTACACCTTCAATTCGGGCAATAGGAATTCCGGATGTATCTGCTGTTGACTCAATTACACTTACAGCAACAGATGCTGATGGAGTAATAATAGGAGAAACTACCCTTAGTTCACTTACAACAGTTCCCGGCCAGATATCCCTGGCTCTTCCTCCGGGAAATGATATTACTTTTGAGCTTACAGTTAATATGGGAGGAACTGGTGTTATTAATACTTACAAAGGGACAACTACATCAGATATTACAACCGGAAAGATAACTATTAATATCTCGATGGGAATAGAGAACACAAAGATTGTTGTTCCGGACGCCTATAATAATAGAATAGTTCAGATTGATGATATGTCAGATAGTGGGTGGGCAACAGCAACTGGAACAGATCTTGGATTTGTGACAAATAGTAATTTTTTCCCATACGATGTTGATATCGATCAATATGGACAAATTTATATCGCTAACAATAATACAAATGAATATGCAGGTATAATACGAATTAGTTCAATAATTGATACAAATCCTGTTCTTATTCTCTCAAACACTGCTGCTCCTACCTCAATAAAAAGTGTAGCGATTGATAAAAAAAATAATAGGATCTATGGAGTTGCTGCCAATTATAATGTTTATTGGACAGATTATACCGGAAGCACAACTCTTGGAAACTTATTCTTTACACCAGCATCAGGGGCTATTACAGGTATTGCTGTAGATGATGCCGGTAATGTATATCTATCAGGAAGTATTGGTGCAGTAAGCTCAAGTGCCTGGGTAGGGAAATACTCAAGTTCTAAAATACTCTTGGCATCATATACAGGGTCGGTTGGTGAAGAAGCATATGATATCACAATCCTCAACGGAGAAATTTATGCAACCAAAAGTGGTGGTAGTGTACCAATTGAGAAATTTGATCTTGATTTAAATCTTCTTGATTCTTATGGAACTACCGGGACAGGAGGCGGAACTGGTGTGTTTTACCAACCATACAACTTTGTTGCAATTATGAATAAAAAGGTTACCGTAATCGATGTAATTGATAGTGGAGGATATGCACAGCTAGCTTCTTTTGATGATATTAATGGAGCAAACTGGGATGTATATGGATCATATGGAAATGTTGTTGATGGAGTTGGGTTTTTCAGATTTCTTAGTTGGTGTTAATGATAACCATTGTCTACTATACATCAGGAACTACAGGCTCCGGAAGAATCATTAAAGGAATATCAATTGGGAATGCATTAAAAAGAAAAAACATTTCCTTTGAATACACCATTTTAAGCAGTTGTAAATTTGCTTATCTGTCTGACAAGTTTAACTACAAGCACATAGAGATCCCCATAGAACACGAAGATTTGCTTACTGGTAATTTTTACAGGCAATCGATACTTTACACTACCCTGGAAAGCCTGAACCCGGACATTTTAATAGTCGATCTTGAATGGTTCACAATTGCTGAATTTATGGATAATTTCTCCTTTAAAAAAGTTTTTTTATCTACAAATCTGAATAATAAAGTAGCATCTGAATTATATTTTAATATACCTCTGCCACGAAAAGTACTGCATTTTAACCCAGCTCAATTTGATTTGCTTATAGAAGCAGAACAAACTTATATACCCGATCCCAAAATTACAATAAATCCATTGATAATTAGAAACAAAAATGAAATTCTAACAAGAGAAGATGCTTCCGAGTATTTAAATATAGATCCCGAAAACAAAAATTGCCTTTTTGCTATAAATGGCAAACCCGGAGAATATGAAAACCACGTAAAAACATATTCTTATCTGGAAGATGAAGGATACAATATGGTCTACTCAACCAATTATAGAGGAGGAATATTCCCTGTAGTTGATTATTTCAATGCCTTTGACCTAATTATTACAAGCGGCGGCTATAATTCATTTTGGGAGGCTCAGTTTTTCGAAAAAGAGGCATTGTTTATCCCTCAACCCCGACAGTTCGAAGACCAGAGAAAAAGAATAAATGAATACTCTGGTATGATATTTAAAGAGAATGGTGCTGATCAGCTTGTCAGGATTATTACAGAACTAAAAAACAATTAATATACAAATATTACTGATTATCTATATATTTAGGGATATACTAGAATTAAACGAGGTAATAAAAGGATGAATGTAAAAAAACTTATTCTGATTGGTCTTGTACTTATAGGTCTGCCGTTTATTGCAGGTGCCCAGTCCAATACAATAATAGATAATCTACTTGAAGAGAAAAAGGCAGACTGGGGAAAAACTGTATATATGGTTTTTACTGCTGCAGACCTTGCAGAAGAGAATTCAGAAATATCTGAAATTATGGAGAGTCTAAGCAGAAAT
>JAJRQE010000163.1 GCA_024280415.1 Spirochaetota bacterium | reverse complement strand
ATATCTATGATCTTGTATCTGCAGCGATGTTTGCCAGTTTATCGAATGCCGGGCCGCTGGTTGGAATATCCATGTGAAATACTTCGGCAATCACCCTTGTCCATCCATGGATAAAATAGATCCATCCATCGTGTATGGTCAGATTTTTTGTTTTTTCCTGAGCTTTAGCCTGGTCAAGGAAAATCAGATCACCGCGATAATTAAATTCCCACACGATTCCATTTTCAGGAAAAACAACCTTATCAGTCAGTGGAGATCCTGGTCGGTCTTTTCCAAGTCCTGTAGCATTTATCACCATAGATGAAGGTTTCAGGTTTGAAACTACACGATCATTATCTTCGGGTTCCGGGGTCAGAATGTATTCAAAATGTAGATCTGTCTTGATTTTTTTATGTATTGATTTCATTTCGATCAGCCGAGTCTTACTTCTGTTGCTGATAATCACCTTTTCAGGGACATCACTGCTGTTTTTCTTTTTATTGATCAGGTAGAGTGAAAGTGCCAGGGAGGAACCTCCTGCACCTATAAGATGCATATCACCTTCCGATTCTTTCCAGTATCCCTCCGGCAAAATAGCATCCAGTGATAATCCACTGGTAATAGGATCTTTGGCATGAGCCCAGAGTTCAGACCCTCGTTTCGAGATGGAGCTTGCTTCACCCAATAAAGAGGTATATTCACCGAATCCATTAAAAATATCCCTGCATGCTTTTATAAGATCCAGTTTATGAGTTGTTACAAGTGCTCCCAGGGAAAGAGGATCTTTCTTAATAAAATCTACTGCTTCCCTGTAGAGTGCAGGATCCGAATGGGGTTTAAAATCTAATCCTTTTATTACAGCATTTAATCCAAGATGTTCAGCCCATCGGGGAAATACTTTCATAATAGAAGATTTCCCGGTGGTCACACCGATGAAATACATAGTCCTTTTAACCGCAGGACTGTAATGGTTCATATGCTCCTCCAAACAAGATTATATGCTAATAAATGTCAGATAACAAGAATATAGTAAAGCTATGTAGTAGTGTAGTCAAGTGACCATTAGGATTAGATTTTTCAATGAGAGAATATTGCGTGAAATGATAAAATACACCGGTGCAGAAGATATTTTCTGATTGATCTGGTATTTTTGTTAGAAAATGATAGTTATATTGCTATAAACAATATTACATGCTAAAATAAAATAATACGAAATATATTGAATGGAGATTGATATGAGTGTATTCGAGAGGCTTTCCGAAGAAAAGATTGTTCCTGTTATAAAGCTTAAAACTCCTGATTCAGCTGTACCCCTTGCTTAGGAGTTGGATATGAAGGATGTTCTTAATGTTTGTGTAATAGGCAGCGGCAGAGCCGGTATGATCCATGCTGGAAATTTTATCGGATCGGTGTCGGGTGTCCGTCTTTATGCTATGGTGGATCCTGTAGAAGATACTGCCCAGGCTGCATGCCGGGAACTGGGAATAGATAAATATTTTCTTGATTACAGGGATGCTTTAAAAGATGAAGCCATAGATGCGGTTGTGGTTGTGGCTCCCACGGTCTTTCATAAAGAAATTGTTGTGGCTGCTGCTGAAGCAGGAAAACATATTCTTTGTGAAAAACCCATGGCTATGAATAAAAATGAGTGTTCGGAAATGATCGATGCGGCAAAAAAAGGGGGCGTTAAGCTCCAGCTGGCTTTTATGCGGCGCTTTGATGAGAGTTTTATGCATGCAAAGGAAAGAATTGATGCCGGAGAGATCGGCGATGTGGTGCTTGTTAAATCTCTCACTCATGGCCCAAGCATCCCTAAACCATGGATGTACGATATTAGTAAAAGTAATGGTCCACTGGCCGAAGTAAGCAGTCATGATATTGATGCCCTTCACTGGTATAGCGGCAGCTATGTGGAAGAGGTCTACGCTGTAGCCGGAAATTACCGTTGTCCGGATGCTAAAGATGAGTATCCTGATTTTTATGATAATGTGATAATGAACTGTAGACTCAAGTCGGGAACGCAGGGATTTGTTGAAGGAGCTCAGGGAGTTCTTTATGGCTATGATTCCCGGGTGGAAATTTTGGGAACAAAGGGCATAATCCATGTAGGGAAAAATCAGAATTTTTCTGTACTGACCTGTACACAAAATGGAATAAATACTCCCTTTGTAAAAAGCTGGCAGAATCTTTTTATTGATGCCTATCGCCGGGAGGATGCTCACTTTATCGAATGTATCAAAGAAGATAAGATACCTATGGTAACCGGGCTGGATGGTCTGGAGGCTGTAAAGGTTGTAAATGCCGGAAATTTATCAATAATTAAAAAGCATCCTGTAAAGCTTTAGGAGGAAGAAATGAAAGCAGCCAGATTATATGGCCAGGGAGATATCAGAGTAGAAGATATAAAAATTCCCGAAATAAATGAAGATGAAGTTCTTCTTAAGGTCAAAGCAGCATTTATCTGCGGTACAGATGTCAGATTTTTTAAGAATGGGAAACCGGGTATTGATGCTGATAACCCAAGAGTGCTGGGTCACGAATTTGCTGGAATCATAGATAAAGTCGGCAGCAGAGTTACCAGGTATACTCCGGGGATGCGAGTGGCTGTGGCGCCGAATTACGGTTGTGGAGTCTGTGATATCTGTATCGGTGGTAATACACAGATCTGTGTTAAGGCTCTCGCTCTGGGGGTTGGTATTGACGGCGGGTTTGCTGAATATGTAAAAATCCCCGCTAATGCGGTTCGACAGGGAAATATAACACCCATTAGTGACAATACAGGTTTTGAAGAAGCTGCATTGGCAGAACCTCTCTCCTGTGTCTATAATGCTTATGAGCGTATTGGAATCAATCCGGGAGACAAAGTCCTTGTTATAGGTGCCGGGCCTATCGGAATAATGCATGCAATGATAGCCGTTATGGCTGGTGCTTCCCATGTTTTTATCAATGACTTGAGTAGAGAAAGGCTGGAGTTGGCAAAAAATTTGGTTCCTTCTGTAATTACTGTTGCAGGAAAGGTTAAAGAGGAATTGGAAAAACTGACAGAAGGAAAATTAGTGGATGTTGTCATAACAGCTGCTTCGGTGAGTGCTATTCAGGAAATGGCTTTTTCTCTGGTGGGACTCAATGGGAGAATCATGTTTTTCGGCGGTTTGCCCAAAGGAAAATCTCTGGTTTATCTTGATACCAATGAAATTCACTATAAACAATTAACTATCTCCGGAACAACCATGCAGAATCTACGTCAGTATCGTGATTGTCTGAGACTGATTGAAGAAGGTGTACTGAAAGTCAAAGATCTGGTTACATCATCATCTCCTTTGAATGAAATTTCTGGGGTAATAGCTAATGTGGCTGCAGGAAAGGGCTTGAAGAGCGTCATAACCATATAGGGGGCATGGTGGATTCATATTTACTGGGAGTGGATATTGGAACTCAGGGAGTAAAATGCTCTCTGTTTGATTTATGTGGAGTCAGTCATGGAAGCTCCTTTATTCCCTCAAATCTGATTCAGCCGGAACCTGGAATTACAGAAGAAGATGCAGCCTTTCAGGTTGAATCGGTCTGCCTTGCCATTGCTGATTGTATAAAAGAGAGCAGTGTTGATTCCCTGGGGATACTGGGTCTGGCGATAGACGGCCAAATGGCTGGTATTATAGGGGTAGGGGAAGATGGTCGGGCAATTACGCCCTATGATTCCTGGCTGGATACCCGATGTGCGCCCTATATTAAGCAGATGGAAAAAACAGCAGGAAGAGAGATTCTTCAAAAAACAGGAAATCCACCCAGTTTTAATCACGGTCCAAAAAAACTCTGGTGGCAGTATGAACGTCCTGAAATCTATAAAAAAATACACAAGTTTGTTCAACCCGGAGGATACGCTGCTATGCGTTTGTGCGGCCTTTCCGGCGATCAGGCATTTATCGATAACACCTATCTCCATTTTTCCGGTTTCGCAGATAATCAGGAATCGAGTTGGGATGAACATCTTGTTTCGCTCTTTGGAATAGAGGGAGATAAACTGCCTAAGATAGTTCGTTCCACTGATATTGTAGGTGAGATGACTTCTGAGATGGCCAGGAAATGTGGTTTACCTAATCCGATTCCTGTGGCTGCGGGATGTGGTGATACAGCAGCTTCTTTTCTTTCCTGCGGTGCGGTAAAACCGGGAATATGTGTGGATGTGGCGGGTACAGCCAGTGTTTTTGCCGCTACAACAGACAGATTTTGTGCAGATATTGAAACACGGGTATTGGGATGTGGAGCATCGGTTATAGAAGGCTTGTGGCACCCTTATGCCTATATCAAAGGTGGAGGAATGAATCTTGAATGGTATGTCCGGGAAATATTGGGCAGAGATCCGGATGACCCCGACAGGTTTAAAGGACTTTCAGGTGATCTATCTTATATATCTGATTCCAATCCTCTTTTTATTCCGCATATGGCCGGTCGGGTTTCTCCCAGTCAACCGTCCCTTCGAGGGACTTTTGCGGGTTTGGAATGGAAACACGATAATATAGCATTATTCATGGCAATCATGGAAAGTGTAGCCCTTGAATACGGGATTTACAGGCAGTCACTATTGGATATGCTTCCTGATCTGATTCTCCGGGAGATGCGAATCACCGGAGGAGGTGATACCGATTTAGTATGGAAACAGATGAAGGCAGGAGTCCTTCAGATTCCTGTTACCTCAATATCAAAAAATCAGGGAGCTCCTTTGGGATCAGCCATAATTGCAGGTTGTGCAGTCGGTGTATTTGATGACCCTGCTGTCGCAGTCGAAGCATGGATTGAAACAGGAAATTCAGTTGAATGTCCGGAAGACTTTTGGGATTATTTCTCCTCCCGGACGGACGATTATAAACATCTATTAAAGGTTATGAATTCATTCTATGAAGGAAAAGGTTAATGATCAGACCAGCAAGTCAGCTTTCTATAAAAAAAGATAATAATTATAAATATCGGGAATTCACAGACTCCGGAATTGGACTCTGGTGGCTGGGACAGGCAGGGTTTATCTTACGTTTTCAACAAACAACTCTCCTGTTGGATCCATATCTCTCGGATGTACTGGCTATAAAATACAGAGGGAAGAAATATCCCCACACAAGGATGATCAACCCTCCAATATCACCAGTAAATCTTACTGATATAGATTATTATATCTTTACTCATTCCCATTCAGATCATATGGATCCAGGTTTGATTCCGGTGATTCAGCAAAATAATCCAGATTGTAGGTTCATTCTTCCAAAGGCTTCCATAAATATTGGGCTGGAGAGAGGCATCCCCCAAAATAAAATGATAGGCATGGATGATGGGAAAAAGGCTATACTTAAGGAGAATATCTCCATACATGGAGTTGCTTCTGCACATGAAGAGCTTGATGAGGACTCACAGGGACACAATCTTTACCTGGGCTATATAATGAATTTTGGTGAACTAACGGTTTATCATTCTGGTGACTGTATTCCCTATCCTGGATTGAATGAAAAACTGGATGATTTTGGGATAGATCTGGCTTTGCTTCCTGTAAATGGAAGGAGTGATATTTTAAGACGTTATAAAATTGCCGGGAATTTCTATTTTACTGAAGCTCTGCAGCTTATCTCTGATTTACAAATCCCCTTTATGATTCCTCATCATTATGGTATGTTTAGTTTTAACACAGTAAATGTTGACGATTTGACAAAAACAATTGAAGAACATAACCTGGAATGTAAGGTTTATCCTGCAGAACTGAATATGTTATATACAATGGATGGTTTTTAT
>JAJRQE010000162.1 GCA_024280415.1 Spirochaetota bacterium | reverse complement strand
GGATAAGGACGCATATCCGAGCAGCAACGAAGTTGCGACCAGCCTCAGGACTACGTCCTTCCGGTACGACTCCTGTCCGAGCAATAGACGAAGTCTATGACCAGGATAAAGCGCAAAAAGCATTGACATCTACAGCTTGTGTAGAGTACAAATTTAACAGACAAAACAAGCAGTGAGGTTCCAAATTGTGAAAAAACACCTGGCAAAAATTATTCTTTTAATTTTCTATCTATCCATTATGACCGGGCAGCTATTTGCCTCGGGTCGCGCAGATACCACAAATGGTAATTTCTCCGTTTCTGTTGCAGTTCTTCCAGTAGTTGATTCCCTGCCTCTGTATGCTGCAGTGGAAAATGGTTATTTTAATGATAATAATCTGGATGTTACCATTCTGCCAGTAGCAAACCCTGTCGAACGTGACCGGCTTATGCAGTCCGGAGAAATAGATGGTATGCTGAATGAGCTATCTACTCTTGCACTTTTTAATAGAGAGAATATACAGATTAAGGCCGTTATAACTGCCAGAAGGCCCATGTCCGGCAGCCCTCTTTTTCGAATTCTGGCTTCACCTGGAAGTTCTGTTTCAACAACTGCAGATCTTAAAAATATACCCATAGCAGTATCCAGGAATACAGTCATTGAGTATCTTACAGAACGGATTCTTTTGTCAGATGGGGTTGATATTTCTTCTATTGTTACAAAAAATGTTCCTGTTATTCCTGAAAGATACCAATTATTAATGAACGGTACTATTTTGGCTGCAATGCTGCCTGATCCTCTCGGTGCAGCAGCACTGGCTGCCGGAGCTGTGCCTGTAATTGATGACCTTTCCTATTCCAAATATTCTGTCAGTGTCCTCAGTTTCAGAGCTTCTTTGGTAGATTCTGAAGAGGAGCTTGTATCTGGATTTATAGATGCATGGAATAGTGGTGCAAAAGCTATAAACGGATCACCGGAATCTTACAGGCAGCTTCTGCTGGAAAAGATAGGATTACCTGAGATAATAAAGGACAGTTTTAAAATTCCGCTTTTTCCAATTATGGAAGTACCGGATAAGGAGCAGTGGGATGATGTTGTTCTTTGGCTGCATGAAAAGAAACTTCTGGATACTTATCCTGATTATGAGGACAGTGTAAGCAGTCAGTTTATAATAAAAAATGACTAACTTTTTGGAACAAGATGGTTAGAATTAAAGACCTTAAATTCTCTTATCCCGATTCCACTGTTATTTTTAATGGATTCAACTGGAATATAGAATCAGGGGAGTCCTGGGCTGTCCTTGGTTTGTCCGGTGCAGGAAAAACAACACTGCTTTACCTTCTTGGCGGACTGTTAAGTCCTTCAATGGGTAAAGTTCTAATAAATGGGAAAGCATCCGGGGGGATTCGACCGGAAACAGGGTTTATTATGCAGGGAAATAGTTTGCTTCCCTGGGCTACTCTAGAGGAAAATATCAGGTTAGGATTTAAGATTCGTAAATTCTACGGTGCCGATGGAAAGCACTCCCCTACAGACTATAAATATAACAGAAATTCTGACGATAAATTAATTGAGTACTGGCTCGATCGTCTTTCAATCATGGATATCAGGGAGAAATTCCCTTCTGAAATTTCGGGAGGGCAGGCACAGCGGGGGACGATTGCCAGAACTATGATTCTGAAGCCTGACCTCCTCCTTATGGATGAACCCTTTTCGTCACTGGATATAAGAATAAAGGAGTCTCTTCAGAATCTTATACTGGATCTTGATCAGAATAGTGGTCGTACAAGAATAATTGTGACTCACAATCTGGAAGAGGCTGTATTTTTGGGCAAACGTATTCTTGTCATACGGGAAGCGGGGATGGAACCCCTTATTTATGATAACCCTGAATCAGGCTCCGGACATTTCAGGGGAACAGCTGACTTTAGGAAGGTCTGTCGCGATTTGCAGAATATTATGGGAGGCTTGTGCGATGTCTATTGAATTGAACTGTTTTTGGCTTTTTGCGCCACTAAAACAGCGATTGTTTAGAGAAGAGCTTTATTTAAAGTAGAATATGTGGGATAGCGCAAAAAACTTTATGGAGAACCTGAATTGAAACAGTTTACAATAAAAAATATTCTGGCAGGACTTATAATGTTCCTTATTCTATGGGAAGGTCTGTCACTTATTATTAACAAACCTATAATGCCCTCTCCTCTTGTTGTACTTCCCCTGTTTTTCCGCTTAATGGTCGGAGAGCTTGGAATCCATTTTTTAGTTAGTTTATTAAGAGTTGTTTCTGCAATTCTTATCGCCGTAGCTGCAGCAGTTCCTGTTGGTCTGGGGTTGGGGCAGTTCAAAAAAATAAATAATTTTTTTGCTCCCCTTATATCTGTATTATTTGCAATTCCAAAAATTGTTCTTCTTCCTGTTCTCTATGTTATTTTTGGTATCAGTAATTTCTCCAAAATATTTTTAATCAGTCTTATCCTGTTTTTTCAGATTCTTGTAGTTGTAAGGGATGAATCAGCCGCTCTGGAGGAATCACTTATTAACTCAGTCAGAACCCTGGGTGCCGGTCGCCTTGCTCTGTTGAGGTTTGTTTATTTTCCAGCATCTATTCCTGCAATATTAACATCCATACGTGTTTCGGTTGGAGCATCTCTGGCTGTTCTGTTTATAGCGGAACAGTCTTTAACTGAATATGGCCTTGGATACTATATTATGGTAAAAGCATATCAGACTTTAAGGTACAGAGAGATGTATGCAGGAATTTTTGCTATAAGCATCATGGGATTACTTCTTTACTCTGTAATAGATATTCTTGAATGGAGATTTTCCAGGGGAAGGGTTAAAAATGAAAGGTAAAAATCCAGATCGTATAAGGGAGATGTTCGATAAAATATCTCCCAAGTATGTATTGATAAATAAATTAATGACCTTTGGCCAGGACAGATATTGGAGAAATGAACTTATCCGGCTTTCAGGGTTAAAAGATGGTGATAACTTCCTGGATGTAGCAACAGGTACCGGAGATGTGATTCTGGAGATCTTTAAAAGGGGATTTAGTCTGAATAGAATAGCAGGTCTGGACTTTTCAACGGGTATGCTCGAAGTAGCCAGGAAGAGAATTCGGGAAAGTTATAAAGTTGAATGGATTGAAGGTGATGCTCTTTGCCTTCCATTTGGAAATGATGAATTCGATGTTGTAACATCTGCATATCTAATGCGCAATGCAGGGGATGTTTACGGTGCCTTCGTTGAACAGTTCAGAGTTTTAAAACCTGGTGGGCGAATAGCCTGCCTGGACACCACCCCCCCTGGAAAAAATCTTTTACGTCCGCTTATTAATTTCTATCTTCTAAAAATAATCCCTTTTATTGGGACTCTTATTTCGGGGAGTAAGTCTGCATACACCTATTTGCCGGAGACAACCAGGGCATTTGTTTCTGCAGATGAAATACAGAAAATAATGGTGGAATCAGGTTTTACCAGGGTTTTCTATAAAAAATATATGTTTGGTACCATTGCAG
>JAJRQE010000161.1 GCA_024280415.1 Spirochaetota bacterium | reverse complement strand
TTCCCGATCGATGTCCCATGCAGATAAGTTTTACTCCGGAGTTTGCAGACAGACTGGCAGATAAAATGAGTCTAACTGATAAGAATCATAACCCTCATGGCGGTGGTAACAACTGTGATCTTGAAATAGCTCTGGATGAAGATATTCTTCTAACCTCTGTAGGCTGGGCAGATAGTTATTATAATGATGATGAAAATATTAAAGAGTATACCGATGAATGGGGCATTGGCTGGAATACTGCAGAATACACTACAAAATTTGGAACAGGCAGATATACAGAGATAACCGGTAACCCCCTAAGTGATGATAATAATATAAGTTCCTATAAAGCTCCTGATCCTGCCCGATCAGAACTGTATACAGGTGCTGAGAGTCTTTTGTCTAAGTATAAGAAAGATTATTGGATATGCGGTGTAACAGTTACAACAATTTTTGAAACAGCCTGGGCTCTTAGAGGACTCGATAAGTTAATGATGGATTTTGTATTAAATCCTGAACTTGCAGAAGAGATTCTGGATATTCCCTACAAATACCATCTTGCTGCAGCAGAAAAACTTGTAAAGATGGGTGTGGATATGATCTGGACCGGTGATGATATGGGTGGTCAGAATGCAATGATGATCTCTCCGGATATGTGGAGGCAGTTTTTTAAACCTAAAATGGCTCACTTTTTTTCCTCTCTAAAATCTATCAATCCAAATATAAAAATAGCCTATCATTCTGACGGGGTTATAGAACCCATTATTCCAGATCTTATAGAGATAGGTCTGGATATCCTTAATCCTATACAACCTGCTTCCATGGATCCTGCAGATCTTGGAAAGAAGTTTGGTGATAAACTTTCCTTTTGGGGAACCATTGATGAACAGTATACTCTTCCTTTTGGAAAACCTACTGATGTAAAAAAAGAGATAGAAACACGACTTGATACCATTGGGAAGAATGGAGGCCTTATACTTGGGCCTACACATCATGTCCAGCTGGATACACCAATGGATAATTTTGAGATGATGGTAAAGACTATTAAGGAGACTCCCTGTAAATAATAAACTACAAAGGCAGCTGGACTCTAAAAATGGTACCCTTCCCAGGTTTACTGGTAAAGGTAATAATCCCTTCATGATTTTCTACAATATGCTGACAGATAGATAGACCCAGCCCTGTATTGGTTTTAGTCATTTTAGTAGTGTAAAAAGGGGTAAAAATATCTGTGTGAATGTTTTCGGGAACGCCGTATCCGTTATCGGAAATTGATATCAAAACAGAATCGTCTGTTCCGTTCTTTTTTATTCCAATTTCTATTATTCCAAGATCTAGTACAGCCTCTATGGAGTTTACTATTATGTTCATAAAAAGCTGTTTTAGTTTATTTTCCTGTCCTGTAATAAATATATCCTCATTTTCATAATTTTTTTCCACTGCTATATTCTTAGGACTTGTTTTATGCCCCAGAAGCATTACAATTTCATCGAGTAATAAATTTATATTTAATTTACGTTTTTCAAGATTGTTAACTCTTGAAAAAGATAATAGAGATCCCACAATTTCTACAATTCTATTAAGCTCACTTTCAATCTGCATAATTGCAGAGCTGTCATCTTTATCTCTTTCTTTTAGTTTTAATAGTTCAATATAGTTTTGGATTATTCCAAGAGGGTTATTAATTTCGTGTGCCACTCCAGCCGCAAGTTCTGCTGTTGAGGCTACTTTTTCGGCTCTAAGCAGGTATTCTTTTGTTACATAATCGACTGAAATATCTTCAATAAATAAATCTGTTCCTATAAACAGATCCTGTTCGTTGTAGATAGGGTACGATTTGAGTTTAATAATTTTATCATTATTAAGAATTAATTTATTCCATGCAAAAAGTTCCTGCTTATTTATTTTTTCGATAATTTCGTTTTGAAATTTTTCTTCCAGCTTATCTATCAATACAGTAAAAGTATGGTTTTCTTTTTTTATACCCATCACTTTATCTGCAGCTGGATTACTTAGTAATATATTATTTTCGCTGTCCAGAAGAACCATGCCTATGGGTAAATCTTTAATAATAGATTCATCATATCTGTTCAAAAAATGGAGTTTATCATTTTCCTGCTTTTTTTCTTCAAGGTTTAAAGCAAAGCTGTAAGCCATATTGATTAGCCTGGATCGGTCTATGGAGTTTACTGCTTCTGTTCCCCTTCTTACACCTTCCTTTAGGACTGTTACTCGGTCTGCAATATTAAAAATTTCATCTATGTTTGAGGTTATGTATATTACCGACTTTCCCTGCTCCTTGCATGTACGCAGAATTTTAAAAGCCATATCCAGTTCTTTAGGTGTGAATCTGCGGGAAATTTCATCAACAATTATAATTTCAGTACCTAATGACAATACTCTTGCTATTTCGATTACCTGTCTTTCCCCGTCTGTCAGCATATTAACTGGCAGGTTAATATCTATATCAATAGAAAAGGTTTCAAAAAGTTTATTACACTCCTGCTGCATGGACTGGTGATCTTTCTTGCTTATATAAAAATTAGGCATTCGACCAATATAAATATTTTCAACTGCATTCATGTAGGGAATTATTTTCTGCTCCTGGTAAACCATTCCTATTCTGTTTTCTATAGCAGATTTGGGGGAAAAAGATTGTATTTCTTCACCATTGAGGTAAATTTCTCCGGATTGTTTTCGTTCATGTCCGGTTAGAATTTTGGCAAGAGTAGATTTTCCAGATCTGTGATCGCCTGTCAATGCATGGATTTCTCCCCTGTAAAGATCAAAATCAACACCATTTAAAG
>JAJRQE010000160.1 GCA_024280415.1 Spirochaetota bacterium | reverse complement strand
CGCATTTCCGGAATAGATTTGAGTAGCTCATCCAGGGTGGCAATGGTAATTCCCTTACCCCGGAAAGGATATGTTTTACCATTATCTCCTGAGAACATATATCCGGCATCCATTGAAAGTATATCTGAATATTTTTTCTCAGATATAAGACCTCTGTCTCCTGTTGTCCTCTCCATTGAATCATCATGCCAGATAACACATACTCCATCTTTTGTCAGGTGAACATCAGTTTCAATACAGTCTACTTTCAGTCCGGCAGCACTCATGAATGCAGGAAGGGTGTTTTCCGGGAAAAATGCAGAATCTCCCCTGTGGGCAACCACCTTAAGTCTTTTTTCGAAGAATTTACTGTGCATATTTATACAATAATTCAGAATAGATTATCATACAAGTTGATATTTATTAAAAAATATATAACATTACATGAATTGTACCATACAGAGCCAGATATTTGGTCTGTAACATCCTTAAGGGTTAGGTTAATGCTATGAGTAAAAAAATATTTGTAATTGTTGAATCTCCGACTAAAGCAAAGACAATTAGAAAATTTCTTCCATCAAACTATACTGTGGACGCCAGTATTGGTCACGTCAGGGATCTTCCCACATCTGCAGCAGATATCCCCAAAAATCTTAAGGGGGAGGAATGGACCAGACTTGGTATTGATGTTGATACTAATTTTAAACCTCTATATGTGACTCCGAAAGGTAAGGGGAAAATTGTCAGAGAACTGAAGAAAAAGCTTAAAGAAGCGGATCTTCTGCTTCTGGCGACAGATGAGGACAGAGAGGGGGAGAGTATCTCCTGGCATCTTGTTGATATATTAAAACCAAAAGTTCCGGTAAAACGGATGGTTTTTCATGAAATTACCAAAAAAGCCATAGAAAGAGCTCTCGAAACAGGCAGAGACATAGATATAGATCTTGTGAATGCCCAGGAAACCAGGCGTATTCTTGACAGATTATACGGATATACACTTTCTCCTCTGATCTGGAAGAAAATTTCTTACGGATTGTCCGCAGGAAGGGTTCAGTCTCCTGGTCTTCGTCTTATTGTTGACAGGGAGAGGGAAAGAATCCGTTTTCAAAAGGCAGTTTACTGGGATCTTTCTGCATCAATAGTTCCTGGAGAGGGGCGTGAAAATGAGGTTTTTAATGCTAAGCTCGAATCAGTCAGGGGGGTAAGGGTTTCTACAGGAAAGGATTTTGATCCCTCTACAGGAGAACTGCTCCATAACAGGAACGTTCTCGTTCTGGATGAAGTCACTTCTGCTGATCTCGAGAGTTCTTTGAAGTCCGGAGAGTGGAAGGTTCTTTCTGTTGGAGAGAGACCTTCCAGGCAGAGACCGGCTCCTCCCTTTATTACATCCACCCTTCAGCAGGATGGGAACAGAAAGCTCCGGATGTCGGCAAGAGAGACTATGAGAACCGCACAGCGACTATATGAACAGGGTTTTATTACCTATATGAGAACGGATTCTCCAACATTAAGCAGCGAAGGGACAAATGGGGCTATAGAAAGTGTTAAACGTCTTTTTGGAGATTCATATTTAACCGAATCACCAAGACAGTTTTCTTCTAAATCGAAGGGAGCTCAGGAGGCTCATGAGGCTATCCGCCCGGCTGGTGAGATATTTGTTCATCCCGACAAAACAGGTCTGGATGGCAGGGAGCTGTCTCTCTATACCCTGATCTGGAAGAGAACTCTTGCTTCCCAGATGAAAGATGCCTCCAAGGTATCCACCACTGCTAAAATTGGAGCAGGGGATGCGGTTTTTACTGCAACGGGAACACGAATAGCCTTTCCCGGATTTCTTCGGGTATATGTAGAGGGTAAGGATGAACCTGATGCCGCTCTGGATGATAAAGAAACATTTCTTCCGGAACTTATAGAGGGTCAGAAAGTAGTTCCGGCCAGTCTTGCTTCAGTCAGGCATGAAACCAAGGCTCCTTCACGATATACAGAAGCTGCTCTGGTAAGTCAGCTGGAAAAACTGGGAATCGGACGCCCCTCCACATATGCCTCAATAATAAATACACTGTTTGACAGGCAGTATATAAGGAAGCAGGGAACTTCATTGATTCCTACTTTTACCGGTTTTGCGGTTATTCAGCTCCTGGAAAATCATTTTCATTATCTAATTGAGTACAGTTTTACATCTGAGATGGAGAGTGCTCTCGATGAAATATCCCTGGGGAAAATTGACAGAATAAAATATCTGGAAAAATTCTATCTTGGTAAAAATGGGCTGAAAGGACAGGTCGAACACAGAGAAAAAGAGATAAAGCCCGAAGAGGCCAGAACAATTCATCTTCCTCACCTGGGTCCTGTTTCCGGGATAAAAGTAGGTAAGTACGGTCCCTATTTTATACTTGAACCCGAAGAGGGAGGTGAAAGTATTCATGCCTCCATTCCCGAGGAGATTGCTCCTGCCGATCTTTCCAGGGCGGATATTCTGGAAATTATTGACCTCCAGAAGAATGGTCCTGTACCCATGGGAACGGATCCGGAAACAGGAGAGAATATTTACTGTCTTACAGGACGTTACGGTCCCTATTTCCAGTTGGGAGAAAAAACCGATGATGTTCCAAAACCCAGGCGTGCAAGCCTTCCTAAGGGGAAGAAACCCAGGGAGGTAAACCTGGAAGATGCTCTGAGACAGTTGAGTTTACCCCGACTGGTTGGGATGCATCCTGAAACCGGTGGTGAAATAAGGGTCAATGAAGGAAGATTCGGACCGTATATATTGTATAATGATGAATTCAGATCTCTGAAAAAAGGGGACGATCTTTTTGAGGTAACCCTGGAGAGAGTTTTGGAAATTCTTGCTGAACCAAAGAAGGGAAGAGGGAGTAGAACGATTCTAAAGGATTTTGGAACCCAGGGGGATGATAAAGTATCTCTTTCTGTTGTCGACGGCCGGTATGGTCCCTATATCAAGTACGGAAAGAAAAATATCAAACTTCCGGACGATAAAAAGGAAAATTCAATTATTGAGAAATTAACCCTCGAAGAAGTTATGGTAATAGTAAAGAACGCGTAAACAGAGAGTCTCTGTCAGTTTCTTTTGTCCAGCCACTCTCCAATAACTTCAAGGACGTGCTCTTTTTCCGGTTCATTCAGAATCTCATGATAGAGATTATCCATTATCCTGAGTTCTTTATCTCCGGATCCTATATTTGCATCAATTATTCTGCTGCAATCCGGACTTATAACTCGATCTTTTTCTCCGTGAAGTATTAAAACAGGCAGGGTAATATCTGCAAGAAGATTTTCGCTTATTATCTCTTCCGATCTAAGCATCTCCCGTCCCATTCTTGTTCTTACCTTTCCATTATAGTTGTAGGGGTCGGTTTTGTAGTCTTCTATGACTTTTTGATCTTTGGATAGTCCTTCGACTCCAAACTTAACCAGAGGCAGGTAGGGCACAATTTAGCCATAAATTTTGAGATTAGTTTTACAGTATCAGAAACTCCTCCGTCTATTCGAATTGCGGCTCCGGAAAGTATAAGCCCTTTAATTTCATCTTCTGCCTGTGATGCCAGTATAATGGCAATTGCACCACCCATTGAGTGGCCAAAGAGATAGATAGGCTTATCAGCTTCTATTTTCTTTATTTCTTTCAGAGTAAAAAGAAGATCAGACACAAATATATTAAAATTGGGTACATCTGCTTTTATTCCGTCTGATCTGCCGTGACCATAATGATCAGGTGCATAAACTGCATATTGTTTATTTGTAAAGAATTCTGCTGTATGGTTATAGCGGCCTGAATGTTCAGCATATCCATGAGATATCAGTATTATCCCTTTCAGATCAGATTTATCATCCGGATACCATGACCTGAGAAAAATATTTCTCCCATTTTTTATTTTTAAAAATGCGGTACTGCTGTCCATCTGTTATCTCTCCTATTTGTTCTTCCGTTTATATTCATACATTTTGCTGTCTGCCTTCCGAAGCAGCACCTCCACAGATGTCCCGTCTTCAGGAAATCCTGCTATACCATACTAAACCTGGTAGTATATTCTTTACCTTCAAAAACAAGAGAATTTTGATTAAATTTTTCTTTTATAGTCAATATTTTATTTTCTATATCTTTTATATCGGAATTTCGAAAGTATGCTATAAATTCATCTCCACCATACCTTGCAAAGAGATCACTCCCCCTGATAGAGGTTTTTATGGTTTCTGCAAACTCCTTAAGAACCCTGTCGCCACTCTCATGCCCGTAGGTGTCATTTATTATTTTGAAGTTATCGAGGTCAAAAAGAACAAAATGAAGTTTACCACCATACCGTTTTATTTCGTTAAATGCCACTCCTGCCATATCTTCAAAATAGTGTCGGTTATGCACATTTGTCAGGCTGTCATACTTTGACATATGAAAGGCCTTACTTATTAAGCGGCTGTTTTTTATTACCAATGCCATTTCGCTGGTAAAGTATTCCATCATCCGAATATCATCCTGGTTAAAAGCATCTTTATCGCAGCTGTCAACAGACAGTACGCCATAGATAGTACTGTCGATAAAAATGGGTGCGCACAGGGTGCTTACATACTCATGCGTACCAGCATTATTATAGATTTCGATATCCTCCGGTTCCATAAGCCCATCTATTAACCGTGCTTTATTCCGGATGATTTTGGGTTTAAGGACTTTATTATTATTCATTTTCAGGAGAATTATATCTTTAAATTTAATCTTTATTTTTTTTAGTTTCTCAAGATCCATCCCCGAGGCCGCGGTATATTTTACCATGCCCTCACTGTCTGGAATTATTACAGTTCCTGCAGAACTTCCTTCGATAGTATTTATGGCAATTTTTAGGATTTCTTCAAGTAAATTTTCCATACTTTTGTCGGAAAGAATAGAGTGATTAAGGCTGATAATAGCTTCCCTGAGCTTATTATTTTTTACAACAAAATCTCTGTCACTATGAGCTGCCATGAGGATGGTTTTCTGATTTAATAACAAATTGTTGGAATACTTTATAAGCATTCGGGGATTAATAAAAAAAGAGCCAGAAAATTTTTTTATCTTTTCAATATCCTCATCGTCGAAAGTTGGATCATCGGTAACAGCTTCAAGTATGGTTTTTTGAAAAATCTTAAGGGATGGCTAAACATTTCTCTTTAATATTATAAAATAGAGCGACATTAAGACGGCAATTAAAACTGCCTGCAGTATACTACGGACAGGGAAACCCAGAAATGAAGCTGAGATAACTGCTGTTTCAAGAATTAGAAATAACAGTAAAAAAGTAAAAAAAAGGCTTTTTCTTAACATGGGCTATTATCCAAAATACCTTATATGAAGTCAATATCTTTCATTTTTTTTGTATGCTGAATATTTTAGAAAAAAAAAGACCGGAATAAATCCGGTCTGATTGTCGGGAGTGACGGGGGCCGAACCCGCGATCTCCGGCTTGACAGGCCGGCGCGATAACCAACTTCGCCACACCCCCTTACGACGTATAGCAAAATGCACGATTTTGCGATTTTTGTCAAGTAGGGGTAAAAGATTTTTTAATCCTGCCTGCCTTTTCGATTATTTTTTCCTTAACACTATTTCACAGTGGTTTTTTATTTGAACTAGTTCGTAATTCCATCTCCTGCATATATACATAATTGCAGTTTCTGAGTAAAAGGATACATGAGTGGGATCTTCTCTATACCACCATTTTAAAAAGCTCTCCCAGTTATTATTATGAAGCATTGTACGTATTATCAGGAACGACCCTCTCTTTAAGCATAAACTTAAGATTTCCAGTTCTGCTGCTGGGGACAGTAGATGCTCGAATACTTCAATTGCTGTAATTGCGTCGAAAATTTTGTTTATCCATTCGCTATTATTATCAAAAAAGGGGTCATAGCTTGAAACGTTATAACCTTTTCCTTTTAGTAGCCCTGCCCATGTTTTTTCCGGACCGCAACCAAAATCAAAAAGCCTGTTTTCAGGCTTTAGAAAAGGAGAAATTGAATTAGTTATTATACTGTTCAGGTATTTAAGATAGCCTTTATTCTCTGCACTATTTTCATGCAGCCGGTACCTTTGTTTCTCTTCTTCTCTGGATAGGTAAAACTCTCTATCAAGTTGAATTAATTTACAATTGTGACAAATATGATATATTTTCCCCTTATTATCACTTTTTCGGTCCTTTATATCAGAATTGCATAAACTACATTTCATCTCTAAAGGGTTTTGATAAAACTCATTAGAAGACCTATTAACCCACCGAATACACCTCCCCAGACGACCAGCCATCCCAGATGCTTTTTTATCATATCCTGAATGATCTTTTTCACCATCAGAGGAGTAAGCTCCTCGAGGCGTTTATCAATAATTCCCTCAACCTGGGACTCAACTTTGTCTGTCAGGCTTCCTGTTTCTATGGAATTTGCAATTGCCTCCTTAAATGATGGAGATTGGGTCTCTTTTTTTATAAATTCTTTAATTTTAACAATAAAGGGCTCTCTAAAACCTTTTAGAGCTTCAGCACCTCCAAACATTCCCAGCATTCCTCCAAACTGGGATTCCATTATGACTGTCGTAAGACTGTCGAATATTCCGTTATAATCGACAATGTCTATTGCTTTGTCCAGATTAATATCGGGAATTATTGCTCCGGAAGATTCAGAAAAGAAACTTTCAAGATTCTCTTTTGTAAAGAACTCGGTCATAATAAGATGCCGGATTCCCTCTTTAAACTCTTCGAAATGGAGGGGAACAACCCCGGAACCATAGAGGAGGGGGACTTTTTCAAAGAGCATATAAACTGCCAGCCAGTTTGTTACAGCTCCGGAAAGTGCAAAAAATCCTACTGTAAGAATCTGTTCATTAAATATTGGCGACAGATATCCGGCTGCAATAACCAGAAGTGCAATGACATTTGTTCCCAGACTTTTATTCATTTTAATTCTCCATTTAATATTTTCTTCCAGCTTAATATATATAAAAAAAAAGCAGAGGTCATTAAAAAACCCCTGCCTTTTCCACTAAAAACAGACACTAAAAAGAAGCAATTGCCTCAAGACCTGCTTTTTCAACTATTCCCAGACCATGTTCAATATCTTCCACTTTAAAAATTATTACAACACTTTCATCTTCCTTTATAAGTGATGAGTAGAGATATTCAATATTTACTCCATCACGATTAAATATCTCCATTACTGTTAACAATCCTCCAGGTTTATCGTTGAGAACAATACCAATTACATCTGTCAGTTTGGCCGTAAATTCAGACTCTTTAAGAACCTTCATAGCCCTGTCAGGTTTATCGACTATCATTCTGAGTATTCCGAAATCAGCGGTATCTGCAATTGAGATTGCCCGTAAATTTATACCTGCTTCTGCTATAGTTTTTGTTACTTCTGCAAGTCGGCCTGTTGTATTCTCTAAAAATACTGAAATCTGTTTTACCTTCATTTTTCCCCTGCCTTTGGTAGATCTCTTTTATCAATTACTCTTCTGGCCTTACCCATACTCCTCTCAATAGTCTTAGGTTCGACCAATTTTATATTCAGTGAAATTCCAAGCTGCTGTTTCATCTCATTATGTATTTTTTTTCTGATAATTTCCAGATCTTTTGTTTCATCAGAGAAAAAGGATTCCTCTACTTCCACCTGCAGTTCCACATTATCCAGGTGTGAAGATTTTCTGTCGATAATGATCTGGTAATGGGGCTCTGTATTTTCAATTTTCATCAGAATATTTTCGATCTGGGAAGGAAATACATTCACCCCTTTCAGGATGAGCATATCGTCATTTCTTCCAAGGAGGCGATGCATTTTTACTGTAGTTCTTCCACAGGAACATTTCTCCCTGAAGAGCCAGGTTATATCTCTTGTTCTGTACCGTATAAGGGGGGTTCCCTCCCTTCCGAGAGTTGTAAACACGAGTTCCCCTTTTTCCCCTTCAGGGAGTACCTCTCCTGTCTCGGGATTGATAATTTCGGGATAGAAAAAATCTTCGTTGATATGAAGTCCATTCTGTACTTCACATTCACAGGAGACTCCGGGACCAATTATTTCTGTCAGCCCGTAAATATCAAAGGCTTTTAGATTAAGTTTTTTCTCTATCTCTACCCTCATGTTATCTGACCAGGGTTCTGCACCAAATATACCGGCTTTCAGATTCAGAGTTCGGAAATCAAGACCTGTTTCACCGGCAACTTCGGCCATAAACAGAGAATATGAGGGGGTATATGTTAAAATAGTGGATCTGAAATCCTGCATATACTGAAGCTGCTTTTTGGTATTTCCGGATGAGATGGGAATTACAGTAGCTCCCAGTGGACCTGCACCGTGATGAACACCGAGACCTCCGGTGAATAAACCGTATCCGTAGGCATTCTGTATTGTATCAGTCTTATCGGCACCGGTCATTGCCAGGCATCTTGCCATTACCTCGGACCATAGAGATCTGTCATTTTCTGTATAGCCTGCTACAACAGGTGTGCCAGTGGTTCCTGAAGATGTATGTATTTCGACAATATTGTCCAGATCACAGGCTAAAAGACCATATGGGTATGTTTCTCTCATCTCTCCCTTGGTTGTAAAAGGCAGTTTACTGATATCCTCAAGAGTCCGGATATCCCCGGGCTTTACCCCTGCATCATCAAACTTTTTTTTATAAAAGGGCACTTTTTCATACACTGTATGCACCAGGTTTTTGAGTCTTTCCAGCTGGAGTTTTTCCATTTCCCCTTTTTTCATACTTTCCACTTTCTGGTTATATATCATCCGTTTCCTCCTCTTTCATCAACAACTCTAATTGCCTTCCCTTCCTGTACAGGAAGCACACCAGGTTCGTGAAGCTCAACTGTAGGACTTATGGTTATCGAAGCTCTTAGATTGTCAATTATTCTTTTCTGCAGCTTATTCATATCCCGTGCATCATCTGAAAAAATTGAAGCACCCACCTCTGTCTGAACAATCAGCCTGTCCAGGATACCCTCTTTTTTTACTACTATCCTGTAATTTGTTCCAATCTCCGGCATCTTCATTATTACTTCTTCTATCTGGGAAGGAAAGACATTAACACCGTTTATTATAAGCATATCGTCTGTTCTTCCCTTAATTCTGCTTATTCGCCGGGATATTCTGCCGCAGCTGCACTTCCCTGGAATAATGGAAGTAAGATCCCTTGTTCTATACCTTAGAATTGGTGTTGCAGTTCTAATTAGTATTGATAGAACCAATTCACCTGTTTCTCCATCAGGGATCTCTTCGAGAGTGTTTTCATCCACAACTTCCATTAAATATGAATCTTCCCAAAGGTGCATTCCTGCCTTTTTTTCACATTCAAATGCTACACTGGGACCGTTCATCTCCGACAGACCGTAGGAATTATAGGCATCAATACCAAATAGGGTTTCAATTTTTTCTCTGATCTCTTCAGAGTGGGGTTCAGCTCCGACAAGTGCTTTTTTTAGTCGAAAATCTGAAAGAGTATATCCGTACTCCTCCATTTTTGAGTGTAGGTAGAGCATATAGCTGGGGGTTGCATGAACAACTGTCGTTCCGAAATCTTTCATAAGCTGGAATTGTCTTTTTGTATTCCCGCTGGAAACGGGTATGACCAGCATTCCCAGGTTTTCGGCTCCATAGTGAAGTCCTATTCCTCCTGTAAAAAGCCCATAGGTCATCATATTCTGAAAAATATCCTCTTTTCTGCATCCTGCCGAAACCAGGGATCTTGTTGTAAGATCTGTCCACCTGTCCAGATCGCCCTGGGTCTGGTATATGACTGTAGGAGTCCCTGTTGTCCCGCTGGATGCGTGCATCCTTACAACCTCATCCCTGTCGGAAGCCATAAGGCCGAAGGGGTATGCTTCTCTTAAATCATCCTTTGTAGTAAAAGGGATTTTTTTTATATCAGTCAGATTTTTCAGATCTTCTGCACTTTTTATCCCAACATCTTTCAGCCTGTTTTTATAGAATGGGGTTTTGAGAGCACTTGATACTGTTTTCTTTAGACGAAGCAGCTGGAGTGCTCTTAAAGCCTCCCTGTCCATAGTTTCAACTTCTCTGTCATGGTATAGGTCTATCATTTACTTTCCTGCTTTAATCCCAGTTTTATTGCTACCTTCTTAAATCCTGGTATGGATCCCTCAACAACAGAATTATCAACACAGTAGGCAATACGAAAATATCCTGGTAATCCGAATCCTCTGCCTGGGACAACGAGTATCCGTTCTTCCTGCAGAAGATCAACAGTCCTCAGGTCATCCCCGACCGGAGCCTCAATAAAAAAGTAGAAGGTGCCTTCGGGAATTCTGAATTTATATCCAAAACCTGCGAGCTTATCAGCCAGATAATCCCTCTTTTTTCTGTATTGCTCAATATCTACACTCACCCCCTGGAGCTCCGCAATAGTACGCTGCATGAGAGCAGGTGCGTTTACATACCCAAGTATTCTGTTACAGAGAATAATTCCATTAATCAGATTATCAAAATCTTCTGCTTTAGGATTTACAGCCAGCCATCCAATTCTTTCTCCTGGTATGGACAGATCCTTGGAATAGGAAGTGCAGACTATCGAGTTTTCATAAAAATCCATAACCGAAGGTACTATTTTCCCATCGTATACTATTTTCCTGTAGGGTTCATCGCTTATAAGATAGATAGCTTTTCCCAGGTCACTGCTCTTCTGTCTGAGCATTTCTGCAAGTTCTTTTATGGTTTCTTCGGGGTATATTCGTCCTGAAGGATTGTTGGGAGAGTTTATTATTACTCCGGCAGTACTTTCTGTAATTGCATTTGCTATGGCATCAATATCAAGATTGAAATCAGCTTTACCCTTTACAAGCTGAAGTTCACCGCCATGATTATCACAGTAAAATTTATACTCCATAAAGCAGGGAATTGATGCAATAATATTATCCCCGGGGTTGATAATTGTTTTTAAAACAGCATTTAGAGCTCCTCCTGCTCCACTTGTCATTACGATGTTGTTTCTGGTCAGAGCTTCATTTTGACCTGAAGAAATATATTCGGCAACTTTATCTCTTACATCCTCATATCCTGCATTCGGCATATATCTGTGCATATTCATATCTTCTGCCTTTTCCCTTAGGATTCTGGTAAATACTTCAGGAGGATTCATGGCAGGATTACCAAGGGAGAAATCAAAAACATTATTTTCTCCAAATTCAAGTTTAAGCTTTGCTCCGGTTTCAAACATCTTTCGTATAAATGAGGATGAATCCATCATAGTCCTGATTTTTTTCGATATCATAGCTGCTTCCTTTATGAAATTTCTTCCCATATTAAACCATAAAATTTATATTAAGAACAGAATATTAAAAGATTTTTAGCTTTGAATTGTTAATAATAATGATTACTTTGGGAGTAAGATAATTTTGATGGAGTAGTTAGATGAAGAAAAAGATAATAATAACAATATCAATTATAATTCTGTTTTCCTTTGGGGCGATCATAGCCTACAGTATGGGAAGCAGGGAAGAGAAAAATGAGAACCCCAAGCCTTCAGTTTCCGGTACTGTGGAAAACGGATTAAGGATTCTGCCTGTCAGGGTTGGTGCAGGGGATATCTCTCTGACTGTATTTAGAGGTGATTATATAGTTTTAAAAACAGAGGATGGAAAATCACACCGGCTGGTAATTCCTTCTCTTAATTATGATAGTCAGATTCCTGTGCCGGAAAAGGAGAAACCCTATATAAAGATGAAGGTATCAGGGAATATTGAATTTACTGTTGATGATACTAAGGGTATTATAAAAGTTATTGACTTCGGAGGAGTAAATTACCAGGAAGTATCTTCTGCAGAGGCAGATGCCCTCATAAAAAATATTGATCCATTTATCCTCGATGTCCGGACTATTGGAGAGTACGAGGAGGGGCATCTTGAAAATTCATTCCTCCTGCCTGTTCAGGTTCTTAAAAAAGAGATAGCAAAAATTGCTGAATATAATGATCAGCCTATATTGATTTACTGCAGATCCGGTAACAGAAGTACTGTTGCTTCGAAAATTCTTCTTGATGCAGGTTTTACCTCTATCTATAACCTTCGGGATGGGATGAAGGGCTGGGAGGCCGATGGCTTTCCTGTAATCACAGATTAGATCTGATCTACCCCCTTTTCAGGAAACTGTTCAGGGGGTTTTTTAGTTTATCAGCTTAGAGCTGTAGTCTGTAGTCAGCTGGCTAATTGCCAGCGTTTTTTCTCTCTATTAGCATTGTATCAATAGCTTTTAGAGGATAAAAATGACTGATATTCAGAGAATTTTACTTACCAACATAAAAAAATACCGTTCAAGACTTAACTATTCCCAGATGAAGCTGGCTGAATTATGTGGTGTTTCAACAAGCTTCATTGGTGAAATTGAAATTGGTCGAAAATATCCTTCTGCCCGAACTCTCCAGGGAATTATAAAGGCTCTGGAAGTTAAACCTTACAAGCTCTTTATGGATGTGGATGATTTAGATGATTTTGATAAAGAAGGTTTACTGAGTGATCTTAAGGAGAAAATAACACATCAGATTGCCAATGAAATTGACTCTTACTATAAGGGGAATAAATCCGGCAAATAGAGACACCCGGTTGGGCGTCTCTACATGTTTTATGCAACCATATTTTTATCCTGATTTATTGCCCTTGTTAAAAGATGGTCGGTAATACTTTTGTATATAAGTTCATGACCTGCAGCCCCGGGGTGCATTCCGTCTATCCCTATAAGATCCTCCAGGTTATCATCCACTAAGAATCTGCTTCTTACATCAATCATATCTATCCCATAGTTTCGGGTAACTGTCTCAAAAATATTGTTATACGACTCATGGTGATAGTAAATTCTGCTTATATTTCCCAGCCATTTTATAATATTATCTCCGGATAACTTTGAAGAAAGGAAACTGAAAAATTTCTCTGCATGGAGGGGCGGAAAGTTTAGAGAGATGGTGGATACATTATTTTCCAGAAAATAGTCATAGATTGAACTTAAGTTATCTTCAAACTGACTTCTTTCAATAGCAGGAAGATGAATCTTTTCCGGGTTTTCTGAAATTTCTTTCCAGTTGTAGTTACAGTCATTGGCTCCTATACTTATGAATACAATATCTGGTTCAGAATCTTTAATTTTTTCAATATTTGTTAGTAGTTTTTCCGAAGTAAGTCCGAATTTCCCATTATTTTTTGTTTTAGAAAATACTGTATTCTTAAATTTATTATAATAGGAACTTTCAAGAACCTTATATCTTCCATTTTCCATAGAGACACCTTTAACGATTGAATCTCCTAAAAACAGGGCTGACGTATGTTTATTGTTTTTCATAGAGCCTCCACTCTTTTAATAATTGCTTTTGTTATTTTTATTTTCTCACTTAATTCGAGTTTAACTGCATCAATTGCTTTTGTTTTTATCTTTTTATCCTTTACAGATCTAAGAAAATCCGCAATAACACTCAGTTTATAACCTATCTGCTGCATATCCCTTATCAGAAAAAGGTCTTCAATAATATTTATTTCATAAAACCGTTTGTTTTTATAAATCCGGGGTTTTGGAATTAAATTATCTTTTTCATAAAATTTAATGGTTCTTTCCGATATTCCTGAAGTTTCAGAAAGTTCCTTAAGCTGAATCATATTTTTATTTTCAAAAAGGTTTTCTTCTTGTGGTACTCCAACTTCACTTAATACTTTGAAACAGGCTTCATCGCTGTATCCCAGGCGTTTAAGTTTCTGCCAGGACTGAAATATATCAAGGTCTTTGCTGGAAAAGAAAAGTGCTCCCTCAATAAGTCCAAAACTTCTGAAGCTGTTTATGTGTTCTTTGCTGAGTTTGAATCTTTTTACTATATCATTAAGATCCAGGGGGTTTTGTTTTCTGTACTCACGTACACCATCCAGGTCTTCCTCTGAGTAAATCTCTTTTTCCTGCAGGATCTTCTGATCAATATAAAACTGGAATTTTTCATCATCAATTTTGACTCTTTTTTGAAGATCTTTTTTTGTAAGTATCTTGTCACTCATGCTTATTACCTCTATACGGATAATATATGCAATTGACAGTAATATGTCAATATAAAAATATAACTATTAGTGGCAAAAAATAATATTGACAGCGAGTATTTGATATTGGGGTGTGACTGAGTTTGGGGATTAATTATTTCCTTCATGTAGTATATAATCAGCATAGCACTCTCGGCTATACTGGAATGTAACTCTTCTTTTCAATGGTGTGCCGGCTTGAAGATACTGGTTTAGGGAGGACTCTTATGATCAAAATAAAAGTTTGTGCAGGATCACACTGTGTTTTAAAAGGCAGTGTGGACATGCTGGAATATTTACAAAATGATGACTACCTGACTGATAAGATCAGCATTGAAGATACTGTCTGTATCCATCACCATTGTGAAGAGGATAATTCCCCTATCATGGAAATAGATGAAGTCATTCTCCGTAAAGCTACTCTGGAAAAAGTGTACCAGATTATTCAGGAAAAATTAAATGACGAATAACATTAACAGAGGGCTCTATACCGATGTTATTGACATCAGAAGAAAGGTATTTGTAGAATCTGCAAGATTGATCCTTAGCAATGATTATCATAATGTAGATAAGTTAAAGATAGAGTTTCAGAAGGTACCAGGGAAAATCATCCCCTCTAAGGATCCCACTTACCGATGTTGTGTCTATAAAGAGAGAGCCATTGTAGGTGAGAGATTGAGAGCCTCTCTGGGACTGCCCCTGCGCAAGGGGGAGATAGACAGCCCCGTATATCAGGGATTGGAAACAGCTCTGAGCCATCAAAAGATCGTGACAGAAGAAATAGTCAATGTCATTCCTGATGCCTGTGAGAAGTGCCCCACCGAGGCCTATAAAGTTACTGATAATTGCAGGAAATGTCTGGCACACCCCTGCTCAGTCGTCTGTCCCGTTAATGCTATTTCTTTCAACAGCCAATATGCCGTCATAGATCAGGAAAAGTGTATAAATTGCGGCAGATGTAAGACTGCCTGCCCCTACGATTCTATTACCCATTACGACAGACCCTGTGCTGCAGCTTGCGGTGTCGATGCTATTGACAGTGATGCGAGTAATCGTGCGGTAATAAATCAGGAAAAATGTGTGAAATGCGGAATGTGTATCGTTGCATGTCCCTTCGGGGCTATCGTAGACAAGTCGGAATTTGTCCAGCTGCTGATTGCCAGTGAGGAGAATAAAAAGGTCTACGCTATTATTGCCCCTTCCTTTATCGGGCAGTTCGGTCCAAGGATAGAGCCGGGACAGATTATCAACGGGATTAAAAAGATCGGTTTTGATGAAGTCATGGAAGTAGCCTTTGGCGCAGATGTCGCCACCAATAAAGAAGGTGAAGAATGGCTGCATAGGGTAAAAGAAGGAAAGTTTTCCTTTTTAGGCACATCCTGCTGTCCTTCCTGGGTAGATATGGCGCTACAGGATTTTCCTGAGATTGCAGACAATATATCCGGATCCTACACCCCCATGAAGGCTAGTGCTATGATGATCAAGAAGAATGATCCTGAGGCTCTGGTATGCTTTATCGGCCCCTGTATAGCCAAAAAAAGTGAATCCACCAGGCCGGAAGTCAGAGAAGAGATCGACTATGTAATCACTTTTGAAGAATTGGCATCTATTCTGGTAGCCAAAGATATTGAACTTTCCGATCTGGAGTCCCTGCCTCTCCCTGAGCTTGCCTCAAAAGCAGGGAGAAACTATCCCGTCAGTGGAGGAGTCGCCCATGCTGTCTATGAAAATATCCGGCATCTTGATCCGGAAGCAGAAGTCTTAATCGATAAGCGGGATTCACTCAAAGAGTGTAAAAAGATGATAAAAGAGGTTCTTGTAGGCAAAAATAAAGCTAATCTTATCGAGGGAATGGCCTGTCCCGGAGGTTGTGTGGGAGGAGCCGGGATCCTGACTCCCATTAATCGCACGACCAGAGCGGTAGGAACATTTGCTGAGAGCTCTCAATATCACTCCTCCTACCAGAACCCCCATACAGAAGAGGTGCAGTGAGACTTGTGTGATGTGTCTTACTCTTAGGATTTGAAGGTGCTTCCCTCAATAAAATCAATTTATTGCTCCGTCCCCTTTTTTCCTTGTTTTACCATACGGGGGTATGGTATAATACTAAGCAGGAGATAGATAATTGTTCAGGAGGATAATTTATGAAACGTGTAGCTGCTTTAATTTTAATTTTGGCATTGGTGACCATGGGATCATTAAATGTCTTTGCTCATGGAGATGAAAAAAAAGTTGAGCCCTATAAAGTGACTAGTGAAACAGTTGCTGATGCAGTTGATGATCACGATGCGGAACTCGAATCTGACCAGGGAAGTGATATGGAGAGAGACTTCAGGATTATCAGCGAGGAAGTTGCTGACTCTGCAATTTTTACAATTATTAAAGCTCTTGCCCTGGCAGCATCTATAGCCGGTATTGCCATTGTATACCTTGGAAGGGGTAGGGGAGGAGAATCAGAATGAGTTCACGAAGTTTACCTGAAGAGAAGTCATGGAAATTAAGTGATATTAATTATTCTGTACCGAAGCATGGAGAGCGTTTTGGCTACACTTTAGGCGGTGTAGTACTGGCAGGTTTTATCCTGCTGATAATAACCGGTATTATTATGGCTTTTTTTTACATGCCTACCATTGACGATGCCAGAACCAGTGTTCTAAAGCTGGGATCTGTTCCCTTTGGACTGTGGCTCAGATCATTTCACAGATGGACTGCTGAAGCGGTTGTCTTTATAATGATTCTGCACCTCAGCCGTGTAATTTTTACAGGATCCTATCGCGGAAACAGAAAGCTCAACTGGATCCTGGGTGTAATCCTGGTATTTATTACAGTTGGATTCTTTTTTACAGGAACTATTTTAAAATGGGACCAAGAGGGTTATGAAGCTTTTGAACATGCCGTCGAAACTTTTGAAGTGATTCCCCTGGTCGGTAGTTTTTTTGCTTCTTTTTTAAGGGGCAGTTTTGCGGTTATGCGGATCTATGCCACACACACACTGGTTCTGCCCATAGTTCTTGGATTATTCCTGCTTCCCCATCTTATTTTAATGAAGATTAACGGCCTTTCTCAATTACCGGGCAAGATTTCTAAACAGACATCTACTTTTTTTAAACACATGAAGATGGTTCTGTTATTCAGTGTTATTATTTATGCTCTTATTGGATTTTTGGCAGCCCAATTCCCGGCAGAGTTATATCCAGGGCCCTATGGGGGAGTAGAGATGACTAAGCCGCCATGGCTATTTCTTGTTCTCTATGCCCTGGAGGACTGGATCGGTCTCTATGCCCTTCTGGCTGCACCACTTGTTCTTCTGATAGGTCTACTGGCTATTCCCTACATCGATAGAAGCCCATCTCTGAATTCAACAGCCAGGAAGGTTATTGTATGGGGATACATATTCCTATCAGCAGTCTTTATCTTTCTCATAATATATGTGGGTGTTAGCCCCCCGGTTGAACATCTTGCAATGTAATTCCCTGTAGCCTGCAAGGTGAAGTAGAGGTGGGTATGTACCTGCCTCTATCTTTGCATAAATGCGGGTAGTTTTTTCAAGGGGGAGCGGGATGGAGCAAAGCATAAAAACAGCAGCAAAACCGATGTATACCACATGGAGTAACATTTTACGATTAATTTGCTCTAAAATAATTTGCAATAGTTACTATAAAAACCTAATTGAAAAACACATCGGAAATAAATATTTTTAATTATTACCAGATCTGAGCAGTTTTCATTCAGAAGTGTAGAACTTCTGGAAATTGCATGATTTTTCCAGACTTCTGTTTTTCCAGTTGACAGATAAAAAGCATGTGCGAGTCTATTGAGTAGAGCTTCTATTAAAGTTCCAAATGTGAGACAGCGCAAAAGGCTCCAACTGTATTGACATTTCTATTTTCAAGTGATACTTTTATTAAGAAACCTACCGTAGGTTTGTTATTAAGGAGCAGAATGAAAGAAACAAAAGAGAAGATAATCTTAAAAGCACTGCAGTACTTTACAGAGAACGATTATGAAGGTGCTTCCCTCAATAAAATTGCTCAGTCAATAGGTATTACCAAGGGTGGGATATATCACTACTTTGAAAGTAAGGATGATCTTTTTCATGAGTGTATGGTTTTTATGTTTTCGGCTCTGGAAAATATCAGTATGGCAATGGTATCTGATGATATAACCATGGAGGAACTTATCTATGGTCTGTTTTCCTTTGAGGAGTTATTTGATGCTCTTGCTTCGATGTTCCAAATCGATCTTCTGAACGATTATTTTAACTATGCCTATCTTATGTTTGTGGGAATAAAAAATTCCCCGACATAAAAGAGAGTGTAGGTAGAATTTATGGTTCTATTCTTGCTGAATCAGAAAAAGCACTGCTGAAATTCCAGAAAAGGGGAGAGTTGAATCCAGATCTGGACTGCAGTGCTCTGGCTTTTGAGCTGGGATCAATGATGGAGGGTGCAATGCTGATTGCGGGTCTGAACAATGATTTTGATCTAAAGGTAATAGGCAGCAGAATGGCAGAGAATGTACTTAAGATGATTAGGAACAATTAATTTTTTTAGATTACAAACCTACCTACAGTAGGTAGGTTTTATTGGAGGATATGATGCCGGAGTACAATAGAAGAGAGAGACTATTAGGAAAGTGGGGGGAATGGTCGGTAGATAACTGGGGTAAAGCGCTCATAATTGCCTCAGTAATAACAGTATTACTGGGATTTGGAATGGTAAGATTAAAAATGGAGATGACTTTTTACTCAATGCTACCTGACAGATCGAACCAGGTAAGGGATTTAAAAAGTATTGTTGAAAATTTTTCCTATGCTTCGGGTATCCTGGTCGTAATCGATGGAAGATCTATAGAAGACCCCGCTAAAGCGGAGCAAACTGTCAGGGACACAATTGATGCAATAACTTTAGAATATTCAAAAGATATTTATAAACCCTATATTGCCAGTGTAATTGGTAAGGTTGATATGAGCTTATTTAAAAAACATGGTTTGATGCTGACAAAAATGAATGATCTTGAAAGATTAAAACGTTCATACAGCAACTTGAATCTTGTTCCCCTTCTGGAGCATATTAATGATGATTTTGAAGCTGAATATTCCGGAAACAGCGATAAGCTTGCAGAGGAAGAATCGGACGCTGTTACCCGGTTTAAAGGATTAGGAGATCTGCTGGAATTGATTGAATATGCAGCAGAAGGACAGAATATATCGGATTCCAGACTGGATGAAGTATTGGAATCCTATTTATTCGGAGATCCTTACATTATGAGTAATGATAACAGAATGGGGCTTATGATTGTCCAGCCGACCTTTACAATGAATGATATATCCATGTTACAGCCTGGTGTTGATACAATAGAAGCAGGTGCAAAAAAAATAGCTTCTGAAAGAGGGATTAAGGCTGGTCTGACGGGTATTACAACAGTTGGGAGAGATGAAATAGTTACATCCAGTAAGGGTCTTGTTGTTTCATCAATCCTGGCTCTTATTCTTATTCTTGGACTTCTTGTTCTTATGTTCAGGATGTTCTCTGTTCCTCTAATATCGGGAATACCACTGATAACAGGTATATTATGGACTCTTGGATTAAGCGGTTTAATTATTCACAGACTGAATATTATGACTGCAATGTATATTGTAGCATTACTCGGGATGGGGATTGATGATGCCATACACCTGCTTTCCGGATATATTCAGGAGAGGGACGGAGGTTCAGATTTTAAAACTGCCATTGAGCGCTCTCTTATAAAAAGCGGTTCCGGTATTATTACAGGTGCATTTACTACTGCAGCAGCTTTTTTTACCCTTACAATAGCACAAAATAATCTGATAAAAGAACTTGGATTTGTCGCTGGTTTGGGAATATTAAGTGAACTTATCGTAATGTTTCTAATGATTCCTCCTCTTCTTGCCTACAGGGAACAGCGTTTAGTAAAAAAAGGTAAAACAGGCAATCGGATTTTCACAAAAGTAAGAATTAAATCTGATGCAGCAGCAGGTATTGGAAAACTTCTTGTCAAGGCACCAGTTGCAGTTGCTGTAGTAATGTCTCTTATAATTATTTCTTTTTCGTTAAAAGCAGGAGATGTTGGAATTCAGGATAACCTCCTGGAGATGGAAGCTAAAGGGCTTGAATCGGTACATCTCAATGATGAGATGATAAAGGAATTCGGCATGGCACCTGATGGTCTTCTTATTATTTCATCCGACTTAAAAGAGGTTAGAGATCTGACCGATAAAATCGATAAACTTTCTTCTGTTAAATCTGTGGAATCGCTTGCTGACTTTTATATAAGTGATACAGAGTACAAAGAGAGGAGTAGTTTTCTAAGGCAGTTCATTACTGACCTTGATAGTACTGAATCCATGGCTGAAGTTAATACTGATAGTCTTCTGAAAGAACTCTATAGGCTGGAGATGAATCTGATTGAGATGGGAGATATGGCCTATATGGGAAATATGGATCGACTGGTAAATACTCTCGGAAATATGACAGGTATAGATGAGGACGGAGTAAAAACAGAAGAAACAAGTTTTGACAGACTCTATTCTATGTTGGAAGATAATAGATCGATTGGAGCTTCCCCTGCTCTGAAAGCTCTGCAAAGTTCTGTTTTTTATAAGATGAATCAGAAAATAAGAACTATGGCTTCCACTGGAAAAATAAGTCTTGATATGCTTCCTTCAAATATACGTGACTCCCTTATTTCCAGAGACGGGGAATCGTATTTAATCTCCGTCAGCCCTACTCGAAATCCCTGGGAGGGGGCTTACAGGGATATTTTTACAGATCAGATGGAATCTGTGACAGACAAGGGAACTGGTATGATTCTTGTTGGTGACCAGATGAACTTAATGGCTCAGGCAGACGGTAGAAGGGCTTCATTATTTGCAGTAATTGTAGTGTTTCTTATTCTGGTTGCAGATTTCAGGAACATTAAACTGGCAATTATTACTATGCTTCCCCTTCTTGGTTCATTTATAACTCTATTTGGAATAATGGCAGTAACAGGAATAAAATTTGATTTTATAAATATTATTGTAGTACCTCTTTTAATAGGTATAGGGATTGATGATGCAGTTCACATAAATCACAGGTATTTACGGGAAGGAAAGGGCAGGATGAATGTTGTAATTGCCATGACCGGTACAGCTCTTCTTATGACAACCCTTACTACAGTATTTGGATTTGCCTCTTTTATACCTTCTATTATGCGGGCAATGAGAAGTACCGGTATTGTTCTTTCTCTTGCAATGGCTATAGCTTTTCTTAATTCAGTGCTGTTTCATCCTGCAGTGCTTATAATAGTAACTGAAAAACTCGGCTGGAATATCAAGCCATGGAGGAATGATAAAAATGACAATGAAACAACATAGAGAGGTGAACTATTTTTCATTTTTATCATTTAGGAGGACAAAATGAAAAAAACATTTATTAGTGCATTATTGGTGTCAGCTATAACCATTGGATCGCTGACCGCACAGACAGCTCAGGAAATTGTGGATAGGGCAGATGAAGCTTTTCAGGGAGACAGGGTCTACAGTACCAGCAGTATGACAGTTTACAAATCCGGGGAAGCCCAGGCTGTACAGAAAATTGAGAGCTATACTATGGAGAAGGCTGGAAAGACATATTCGCTATCCGTTTATACTGCCCCTAGACGAATGAAAGGAACTGCCAATCTTATGATTGAGGATGACCTGTGGGTAAGATTTGGTTCTACAGGAAGGACAAGGAAACTGAGCAGCTCTGCAAAGAAGAATTCTGCAGGAGGAAGTGATTTTTCCTATGCAGATATGGGGGACGGAGGGCAGGGGCTTTCTGAAAAATATACTCCACAGCTGACAGGAGAAAACACTGTTGAGGGAGAACGTTGTTATGAAATAGAGCTGATTGCCAATGCTTCCGATGCACCCTATGAAAAAATGGTAGTCTATATTACCAAAGATAATTACAGGTATCTAAAGATTGAATATTTTGAGAACAATGCAAACATTAAGAGTATGACTTTTTATGATTATAAAACGGTTAACGGCACGGACTATCCTTTTCGTTATATTATGGAAAGTCATACCAAACCTTCTGTAACAGAAGTTATAGTTGATATTTTTGAGATAGACAGCAGTAAGGTTAAGGACAGGATGTTTACAACCGGTTATCTTGAAAGCATAAGGTAGGTGGCAAATATGAAAAAAATAATTATCATAATCTCCCTTCTGGCAGTAATGTCGGTTTCTGTTTATTCTCAGGCAGATTTTTCGGGCTCTGCAGATATAACTCTCTTAGCCAATATTCCGGAATCGGACAGTTATGACAGTTTGCTGAATCCGGGGAATTTACTTGGTATTCAGGATTTTGTAATGATTCCGTCTCTTATTGCAAAACTGGATGCGGGAGATGAGAGTAGTACTTTTTCAGCATGGTTTTTAATGAAAGAATATCCCATCGGTCAGGGGTTACTGGCGGCGTCCTATGGGGATTCGATCCAGACTGGTTCCGCTTATGAATTAATATCAGCCTTTGGTGATAGCATTTATACTTTTGACCTTATGCGGCTCTCTGTAAATGTCTATCTAACAGATAATATCTCCATGGAAATAGGGCGTCAGAGTATGGTAACCGGCTATGGTTATGGCTGGAATCCAATCGATTTTGCCAATCCACTGAAGAACCCTGCAGATCCGAATGCAGATTTGCGGGGAGTTGATGGATTGGTATTCAGAATGTATCCGGGAGACATAACATCCCTTAAACTGTATGGAATTTTGCCGGATACCTTTTTGACACCGGGCCTGGATTATGAGGAGATAAAGGCAGGGGGTGAAGCAACTTTTTACCTTCCGGGTATGGAACTAAAACTTGCAGGGTTCTGGGATTATGACAATACTGAGGGAAGCGATCCATATACCCCATCTGCCGGAGCAGCACTTATGCTGGACTTCTTTGGAATTGGTGTCTATGGTGAAGCTTCGTTTAGAAAGGGGAGCCGTAACTACTTGCCTGATGGCCTTGTAAGGGATACAAATTGGCTTTTTTCCGGCCTTGCGGGATTGGAGTACACATTTGAAACAGAACTGTATGCTGTAATTGAGTACTTTTACAATGGTGAAGGGTTTGACAAGTCTGAGCGGGCCGATTTCCAAACAGCTCTATCTTTTCCGACCTATAATCTGGTAAGTATGTACTCTCCCGGCTACTTTGCTGAGCATTACGTTCTTATAAATCTTATGCAGCCTTTTTATGATATCAATACTGATATTAATCTGTCGGTTCTCTATTCACCTGACTCCAAAGCCTTGATTGTTATGCCGTCAATAAATTACGCCTTTTCAGGTAATTTTGTTGTAAAATTAGCTTATACAGGTATGTTTGATTTAAGTAACAATGATTTTAATGAGGTTACAGCTATGCCAGTACGTCATACAGTCAGTGGTGTTTTTACCTATAGTTATTGATAGCTGCACTATTAAAGTTATTGACTAACCATTAATTAAGTACTAAATTATGACTATAAATTAGTACTTAAAATATTTTTTCTATTGGTGGTTAAAATGAATTCTGTCCTGGCTAACTGTTCAGTGAGCATATCTGAATTAAAAAAAAATCCAAGTACCCTGATTGATCAGGCGGATGGTGAGCCCATTGCTATCCTTAATCACAATAAACCCACAGCATATCTTATTCCTGCTGAAACCTATGAGGAATTAATGGAAAAAATGGAAGACTATCAGCTTGGAATTATTGTTACAGAGAGACAAAATGAGAAAATTGCAGCTATTGATGTAGCTATTGATGATTTATAATTTAAAATTTCTTCCAACTGCTCTAAAGGAATGGAAAAAGCTTGATAATAGTATCCGGAAACAACTACAGAAGAAATTAAAAGAGAGATTATTATATCCACATATTCCAGGAAGTGAACTTAGTGGCTTTAAAAATATTTATAAAATTAAATTACGATCCAGTGGGTATCGGCTGGTGTATGAAGTTATAGATAAGGAAATTTGTGTACTTGTTATTGCTATTGGTAAGCGAAACAGGGGTGAAGTGTACCACCAGATAAAAAAAAGAGGTAAGTAGATAAGCCAGGAGATATAATAAGTTCGGACTGGATTGTTCCTGTGGATGTTCCAAGGGGTAATTCCAATGTTGTTATTACAAAAACCGGCACGCTTTTGTGAGAGAAAGAGCAATAAATTATGTAGAGAGTATATAAATAACGATTTTATATCATTTCCCTTGACAAATCACCGTTTATACACTTAAAATTTAGTACAATAAAAACAGGAGGATAGGATGGGTAAAATCTATATTATTGATGATGACAGAGATATTGTTGATGCATTGACTATGGTTCTTGAAGGTGAAGAACATGAAGTTTCCTGTCAGTACGATGAAGATAATGCTGTTGAAAATGTTGCTGCTTTTAGTGCTGATTTGATTATTCTGGATGTAATATTTCCTGAGAATGATGGAGCTGGTTTTGAGATAGCACGTAAGCTTAGGCATGATGAGAAAACAAAGGATATTCCTATTGCAATGCTTTCGGCAGTAAATGAGAAGGGACAGTACTCCGGCACTTTTTCCAATGCCGATAAAGATGATGTTTATCTTCCTGTTGATGAATTTGTAGAGAAACCTCTTGTTCCCGCAGAACTTATTAAACTAGTTAACAAACTGCTAAGCTGAAAGATTGTGTATTCAGATACAAATACTATAGGAATAGTTGGGGCAGGTGCGGGTGGCGAAGCTATTCTGGCAAATCTTCTTGAAATTCCCGGCATAATTGTTAAATATATGTGTGATATTAATCCAGATGCCCCGGCCTTAGAGCTGGCAAGGAAAAACAATATCCAGTGTATTACAGACACTTCCCTGAAGGTTCTTCTTGATGATACGGAAGTTGATCTTATATTTGAAATTACCGGAAAGGATAAGGTATTTGAATACCTGCAGAAAAATAAACTTCCGGGATGCAATGTCATGGGATCTGCTGCCGCCCGGGTAATGTTTCATATGATCGATACGCAGCAGAAAATAACAACGGAGTTAAAAGCATACAAAATTATGCTTGCAGAAAGGGTAATGGAGCGTACAGATGAACTGGAGTTTGTTAATAAAGAACTCCAGCAGCAGGTTTACAGCTACCAGATTCTTAATGAGAAATTACAGGAAATTAATGACGAAAAAACCAAGTATCTTGTAAATGCGACTCATCAGCTTAAGGCTCCCTTTGCCGCTATTCAGAGCTATGTTGATATTCTTCTGGCAGGTTATGCAGATGATCTGTCAGACAAGGTAATAGGCATAGTCGGGAAAATTAAAACCAGGTGTGTATTACTATCCCAGTCCATTAAAGAGATGCTGGAACTGGCAAATCTTAATTCCTGTATTGAAGAAAATATAAAAATGGAAAATGTATGCCTTAACAGTCTTATAGCTGAAGTTATTGATATGGTTGAAAGTATATCAGAGGCGAGGCGTATAGAGTTTGAATTTAAACAATGTACAGGTAACTGTATGGTTAAATGCAACCCTGATCAGATTAAGACCCTGGTACAGACATTAATTGAGAACGCATTAAATTACTCGGATGATAATTCTGAGATTGAAGTTACGCTTATTGAGGGACCCAGCACCAGAGTTACTCTTACCGTAACTGATCATGGAATAGGAATTGCTCCAAAGAATCTTAAACTTATATTCAAGGAATATTTCCGTTCCAATGAGGCTGTAAAGAAGAGTATGAATGGAACCGGCCTCGGTCTTTCCATTGCGAAGAGGATTGCACAGATCCATAGAACCGATATTCTTGTTGACAGTACATTGGGAGAGGGCTCTTCGTTTAAAGTTGCTTTTTCACTGCTTCAGGAATAATTGACATCAGGAGTGTCATTATACAAATAACTCTTTGTTACCAGGTTAGAACCTCATTCCTGGCTTCTTCCAGGGTTGTTGCAAACCAGTCAGCTTCAGACAGTTCCTTTTCCGAAAAACTTGTGGTTAATCCAAGACACTTTGCACCGGCAGTTTTAGCTGCTTTAACTCCGTTAACAGCATCCTCGACTACAAGGCAGTCTTTAATATCCAGAGAAATTTTTTCTGCTGCTGTCAGATAAATATCAGGAAATGATTTCTGCCGTTTTACATCCAGTGCATTCACAACAGCATCAAAATCTGATTCTGCCAGACCAATTTCTCTAAGGTTTGCTTCCATCTTGGTACGGTCAGCACTGGTGGCAATGGCAGTTTTAAGACCCCTTTCCCTGCATTTCTTCATTAAAGAAAGGACTCCTGGCAGGGGTTCAAGATTGCCTTTTATCAGCTTGAAATAGATTTCGTAGGTTCTTGCTTTTGCACTGCTTATCTCAATTCTAAAATTGTATTTTTCTGCAACACCACCGATAAATCGATTTTCTCCTGCACCGATAAACTCAAAAAAATCTTCCGCTTTAACCTTTAGTCCAAGTTCTTCAAACATCAGTATAGCAGCATTTCTTATATACTCCTCTGTGTCTACAAGTACTCCGTCCATATCGAAAAGTACACCTTTAATCATACCCTACTGCTCCTCTATAGTTCGTTCAATATTTATTATTTTCCAAATATCTTTTTCCCTGTTCAGGGTTAATATATCTTTAATATAGGTTTTTACAGGAGGGTAAATTTTATCGGGTTCCGGATCATCTTCCATGTAGGGATTCCACTCAATATAGTTTACCTGGAATCTTGAATTGCCAAGAGCTCTTATTTCAAGATCTGCAATACCGTAGACCTGTTCTCCCGGTTTTATCTCTTTAATTAGTCCGTCGTTCCATTCCTGTGCCGATAATAATCCTGATGTTCCCTCATACCCGGTCCTTACTTTTGAAATTACATACAGTTGTGTAATTATATTTATATCATTTTTACCAATTCCTTTTTTAACACTGTCTTCCATTAATTCAGTGTCCATTTCCATTATTCCCCTGTAGTATGTTTCAACAACTTCTCTTGCATTCATACCCAGGGTTATAGGAGGTTCAAAAGCATTCCTGATCGGCTGTATTATGAAAGAAAACAACGCCCCTGTAGCTATTAGAATGAGAATAATAGTTTTCCAGTTCCGGGAAAAAATTGAGTTTGGGTAAATACACGTTGCTGTTTCTTTTTTTCTTTAGCAGCAGCTTTTTCAAGTTGTGAATGCTCTTCGGCAGATATTTGAGTCAGTAACCCTTCTGACTGTATATTGCTCAATACTTCTATCCAGTCCTTAAGGGTTGTATTGGATAGAATGAGTGACTTATTAATTATTTCGGCAAAATTGGTTTTTATCCCTGGTTTGAGTAGATTTACATCCAGAGGCTTACTCTTCCGCATTTTCTCTCTGATTTCTGTTTGAGTTGCCCCGGGGAATGGCAATTCTCCAGTTAGGAATTTATATGTAATAACTCCCAGAATAAATGAGAGAATTATTTCTCCCTGGGCTTCAGGATGGTTATAGGGTTGAAAAAATATAACATTTTCCTCTTCTGATAATTGTTCGGTTATGAGTTGAATAAGTTTTGGTGGGAAAAACAAAACACCACCCTCAGAGAGTATCAAGATCCCAGGAAGATAGAAATTTTTAATACTATAATTGTTCTCTTCAAGAAATTGAAAGGATTTTGCAAGTTCCAGGATAATATCAATATTTAGATCGACATTATCCAATGTTTTGCCATTTACAAATGGTCCCGGAAAATAGAGGTGACCATTGTGTTCCTGGCTCTCTTTACATATCCATGTGGTTGATTTACTTCCCCTGATTATAATACCAGGTTCTAATAAAAGGTTCTTCCTTGTAATTTGTTTGAATATTTTACTATTCAGATTTGTTTTAAGGGCAAGCAGTTTTTTTCCGTTCACAGTTAATTCTGCTGCCCCGGTGTCTGAATTTGTAATTACTACTTCCAAAAGATCCTCCTGGATAGAGATACTCAAATAATGGAGTCTCCAGGCAGAAGACTACAACAATATAGAGAATTTAAAAAGGCATAGAAACAATGTCTCTATGCCTTGTAGTATCCTGACTTAGATTCTTCTAAATTCCTAAATAGGCCTTTCTTACATCATCATTTTCACGAAGGTTTTTTGCAGAATCACTAAGGGTAATTCTGCCTGTTTCCATTACATAACCTCTGTCGGCAAGTTTCAGTGCCAGATTTGCATTCTGTTCCACAAGGAAAATAGTAGTCTTCTGTTCTTTGTTTATTTTTTTAATAATTGCCATTATCTGCTGCACAATAATGGGAGCAAGTCCCAGGGAGGGTTCGTCCAGGAGAAGAAGTTTTGGTTTTGCCATTATTGCTCTTGAAATTGCGAGCATCTGCTGTTCTCCGCCACTTAGAGTTCCTCCCTGCTGGTTTCTCCTCTCCTTTAAAAGGGGAAAAAGTGAGTAGACATACTCAATGTCTCTTTTTATCTCCTCTTTATCATTTCTGAGAAATGCACCCATATCCAGGTTTTCACTGACAGAGAGGTAGGGGAAAATACGTCTTCCTTCCGGGACCTGGATTATTCCAAGTTGAACAATTTTGTCTGGATCCATATGTGTAATATCTTTGCCGTTGAAAGTTATTTTTCCGTGACGTGCAGGTTCAAGACCAGAAATTGACATTAGAGTTGTAGATTTACCGGCTCCGTTGGCACCGATCAGGGTTATTATCTCTCCAGCGTTTATCTCTATGGAGACATCCTGCAATGCCTGTATATTACCGTAGAAAGTCTGTATATTTTCAATCTTAAGCATCTTCATCTCCCAGGTAGGCCTTTATTACATCGGGGTTTTGTTTGATCTCATCAGGAGACCCCTCTGCAATCAGTTTCCCGTAATCTACTACAAAGATTTTTTCAGAAATGCTCATGACAAGACTCATATCGTGTTCAATAAGAAGGATAGAAATTTTATTTACATCCCTGATTTTTACAATCATCTCATCCAGTTCCTTGGTTTCCTGGGGGTTCATTCCTGCTGCAGGTTCATCAAGGAGCAGCAGAGCAGGTTCTGTTCCCATAGCTCTTGCAATCTCCAGTCGTCTTTGAGCCCCGTAGGGAAGATTCTTGGCAAGTTCATTTACATACTGCTCGAGACCAAGTTCTGTAAGTATATCATAGCTATCCTGAATTACTTTCTGTTCTTCATCCATTGTGGCTTTTGGTCTGAATATAGCTCCAAGAAGACCGGATTTTAATTTTATGTGCCTTCCGATCATAACATTTTCCAGAACTGTCATATTCTGAAACAGACGGATATTCTGAAAAGTTCTCGCCAGACCTTTTTCTGTAACCTTGTTTGGTTTCAGACCATTAATCCTTTGAGGAGATGTTTTGTTGGGTGCAATGAAAATATCTCCACTTGTAGGGGTATAAACCCCGGTCACACAGTTAAAAAAAGTTGTTTTACCTGCACCATTGGGTCCAATGAGTGCGACTATTTCGCCGGAGTTGACTTTGAAATTTATATTGTCAACTGCAGTTAGCCCCCCGAACTGCATTGTAAGGTTTTTTGTTTCAAGTATAGGTGCCATTACTATACCCCTTCCTTGGAACTTTCCGCAGAGTTCTGCGTCGGCTCAAATTTATATTTCTTTCGAATATTGCTAATTATTCCACCTGGTCTGAAAACCATCATGATAACCAGGATGGCTCCAAACATCAGCATCCTGTATTCAGAAAAAGCTCGTAAGTACTCAGGGAGAAGTATCAGGATCAGTGCTCCTATTACAACACCAAATATTGAACCCATACCACCAATAACAACAACACACAGGATCATGACAGACTCCCAGAGTGTGAAGCTTGCAGGGTTAATGAAGGTAGTTTTGGCGGCAAAAATAACACCAACCATACCTGCCCAGAAAGCTCCCAGTGCAAATGTTGTAATCTTGGACTTTGTAATATCTATACCCATGGATTCACTGGCAATTTCATCCTCTCTCATAGCAATCCAGGCACGTCCCATTCTGGAATTTTCCAGACGGCGGACAACAAAAATCGTAAAAATAACCATTGCAATCATTATAAAATAGATGTAGATGGTAGCGGTCTGAAGTTTCATAGACATTCCAAAGAAACCAGGACGGGGGATATTGGCTATACCACTTGGTCCAAAGGAAAAATCATTCCAGTTTTCCAGGATTATTCTTATAACCTCGCCAAATCCCAGGGTTACAATTGCAAGATAGTCACCCCGCAGGCGGAGCACCGGAATAGCAAGTAATATTCCCATAACAGTTGCAAGACCTGCACCAATTGGGAGACATATCCAGAAACTGAGACCGAAATGGTAGTTGAGTAAAGCATAGGTGTAAGCACCTACGGCATAAAATGCCGCATAGCCCAGATGCAGAAGTCCCCCAAGTCCTACTACAATATTAAGCCCCAGGCCAAGAACAATATACATAAGTGCTGTTGTCATTATACTGGTCTGGTACATTGATGTTAAAAATGGGAATGCAGCCATAAAAGCACCTACAGCTATTAGTGCGGTTGTCTTAGCTTTAGGATTTTCATTTGCCCAATCCATAACTCTTATCTGGAGTGTTTTTTTGTCCGAGAGAGGACTCTGCATATTTTTTCTTTCCAGGAGATAACGCCACAGCGTCGACATGAAGAAGGCACCGATGCCTATTCCTATAAGATTTCCCCATCGCCATACTACAGTATCTTCAATGGTATTTACCTTAATAACCATAATTGGAAAGGTAAGAATCATGAACCACAGAGACATAACGAGAGATTTCTTCATCTCTTTAACAGTAAAGTATTTTAATATATCTGACATTATAGTTTTCCTCTCTATACTTTCTTGTTTTCAGGTCTTCCGAGGATACCGGAGGGTCTGAAAATCAGGATAATGATGAGGAACAGGAATGCAAACACATCCTCGTAGTCACTGGATATATAACCGGTTCCAAAGCTTTCGGTCCACCCCAGAACAAAACTCCCCAGAACTGCTCCTGGAATAGATCCAATACCTCCAAGAACCGCTGCTACAAAGGCTTTTATTCCTGCAATAAAGCCAATATAGAAGTTAAGCTGCCCGATATGAGTACTAATAAGAACTCCACCCAAAGCTGCAGTCGAAGATCCAATAATAAAAGTTATTGTAATTATTCTGCTTATATTTATACCGAGAAGCTGTGCCATCTTAGCATCCTGTGAAGTTGCTCTCATAGCTTTCCCTGTTCTTGTAAACTTTATGAGATATGTTAACAGCACCATCACTATGGCTGTAGTTATCAAAATTAAAAAAGAAGTCGAGCTGATCAGGTGTTCAACAGGTTTCAAAAACTTGAAATCCGGTACCAGCTCCGGAAATGGAAGGAAATCTGATGTTTGCGCCAGGAGAACATAGTTCTGCAGAAACATCGACATCCCTATTGCACTTATAAGCGCAGATAAACGCTGGGATCCTCTTAATGGTGTATAGGCAATTTTTTCCATAGTCACCCCGTATGCGGCAGAGAAGAAAATGGCAAGTACAGATGCGATAAGAAAGATAAGTACAGGATTCATCCCTGTAAAACTTAAGACAGATGCAATTATAAGGGCGGTAAATGCCCCTATCATATAAATTTCTCCATGAGCGAAATTTATCAGTTTAATAATTCCATAAACCATGGTATATCCAAGGGCTATAAGAGCGTAGATGCTTCCCCTTGTTAGTCCGCCTACGAACAATTCGAAAAAGTATGATAGATCCATATCGTGTCATGGCTCCTTTATGCTATTTGCATTATGTTTATAATCAGTACATTATTATTTCAACATATTCCTGTTTATTGTAATCTACAATCCACTAAAAGGAATAAATATACCGTAAATGACACTGCAATAGCCTCTGTTGGAATGGAACGAACTCCCACAGGGGAGGTTCCTTAGAATAGTAAAAGAGACAGCCCTTTAAAAGGCTGTCTCCGGTAAGTTATAAGTTAACTATTTAAGTTCGACGTATACACCGTTCTGAACCTGATACATTGAGAAACCTACACCTTCAGCATCTCCTTTGGAATCAAACTTGATTTTACCAAGAGTAGTTTCAACATAACTTGTTCGAAGTGCATTTGTTACTGCATCATAGTCAGTAGAACCTGCAACTTCAATTGCATTGAAAACAGCCTGAAGAGCTGCATAGGCATTCAGGTAGAAAGCACCTGGATCTTCACCATATTTTTCCTGATGTTCTTTAGTAGCCTGAATTGTTAGAGGATTAGTAGTGGTATCCATTGGGCCCGAAGCATAAACGCCTTCTGCATAGTCCCCTGCAACCTTGATAAATGTGTTGTCTTTAACACCGTCGTCAGAGATAAAAGGGATATCCATTGCACGTTTTTTCATCTGGCTTACAATTTTTGAAGCTTCAGGATGATAACCACCAAAGATTATACCATCTGCCCCGGAGTTTTTGATTTTATTAATTACAGCTGTATAGTCTACAGCACCAGGAGTAACACCTTCGAAGAGTACAACTTCAGCTCTGGAATCTGCTTCAAGAAACTTTTGGGCGAACTCGGCAAGACCCTTACCATAATCGCCCTTATCATGAAGAACAGCAATTTTAGTTAAGCCAAGTGTGTCTAAAGCAAAATCAACTTCAATTCTTGCCTGTGCATCATCAGAAGCAATTGTTCTGAAGAAGTTAGGATAATCACCACTCTGAGTAAGAGCAGGATTTGTAGCTGATGGGGAAATAGCAAGAATTTTTGAATCATTGTAGATACCCATAGCAGCTTTTGTGGCTCCGGAACAGATATGTCCTATTACAGCAACAACTCCTTCACCGACAATTTTAGCAGCAGTGTTGGTTGCAACTTCAGGTTTACAGACATCATCTTCGATAACCAGTTCAACCTGTCGTCCCAAAAGACCGCCTTCAGCATTGATCTTTTCTACCATAATTTCTGCAGCTTTAACAGTTGGGAGACCATAGGATGCAAGGTCACCTGAATGAGGACCTGCAACGGCTATTTTGATCGTTCCGCTTTCTTTTTTTCCACCGGCAAAAACCATGCTTCCGGCCAGAAGGATGATAAGCATTACAGCAAATAATCTTTTCATTACTCTCTCCTTTTAATATATGTAAGTATTAGGACTAGATAATCATGAATAATGAAATAAATCAAGTCGAAATATACTGATCAGTTAAATATATAGTAAAATAGATGAAGGGTACGCAATTTGTATTACTAAAACAGTTAACTAATGAATTTTTATAGATTGAGTTGGACTTTTAAAAATGATATTAGTATTTTCTCATTATTGAAATATTTAAGGAGATGGAAGTGATAACAGATAAAGATGTGCTTGATGCATTAGGTGTAATAATTGATCCTGATTTCAAGAAGGATATTGTAAGCCTTGGTTTTGTGAAAAATATAAAAATTGATGGTGGAAGTGTAAATCTTGACATAGAACTGACAACTCCTGCATGTCCTATAAAGAGTGAGTTTCAAAAGAGCGCAGAAGAGATCCTTTCTTCTCTGCCGGGGGTTGAAAAAGTTAAGATCAATATGACAGCCCGGGAAGTTAAAAAATCGGAAAAGAATAAAAATGGTCTATCGGGTGTACGTAATCTTATTGCAATCTCTTCCAGTAAAGGTGGTGTTGGTAAATCTACTGTTGCTGCAAATATTGCCAGGGAATTATCTGCAAGGGGTTTTAAGACAGGTCTTCTGGATGCTGATATTTTCGGTCCTTCTATACCAACTTTGTTTAATCTTCATAAAATAGATATTCAGGCTGATAAAGATAAAAATATGATTCCTGTGGATCTGAACGGACTAAAAATAATGTCCTTTGGTTTTTTTCTGGGTGACAGTCCTGCAATTTTACGGGGGCCAATTGTTTCTGGATATATCCAGCAGCTTTTAACAGGAGTTGCATGGGGAGAACTTGACTATCTCATTATAGATATGCCTCCAGGAACAGGTGATATTCAGCTTACCATGACTCAGACAGTCCAGCTCACCGGAGCCGTTATTGTTACAACCAGAGAAGCTCTTTCTCTTGTGGATGTTGCCAAGGGTATCGAGATGTTTGAGACTGTGAATGTTCCCATGCTGGGTATTGTTGAAAATATGTCCCATTTTATCTGTGACAACTGTGAGAAAAAGCATTATCTTTTTGGGAGTGATCAGGAAAATGTTATTACAGAAAAGTATGGGCTGGAAACCCTTCTCGAGCTTCCTATTAAAAAAAGCATAACTAATCACCTCGAAAAGCCCCATTCCGATCCGGATATAAAAGCTTTAGTGGATAAAGTGGCAAGGGCGATCGGTAAAATGACTTTTGCCGCCAAATCAACCCCTCAGTATGAATTTGATGATGAGAAATTAAAATTTGTATGGTCAGATGGAACCCGGTCAGAGGTTAAAAATATTGATCTTCGTGCTGACTGTGGCTGTGCTGTTTGTGTGGATGAGTATTCCGGCGAGAAGCTTCTGAAAAGAGAAGATCTGCCCTCAGATGTTAAACCTACAGATATTACTCCCCTGGGGAATTATGCCCTTAAGATTACATGGAGTGATGGTCATTCTTCCGGAATCTATCCGTATAAACAGATTCGAAAACTGGAGACTCTAGTCTAATGCTGATTAAAAATAACTTGTAAAATCAATTATTTGGGGTTAATGTAATAGAATAATATTTATTATACTAATTACTGGAGATTTCTAATGAAAACACTAATTAAAAACGGGACAGTAGTAACGGCTGGTGACACATTCAAGGCCGATGTCCTTATTGAGGATGAAAAAATTTCTCTTATAGGTAACGCCCTGTCAGCAGATGGAGCAGAAGTAATAGATGCAAGCGGTCTTTTTTTGATGCCTGGCGGAATAGATGCCCATACCCACCTGGATATGCCTTTTGGCGGAACAACTACTGCAGATGACTTTTTTACCGGTCAGAGAGCTGCAGCATTTGGTGGGACAACAACCCATGTAGACTTTGCTCTGCAGCAGAAAGGTGAGACTCTTATTCAGGGAATTGATATGTGGAAGAAAAGAGCAGAAGGTAATGCCGTTATCGATTATGGATTTCATATTGCCATTACAGATCCCGGGGAGGATATGGTCAGCCAAATAGAAAGCCTTCCAGCTGCTGGAGTTACGAGTATAAAGCTCTTTCTGCAGTATAAAGGCTTATTTATGGTGGATGATGAAACCCTTTTGAAAGCTATGCAGGCTGCTAAAAAAGCTGGTGTACTCGTAATGACTCATTGTGAAAATGGAGATGTAACTGATATTATTACAAAGCAGCTTGTTTCAGAAGGTAAAACAGATGTTAAATACCATCTGGAGGCACATCCCAGAGAGATTGAAGCGGATGGAACTTCCAAGGTTGTTGCTTTTGCTGGTGTTACAGGATGTAAGCTCTATGTCGTTCATATGACATGTAAAGAAGCTTTACATGAACTTTCTCTGGGAAGAGCCGCAGGCTATAAGGTAATGGGTGAAACCTGTACCCAGTACATGTTCAAATTTGAAGATGATATGAGAGTTCCGGGTTACGAAGGTGCTAAATGGGCATGTGGACCTCCTGTCCGAACTCCGAAAGATGCAGAATATATATGGAAATCCCTTACAGATACAACATTACAGTTTGTTGCTACAGATCATTGTTCTTTCGACTTTGAAGGTGGTAAAGACGGTAAAAAACCTGGTAAAGAACTTGGTAAGGAAGGATTTCATAAAATTCCAAATGGTATTCCCGGAATAGAAGACAGAATGCCTGTTATGTACCACAATGGTGTAAATAAAGGTAGATATGATATTAATAGATTTGTTGCAATTACGGCAACCAATCCTGCAAAAGCTCTTGGTATGTATCCACAGAAGGGGACAATCTCTGTTGGTTCTGATGCGGACATAGTTCTTTGGGATCTTAATAAGAAGCATACAATTTCTGCAGAAACTCACCACATGAATGTGGATTATAATGCATACGAAGGAATGGAAGTTAAAGGCTGGCCTGTAAGAACTATACTTCGTGGTAAGAGTATTGTTGTTAACGGAGAATGGAAACAGGAAAAAGGTGCCGGACAGTTTATTAAGCGACATGAGGGTGAATTTTTATAGAATGTAGAACACGTAGTAGGGGCGAACGGCCGTTCGCCCCTACGCTGTTATTACGGTCTGTCGTACTTTCCGACAATAACATCATGCTTGTTTACTGCATTGTCCTTCCATTTAGTCTTGCTTCCCATACCAAACTGATCCTCTTCCTTGAAAAGAACTTTACCAGGGGTAATACAGTCATAAACCGGGCATACCTGCAGGCAAAGCTGACAACCTACACACTTGTTTTCATCTATGGTCGGCTTTCGATTTTTGTTATCCCATTCTATTGCCTGATGTGCTGCGTCAAAACAGGATATATAACATCTTCCGCAGTTTACACATTTATCGTAATTTATCTGTGGAAGAATTTTAAAATCCCTCTCTATGTCATCTGCAGGAATTATATTTTTAAGTGCAATTCCCACAAAATCTTCCAGTTTGTCAAACCCTTTTTCTGCCAGATAAATTGAGAGACCGCTGATCATGTCTTCTACGATTCTATAGCCGTACTGCATTACAGAAGTTGTAAATTGTACATTACTGGCTCCGGCCATAATGAATTCTGCTGCATCCTCCCATGTCTCAATTCCACCAATCCCGCTTAAAGGGATATCTTTAAGCTCTGAATCCTGAGCCATGTTTGTAATAAACCGCAGGGCAATGGGCTTTGTAGCTTTTCCTGATAATCCGGAAATTGATGACTTTCCATTTACAACAGGAAGTGCTGTAAAATGATCAAAATCCATACCTGTAATTGCTTTAATTGTGTTTATAGTGGAAATTGCCTGAGCTCCGGCATTGATTGCAGCTCTGGCCGGAATCTCCATTTTTTCAATATTTGGAGTCATTTTTGCAATTAAAGGTAAATTGGAGCCTCTTCTTGCTGCTCTTACATATTTATCTATAAGTTCAACACTGGCACCTACATCGGAACCCATTCCTTCATAGGTCATTTGCGGGCAGGAAAAATTAAGCTCCAGCATGTCTATGCCCAGTGCAGTATAGTCTCTGGCCATCTCTTCCCAGTTGTCCTCATCCATCCCCATAATAGAACCTATTATGAGTTTATTGGGATAATTTTCCTTTAGTTTTTTCATTGCATCAAGATTGTCCTGATAGGGTTTATCAGAAGTCTGCTCCATGTTCTTAAAACTTATAAATGGTGTTGCCTCTTTTCTTTGGACATCAAATCTTGGAGAACATTCTTCGGGTATTGTTGTTGTTAATGTTTTATAGAATACTCCTCCCCCACCTGCTTCGAGAAATTTAGCACACATTTCGTAAGTACCGCTTACAGGTGATGAAGACAGGAAAAAGGGGTTTTCACATTTAAAACCCAGAAAATCAATTGAAAGATCTGCATGTTTAGCCATTATTTTCCTCCCTTAGGATGCATAGGCGAGCAGGAAGCTTGCTTCCGACCAGCCTTAGTCAGGTATTCTTCAATACTCTTTGCCGCAATCTTGCCACCCTGTACTGAGTTGACAACTGTTTTAATAGAATCAAGGTCAATATCTCCTGCAACAAAAATATCAGGGATATTTGTTTTTCCATTCTCCAGACTTGTTACAAAATTATTTTTATCCAGTCCAATTCCTTCAACTACTTTAGAGAAATCTTCCGGCTGCTGTCCAATGGCAAATACAACTGTATCAGCTTCAAGTTTCATAGCAGATTTATTTCGTGTTCCATTGGCTTTAATTGTAGTTAATTTCCCATTCTCCCCTTCAAATACAGCAGGCGAAAGGGTGAAGGCAAAATTAATACCCAAAGATTCTGTATATTCAAGTTCCTGTCTGTTTGCTGGTGCTTCTTCTCTTGTTCTTCGGTAAAGAACTGTAACAGATTCTGCATCTTTTAAGCGGGCTGTTGTGGCACAATCCAGAGCAACATCGCCTCCACCAATAACTACTACATTTTTTCCGGGGTTAAAATCCTTATCGTTGGATCTTGCTTTTCCCAGGTATTCAACTGCAGTCGTTACTCCCTCCAGATCTAATCCGGGAACATCGAGAGTTCTTGATATCTGCATTCCTGCACCCAGCAGTATAGCCTTGTAACCCTGATTTCGGATTTCATCGAGTGTAATATCTTTTCCCACTTTTGTGTTCAGTTTAATTTCAACACCCAGATTGGTTACATATTCAATTTCTTCATCCACCACATACTGAGGAAGCCTTGCAGGAACTATTCCATAGGATAAAACACCTCCTGCTTTTTTCTTTTCTTCAAAAATAGTTACCGAATAACCTTTCATTGCCAGAGTTGCCGCAGCAGATAAAGATGCCGGACCAGCACCAATCATTGCAACCTTCTCTTTTGTTGAAGGAGGAGGATCCAGAACCTGAAAACCTGTTGTTTTTTCGAAGTCTGTAATATAACGCTGCAGCCGGCCAATTTGTATGGGCTTATCGATCCCGGATCTCTCACAGGCTCCTTCGCATGTTTTTTCATATGGGCACACTCGTGCACATACACCCCCAAGGATATTATTTGATCGAATTATTTCGGCAGCTCCTTTGAAATTTCTAAACCTGATTGCACGTATAAAATCACCGGGGTTTGTATCTGCCGGGCATCCTTCGCTGCATGGAGGGTTGTAGCATAACAGACATCTGGCTGCTTCCTCCATGGCAAGAAAAGGGGTAAATGGAGTTACTGTCTCTTCTAAATACCCCTGTGAGGGTTTTAGAGAAATACCTTCCTTTACACCAACATTATTAGAATTACTCACTATGTTCCTCCTGAATAAGTATCGTATGGTTGCATAGGCGACCAGCCTTGTTTATGTAAGCGATCATTCTAACCCATTCATCACCACAAGTCAAAGAAAAATAACTCAGTGTCCTGCCGCAGGGATTAAAAAGAATATTTAAACTTTATCTTTTATGAGTATATTTTCTGTGGGTTCTATTGTTTTCAGGTGCAGAAGCCCCAGAGACTTTAGCTCTTTCAACAGCCATAGTAAAGTGATAGTTGTTGATCCTATATCTGCGACGGGGAAAGCAATCCAGATCCCTTTCAAGCCCAAAAATCGGGGGATAATAAGTACAAGTGGTATAAGAAATATTATCTGTCGGGACATACCCAAAATAAGAGAGGGAACAGCTTTTCCTACTGACTGAAAAAAAGTAGCACCAATTATCTGTATACCAATAAGTGGTATAACCATTATTACAAGACGTATAGCATTTACAGAGATATCAATAAGTTCTTTATCGGTTGTGAACATCCTCATAAGGATATCTGGGAAAACCATCATTATAATGAATGAAGAAGCAGACATTGCCGTTGTAACAATGATGGCACTTTTTATTGAGCTCTGAACTCTGTCAAACTTTTTAGCTCCATAGTTATACCCTGCAATTGGCTGAAACCCCTGAACAATACCGAAAAGGGGCATAAGGGTAAACATGAGAAGTCTGTTGATAATACCATAAGCAGCTATTGCAAGATCACCGCCATAAATAAGGAGCATATTATTCATAATAACAGCAAGAATGCTACCTCCTGCCTGACGGATAAAGGCCGGTAATCCAATAGCTATAATTTCTTTTAGAAGATGGAAGTTGGGAATAAGATAGTGTAATTTTATTTTTAATGAACTCCGTCCTGTAATAAAAAATAGGAAAAGAAACGAAAAGGAGGTTAGCTGTGAAATAACAGTTGCAATTGCAGCTCCCCTTATTCCCATGTGCAGTAAAAAGATAAAAACAGGATCAAGTATAATATTCAGAACTGTTCCTATAAGCATGCTGATCATTGCTATAAGAGCTTTTCCTTCGGAGCGTACAATATTATTTGATGTCATACTAAAACTGATAAAGGGTGTTCCTATAAGAATAACCGAAAGATATTCCCTGGCATATCCAATTAAAGTGCCAGAAGCACCAAAGAGACGCAGTATCTGATCCAGATAGATGATTCCTCCGGCCATTATCAGTAAGCCGATAATAACCGAAGTACCTAATGCAGTTCCACCGGCTCGGTATGCCTTCTTTCTGTTTCCGGATCCAAGATTCCTGGAAATAACTGAAGCTGCACCCACTCCAATGGTCATCCCTATGGCCATAATAATCATCTGGAAGGGAAATGCGATGGTCAGACCTCCTATTGCAAGGGGGCCAACGCCCCGTCCTATATATATTGTGTCCACAACATTGTAGAGCGCGTTTACAAGCATCCCGATCATTGCCGGGATTGAAAGTTTTGCGAGTAGTTTTCCTATACTCATTGTTCCGAGCATCTCATCCTGATAATGTTTTTCCATGTTTTATCCCTTAAGCTTGTTTGTAATATCGTTCAGATCATCTATTGCATTAACAAAGCGGGTAAGATCCTCTGCCGACAGAACTTCAAGCTTATCTTCCAGTTTTACACGTATATTTTCAATTTCATTTTCTACCAGACTCTTTCCTTTTTTGCTTAGCTGGATATACACCTTTCTCCTGTCCTGCTTGTCTCTTTCTCTGGAAACAAGCGTCTTTTCTATTAGACTGTCAATAACAGAAGTATAGGAACCCTTTTCCATATTCATCATCCTGCAGAGCAGTGTCATGTTGGAGTTATTTTCTGTGTAGAGAATAAGAAGTGTTTTCTTTTGTGTTTTATTTAGACTGATTGATGAATCTGTATGATCAATATTTTTCAGATCATGGAAAAGCTTATACATAAGATGAGGAAGTGTTTTTAGAAGTAGAATTATAAAATTTCTGTCCAGACTATCATCCCTATATGGTTTGAAATATAACTGTTAGAAATCTAACTAAATATTAAAAAAATGTCAATTCCAATTATAAGGATAACTTACGAACAATAATTGATTTCCATCGAACAAAACAATAAACTCAGTTCATGAATTATGACTTGACGGAATATGACAATATATTATTTCAGATTTTCTTTTGAATAATATAAACAGAGCTTACTACAATAAAAATTCCTATTAGCGTGGTAATTCCCGGTTGCTCACCAATAAAAATAACTGCAAAAATTAAACCAAATACGGGAATAAGCAATTTGTAGGATGTCGCAGATGTAACTGTCATCTGGCTGAGTGCCCTGTTAAACAGGAGATATGTAAGGGATGTTCCAATAAAACCCAGATATAAAACCAGAATAATAGAAGGTGCAGGAAGAGATAATAACTGCAGAGGGCTTTGATTTCTGAAGATATTAATTATCATAATAAACAATGTACCGGATACCATTGATATCCATGTGGGAATTATACTTCCATATTTCTTTATATATTTTTTAATAAGCATACTGTAAAGGCTTAATACAAGTGAGGCTCCGGTTAGAAGCAGGTTCCCTATAACTGCAGTTCCACCCACTTCAATGGTTCTGAAATTCCCATTTGTAACTACCAGAATCATTCCCGTAATTCCAACCAGAATACCTGCTGTTTTCCTTCTTGATAATGCTTCTGCAATGAGAATTGGTCCCAGAAGTGCAGTGAATATGGGTTGTGTATTGGTAAGGAGTGCTCCGTTTATGGCTGTTGACAGCTTTATACCATAGAATAATCCAACTGAGAAAATACTAATTCCAATAAATCCAAGCAGGGATATAATAATAACTTCACCAGGTGAGGGTCTTCTTGCCTGTTTTCGTATTTCGGAAATGAAGAATGGTGTCAGAGGAATAAACCCCAGAAAATATCTGTAAAAGGAGAGAACAAGAGGATCCATATCCACTACAATAAATTTTATAATTGGAAAAAAGGTTGCCCATATTATCATGATTCCTGTCATTACAAGGGGAAGTACAGGCATTTGGAAACTTTTTTTATCTGTCAAATTATCTTCCTGTAGTAATTAATTCTATTAATGAATATCAATCCCTTTAATAAGAGTCAATAGAGTAAAATTCAGGATTAGAATCCAGAAGTCTTTTGACATATTGATGTATCAACTTGACATATTGATGCAGCAGGCGTATATTTTAGATATGCGAACGACAATACGTATTGATGACAATCTTTTGACCCTGGCAAAAAAAACTGCTCTGGAGAGTGAAAGTACTTTGACTGCAGTTATAGAAGAGGCTTTAAGAGAAAAATTATTCAGTAAGAGAGAAAAAACAGAACCAGCTGCAGATAGGATTGTAACATTTAAAGGGGAAGGATTGTTGCCTGGAGTTGATCTGGATGATTCAGCCGCTCTCCATGAGCTGATGGAGGGCTGAATTTGTATCTTTTCGACGTTAATATTCTTTTATATGCTCATAGGGAGGACTCTCCTAATCATTCTAAAATTATCGGGTTTATTGAAAAAAGTGTTCAGGGAAATAAATCCTTTGGCTTTTCCAGTCTTGTATTGAGTGGATTCCTTAGGGTTGTGACACATCCCAAAGTATTTAATCCACCATCGGAAATTGAAACAGCTCTTTCTTTTATTGAATCAATTATTAACTTTACAAATAGTGTGGAAATTACCCCGGGTTCCAGGCACTGGAAGATTTTTACTGATCTTTGCAGGAAATCGGGAGCTAAAGGGAATTTAATACCGGATGCTTATTTTGCAGCCATTGCAATGGAATACGGGTGTATCTGGGTTACGACTGACAGGGATTTCTCCCGGTTTGCGGGTCTGGAATGGATAAACCCACTGGATTGAAGTGGAGGCTTCCTTTAGGAGTTATAGAAAAAATTTTTCCTTGACTTAAGATAAAAACGGGGGCTATAATCTATCTTTACAATTTAATCATTACACAGGAGTACTAAATGGCAAGAATCGTTAAATGCGCACATATTCAGGCTTCAAATCCAAAACACGATGGTACTGTTGCTGAAATTAAAGAGGCAATGATACAGAAACATATTCCTCTTATTGAAGAAGCCGGAGAAAAGAGAGTTCAGATCCTTTGCCTTCAGGAAATTTTTTACGGGCCCTATTTTTGTGCAGAGCAGGATATAAAATGGTATGAATCCGCAGAACCGGTACCGGGTCCGACTACAGAAAGAATGGCCGAATATGCAAAAAAATATAATATGGTTATGGTTGTCCCTGTTTATGAAAAAGCTCAGGAAGGTATCTACTATAACACTGCTGCTGTTATTGATGCTGATGGATCCTATCTCGGCAAGATGAGGAAAATACAAATTCCACATACATGGCCTGGCTTTTGGGAGAAATTTTACTTTAAACCAGGTAATATGGGGTTTCCAGTATTTCAGACAGCATATGCTAAAATCGGCATTTTTATCTGTTATGACAGACATTTTCCGGAATCTGCCAGATGCCTTGCATTAAATGGTGCAGAGATTCTTTTTAATCCTTCTGCAACAGTTGCGGGGAAATCTGAGTATTTATGGGAACTTGAACAGCCTGCACAGGCAGTTGCAAATGGTGTATTTATTGGTGCAAACAACAGGGTCGGTACTGAGAAGCCCTGGGAATTTGGGCAGTTTTATGGTTCAAGTTACTTTGTAGATCCACTTGGAAAGATTATGGTTAAAGGTTCAAGAGAGAATACTGAAGTTGTAGTTGCAGACCTTGATCTTGAAATGATTAGAGAGGTAAGAGATGGATGGCAGTTCTTTAGAGACAGACGACCTGAAATGTATGGTGAAATCTGTCAACCGTAAAGAAGGCTGAATAATAATGGTAAATTTGAGACAGTGGTGGGTGTGTTACACAAAAGCCGCTGCTCAATGAAAATATGGAGGAAATATGAGCGAAAACGGACAACATACCGGTTGGGTAATTTATCCTATCGGTAGCAAGCCAAAAATGGGTCTTGCAATTCTTCTGGGGCTTCAGCAGTATCTGACTATGTTTGGTGCGACTGTACTGATCCCTTTTATAACTGGTGGCGCAATGGGCATGCCTCAAACAGAGATGGCTTTGCTTATTTCGACAATGTTTTTTGCTTCAGGAATTACAACCTTAATTCAGCAGTCTCCCCTGGGAAACAGATTGCCGATTATTCAGGGTGGTACTTTCTCTTTTCTAGGTCCAATGTTTGCTATCGTTGGTATGGTTGCAGCTGAGGGTCTTGGCTGGCAGGTAATGATTCAGCAGGTAAGTGCAGCAGTAATGTTTGCATCTGTATTTGAAATCGTACTTGGTTATACAGGTCTTATGGGTATTGTAAAGAAAGTAATCTCCCCCCTTGTTATTGCTCCGACTATTGCAATGATTGGACTAGCTCTTTATGGTATTGGTGCTCCATGGATGGCTGGAAACTGGACAATTTCTATTATTACGCTGGTAGCAATGATCCTTTATTCACAGGTATTCTCACGAAAATCCAAGATTTTCATGCTTTTTCCTGTTCTTCTTGCAATTCTTACCGGTTGGATTCTTTCCCTTATTGGAACCCTTGCAGGATGGATTCCTGAAGGAAACCCTGCTAACTTGACAAGTGGTGTTGAACTTATTAGAACAGCTCCATGGTTCTCTCTGCGACATATGATACCTTTTAAATGGGGATTCCCAACACTGAACGCAATTACTCTTGCAGGTTCCCTGGGTATGCTTGCAGGTTATCTTGGTTCTATGGTTGAATCAATTGGTGACTATTATTCATGTGCAAGAATGGCAGAAGCTCCTGTTCCAACAGCAAAAATGATCTCCAGGGGTCTTGGTGCTGAAGGGCTTGGTTGTTTAGTGGCAAGTTTGCTCCAGACAGGTAATGGAACTACTTCATATTCAGAAAATATCGGTTCAATTGGTCTTACTCACGTGGCAAGCCGGCGTGTAATAAGAGCTGGTGCTGTAATTATGCTTATCCTTCCAATGTTCGGTAAGTTTGGTGCTTCTCTTGCAACACTGCCGCAGCCTGTAATTGGTGCAATGTTTGTTGCTATGTTTGGTCTTATCTCTGCTGTTGGTCTCTCCAACCTGCAGTTTACAAACCTTAATAACTCAAGAAACCTTTTTATTGTTGGGCTTGCGTTTTTTGCCGGATTAAGTTTTCCTGCACATTTCAGTTCAGCAGCAATTAGCTGGGGTGAAGCTGGTAGTGCTGTTAATATCCTCGGCAGTATTCTTCAGACTATTCTTACAACAGGTATGGCTGTAACTGCAATTATTGCAATTATTCTTGATAATACTCTTCCTGGTGCAACCAGGGCAGAACGTGGTCTTGAATACTGGGATAATGAAGCCAGTGATGAAGCCTGGGAAAAAGCAGAAGCTGAATGGGCTAAAATGGCAATTGGTGAAGAAAGAGTTATTTCTTAAATAAGTATTCTCTCTTATCAAAAAATAATTTACAGAAATGAGACAGTTGATACTGTCTCATTTCTTTTTTTTAATATAGGATACGGTGGAAAACAAGTGTAAAACTGGAGGATTTGATGTCTGCATCAATACGGAAATTTCTATATTTTTTACTGGCAATAATTATGATGGTAGATTTTTATCTGATTTTTAATGCAGGTAACCCTGATTCATTTTTAAGATTACTGGTAAAGAGTACAGAATATGACATAAGTATAACTGTCGGTCTGTCTATTATTATTGTGCTAATATCATTTTCAATGATTAGGGATAATGATCAGAATTCAATTAAAAAAATACTTGAACGAAACTCTGGCCATATTGCTGCACAGAAAAAGCAAAACATGACTAATGAGGCGATTGCAGATTCTTTTATGAAAGAACTTGGGTCAGAAAAAGGGATATTTCATACTATTGTAAGATGGCGTGTTATACGTTATCTGGCTAAAATGAGATTTGAGTAAATGAAGGAAAGGTGAATTTATGAATCTATTGAATAGTGGAAATATATCCACCCTCTTGGTTGGTGCAGTGTTTATGGGAATTGTATTAACAATTTCTTATGTTAGAAATATGGAAGCAAAAAGACTCCGTAATAAATTAGGTGAAAGTAATATAGTCCTAAGCGGTTATAACGTTCATTTTTATGGTGTGGAATCTGCTGAGGAAAAGCCTTTAAAAAGTATTGGAGCTTTGGCTCTATCAGGAAAAGGTCTTTATTATCGTGCCAGGTACACTAAACTGGAATTATTTATAAGTGGTAAGCAAATAACCTCAATAACAGCTACAGATGATTTTAAAGGTAAAAATATGTACGGCAATATTGTAGCAATCAATTTTATTAATAATAATGGTGAAAAAGACAGAGCAGCATTTAGAATTCCCTACCCGGAAAGATGGTCCAAGGCAATAACACAATTGTTTTTTAGTTAATATTCAGCCTTTTTTATATACTGTCTGTAATGGAAAATAATATATACAGGGCAACCCTAAGGGGTTCATTTATTCCTTCTAAATCCTGGAAGGGAATGGTTGCATCTACTTATTCAAAGGTCATTAACCTGACTCATCCCTCGGATATAATAATATCAATTGTTGATAATCCATATTATATGACAGATTATGCTGTTACTGTGTTGGATTTTAAACCCCTGATATCAGGTATAACTAAGGGTTATGAGTTTTTATGGGATACGAATGGGATTAAATTTAAGGACAGAATGGTTATTTTCTCAGAAACAGCTGTCTGGTTCGGTGTTTTACCAGAGAATCTCAGTTTGATTCCGGTTAGCAGAATTATGCAGGTATGGAGAGAATTTTCACTAACTGCCACCGAAGAGGGGTTTTCTCCGATTATTACAGGAAAAACCGGAAATTTTTATTCCAGAGCAGCTGATAAAATTATCAGGCTTAAATTTGCTGAAGCTGTATCTTCGGATAATTTGATTGATTTTAGCGGCCTTATTGGTTTGGGAATAGGTTTTACCCCTTCGGGAGACGATTTTATTACAGGAATCTTATTTTTTGAGAGTCTGATCGGTATTAAAATGACAGATCGAGATCTTGTTATTGTCTCGCTTGACAGGACAACGGTTGGTGGAAGGACTTTGCTTCGGCTTGCCGTAAAAAATTCCTTTCCTGCCTATCTATTAGAGTTTGGAAGGAATCTTTTCAATCCGGAAACAGGAATTGAGGCAGCAGTCCGGGATGTTTTAATGCATGGTTCAACTTCCGGAAGTGATACCCTTGCAGGATTTATATGGGCAGCAGAAAATTTCAAAAAATTACCGGAAACAATTTGACATAATATATATTCATGATATACTTCTCCTTTATTTCTGGTGAGAATATTGCAGGAAACTTGGATTTAGTTTGCCTGTTTTTATTTTTTTACACAGTTTTTACTGCTGGTATAGCATCAGATATAAAATAGATAATATTAATTAATTGGAGGCCAGGTGTGGAAAACTTTAAGTATTTAAAACCTGCCACGTTAGAAGATGCCATTTCCAGAAAGAGTGAGTATGGCAGTAAAGCTAAATTCCTTTTAGGCGGAACAGATTTGTTTATTGCAATGGATAAAGGAGTTGTTACTCCGGAAACTGTAATTGATCTGAAAGGTATCGAGTCCCTTAAATATCTGGAAGAAAGGGATGGAGCTGTCTTTATAGGAGCGGCTGTTACATGGACGGAAATTCTAGAGTCTGAACTGATTAAAAAAGTTGTTCCGGGTTTATGGG
>JAJRQE010000159.1 GCA_024280415.1 Spirochaetota bacterium | reverse complement strand
ATATTTATTATGAATTTCTTTATGCTGGAGAAGGAGAAGAGTTTCATAAAAAATGCCTTTTCCCATTATCTTTCTGCAGATGTTATCAACGAACTTATTCTCGATCCCGACAAACTCAATCTGGGGGGTGAGAAAAAGAGGTTGACTGCAATTTTTACAGATGTCCAGGGTTTTTCTACAATTTCCGAACAGCTTGATCCCTCTGACCTTGTAAAACTTCTTAATGAGTATCTGACAGAGATGAGTAATACCATTCTGGATCTTCGGGGTACTATAGATAAATATGAAGGAGACGCTATAATTGCTTTTTTCGGTGCACCGGTGGAGTTTGATGAACATCCTGCAAACGCATGTCTCTCTGCTGTAAGGATGAGAAGGGCAGAGAAACGGCTCAATGAGTATTTCCTGAAAGAGAAAATGAGTCCTGTTCCCCTGTTTACCCGGGTTGGTATAAATACCGGAGAGATGGTTGTAGGGAATATGGGGACGCCCAAGAAGATGGATTATACAATAATGGGGAATGCAGTAAATCTTGCAGCCCGTCTGGAAGGGGTAAATAAGCAGTATGGAACAGGTATCCTTATAAGTGAGGAAACTTATAAAGCCGGCGGGGCTGCCTTCACTGTAAGGCAGCTGGACAGGGTCAGGGTTGTGGGAATTAATACTCCTGTCCGTCTCTATGAACTTATCGAAGAAAAAAGCATGACAGATTCCGATACTCTTGAAGCTGTTGATATATTCAGTTCTGCCCTTGAGATCTTCGAGGAAAGAGAGTGGGTCAAAGCTCAGAAAAATTTTTCGAAGGTACTTGAAATTTTCCCGAATGACGGCCCTGCAAAAAAATATATTGACCGATGCAAAGAGTACATGAAAAAAACACCTCCAAAAGACTGGGACGGAGTTTTTAGCTTAACTATGAAGTAGGGGGAGGCTGATAAAAAAAGTGGTTTTCCCGTTCAGTTTGCTTGTAAACCAAACCCTGCCTCCATGCAGTTCTGCTATTTGTTTAACTATGGCCAGTCCCAGACCTCGGCCGCCCCTGTCGGGGGTTCGTGCAGTATCTGCCTGGTAGAAACGTTCAAAAAGGTTTGGTTTATCTTTATCCAAAATTCCTTTTCCCTGATTTGTTACAGAGATAACTGCACTGTCATCTTCAATAACACAGTTTATTTCGATAGGGCTTTCTTTTACACTGTATTTTAGGGCATTTTCTATTATATTACCCAGAGCCTGGCTAAATCGAAGAGGATCAACATTAAATAACGGCAGATCTAAAGGCATCTGGAGCAGAACAATCTTTTTCCCTTCTTCTTCCCCCTTTAAGCTCCAGTTCCTGACCTCTTTGGAAATAAGGGCTTTCAGAGAAAGTTTCTCTTTTCTAAGCTTATACTCTCCAGAATCGGTTTCAGCCAGCCAGTCAAGATCGTGAATAAGATTTTTCATGTAGTCGACTTTATTTATTATCCGGGAAGCACCATAATCCGGTAGAGTTATTTCGTCCAGTAATCCTCTGGCTTCCAGTCTGATATGGTTAAGGGGTGTAAGAATCTCGTGGCTGACATCGCTGATAAGTCGTTTCCTCAATTCCCTTTGGTGTTCCAGTGAATGTATCATCCTGTTAAAGGATTCACTCATTTGACCAAGTTCATCCTGAGAATTGACAGGAAGAAGGGGAGAAGCTTCCTTCATAGAGATCTCTTCTGCTGCAGCTGTTAAAGCTCTGATAGGCTTAGTTATACTCCTGGATAGAAGTGATGCTGTAAGGAGTGCAATAAGAATCGTAATTCCTCCCCCCAAAAGACGCGGGTTCAGAATCGAGATAATATAATCAACCGTTTCCTCTTTAAGATAGCTTTTATCAATATAAGCAGTCACAGATCCTTTAACCTCCCCTGTTTCAAAATCGAGGATAGGGACAGAACCTCCTACAATCAGAGGGGAGTCACTTTTTAGGGGAAGTTGTGTAAAACTGTTGTAGAGGGTTTTTCCGTCTCTGTCTCTTATAATTATTCTAATAGCGGGAATATCAGTTTGTTTGAAATTTTCCTGCTCTATCCATCTTATATTATCCTGAAGGGTATCCCATCCTTTTTCCTGTGTAAATGTAGCCCCAAGAATATGAGCTATATTTTTAGTTCTTACCTCGGTAAGCAATCGGGGAAGTTCTTTTCCTGTAGATAAAAATTCAATTGCTGTAGAGAGTATTGTTGTAAGAAGAATAATAAGTATAAAGGAGTTGAGAATTCTAATAAAAAGAGTTTTCATCTTTCAGGACATTCCAGTTTATAACCCAGACCGTAGATTGTCTTCAATGGTTTGAAATCTTTGGAGTGGATAAGTTTTCTTAAGCGTCTTATATGGGAATCTATAGCTCTGTCAAAGGATTCAAAATTATTATTAAAGGCTTGCCTGATCAACTGGCTGCGGGAAAGCACCATATTGGGATGGCCTATAAAAACAGCCATAAGAGCATACTGGGCATTGCTGAGACCAATAATCTTCCCTTCCACAGTTATCTCTCTCGTTTCATCATTCAGACGTATATTTCCGCATTCATTTATCTTAACTACCTGCCCTCTATACCGTCTGAGAACAGATTTAATCCTGACAACAAGTTCATCGGGATCAACGGGTTTCACCAGATAGTCATCGGCTCCCAGGTCGAGACCTTCTATTTTATCACTTTTAGCACCCCGGGCGGTTAACATTATTATGGGAACATCCGACTCCCGTCTTAAAATACGGCAAATTTCCATTCCATTCAGTCCGGGAAGCATCAGATCAAGAACAATAAGAGACGGACTCTCCTTTCTGGCAATTTCAAGACCCGTAATACCATCCATAGCAAGAATAGATGTGTATCCTGCCCTTGTAAGGTAGACTTCAATCCATTTTGCCGAAGTTTTATCATCCTCTATGATCAGAATCGGAGAACTCAATTATTTTTCCGGGAGTTCGAACCCCCACCTCCTGAGTTGTTTCCTCCCTGAGATGATCCCTGGTCACTGTCCAATACTTTATTCCTGATTTTATGCTGCTCCTGTTCTCTTACTCTGGCCAGGTCTTTATTTAAAAGGGTAAAATCGGTAAGAGCTTCCTGAGAACTTTTTTTATTCTCATCTACCTCATCAATTATTGCATCTATTTTTCCGGCAAAATCATTATACTCTACCTTGTATCTGGTACGTAACAAAGCCAGAGCTGTTTTAGCTTCCCGGGCATCGATTTCACCCGATTCAATACGAATGACAGCTTCTTCAAAGAGAGTTAATAAATCATTCTGGTAATCCTTTGAAAACTCCCGGGAACCACCGGCAAATAATAAAGGTGCTCCTAATGATACTATAATAAATAATATGAATACTGCTGCAGAGGGGGCAACCCTCCATCTGTTTTTAATAAATAACACCATGATCCTTAAGTAATAGTAAGATAATAACTTAGCTTTGTAAAGTTTTAAGACTTTATTGTAAAAGCCGGCTTACCGACAGCAATCCTGATTTTTAATACAATCAGGATTGCTGCATAATTAATTATTTCTTTCCTGGACCGTCACCGCCACCCTGAGAGGGTGTAGTTTTAGTCTGATCTCCTGCAGCTGATCCCTTCTGTGTTTGAGTTCTTTCGTTGATCCTTTCCCTTGCCTGCAGCTGATCTTTAAGCTGATCTTCACACTCTTCAGCATTCTTTGCTCCGGATCCAACTTCTTCCATCATTTCTATGATCATTTTCCTCTCTTCGACTCTTACCTGATATTCTTTTTCCAGGGAGGAAAATTGATCTTTAGCTTCTTCCAGGGTAAGATCTCCCGACTCGACCTGTTCCAGTAAGGTCACAACTTCCTGGTTCAGAGTTATTCCCTTGCTGTTTCCTGCTTCCATATTACCAGCTGCACTAAGCATCATGGGTAGAAGGATCAGAAAAGCTGCTGCAAACATCATCCTGCCGATTCTAATTTTTTTTAACATATCTATCTCCTGTTTGGTACAGGCGGGTAGAAATTTTGTTTTCTAGTTGCCTGTAAAATTTCACAAGGTATTATTCCCCTGCTGTAATTGAATATAAGAGATGAATTTGTCACAATTATGTCAAACTGGAATTTCCCCAATATTATTTAGAGGCTTGTGATACGCATAGCCAGCTGCTGATGACTTTTCTAATCCCACATCTCTATATGGTATTTGTATCCCTGCTCGGTAAGAAACTTTTGTCTGTTAAGGGCGAATTCCTCTTCTGTTGTATATTTGGATACCAGAGAATAGAAATATGAATTACGTTTTTTTGGTCTTAGAATACGTCCCAGACGCTGAGCTTCCTCCTGTCTGGATCCGAATGTTCCGGAAACCTGAATTGCGACAGATGCATCCGGCAGATCAATGGCAAAGTTTGCTACCTTTGAGACTACTATAACCTTCTCTTTCCCTTTTCTAAAGGAGGAATAGATCTGTTCCCTTTCGGGGTTAGGGGTTCTCCCTGTAATAAGAGGGGATTTAAGCGCTTTTGATATTTTTTTCAGCTGTTCGATATACTGTCCAATTACCAGAATTGAATCTTCAGGATGATTTTTTATGAGCTGCTTTACAATTGCAATTTTCTGGATATTCTCACTGGCAATTCTGAATTTTTTCCTTTTGTCGGCAACCGCATATTCAATTTTAAGATCTTCAGGAAGATCCATTCTGATTTCGTAGCAGTTGGCTTCGGCAATCCAGCCCTTTGCTTCAAGTTCTTTCCATGGAACATCGTACCGTTTAGGACCTACAAGTGAAAATACATCTTCCTGTCTTCCGTCTTCCCTTATGAGTGTGGCGGTTAGTCCAAGCCTTCTCATTGACTGAATTTCAGCTGTGACTCTGAATACTGGTGCCGGGAGCAGATGAACCTCGTCGTAGATAATAAGCCCCCAGTTCTTTTTCCGAAAAAGTGAAAAATGAGGAAAGTCGCTTTCTTTGTCCGGACGCCAGGTTAATATCTGATAGGTTGCGACCGTTACTTCCTTAATATCTTTTCGATCACCGGTATATTCACCAATATGCTCTTCAGTAAGATCTGTTTTATCCTTTAGTTCCTCTATCCACTGATGCACTGCAGCAACATTTGTTGTAAGAATAAGGGTGTTGGTTTTTAAGATATTCATCACCTTCATTCCCACAACAGTTTTACCCGCACCGCAGGGAAGAACTATAACACCAAAACCACTTCCTGTTTTTCCGTTTCCGCAGAAAGTGTCTGCTGCTTCATTCTGATAATCTCTTATGGTCAGTTCAAATCCGCTCAGGGTGGTTTTACGCATATCTACAGCAAGGGGGTCTCCATCTAAAAGGGGTGCTTCGTCTTTAACCGGATATCCAAGGCGGATAAGCTCGAGTTTTACCGTTCCTCTGTCCACAAGATTTACCATGAACCCTTCGGAAACAGGGAAAAGATATTTTTTAAGTTTTTCTATAGAGGAAAGCTCTGCAAAAATAATTTTATCTTTAATTATCAGTAATAATTTATTCGTATCAGCAGTTTCTTTGAGTACCAGTTTTCCAAATCTGGAAATAATATCTTTAATACTGAATATTATATTCTCGGGGATCTCAAAGCGGCTCCACTTTTCCAGTAATTCTATGATATGGTCTGCCCCTAATCCGGCAGATGCGGCATTCCAGAGAGACATAGGGGATATCCTGTAGGTATGGATATGTTCGGGTGACTTCTCAAGTTCAGAGAAAGGTGCAATATCATTTCTTGCAGCTGTAAAATTGCTGTTATGCACGTCCAGGAGCAGTGTGCTGTCACTTTGTATGATAAGGGGATTTTCCGTATTACCTGTTTTCATAGCCAACAAGAATATAATGATTTTCAAAGAGATACAAGGGGCGTAAAGAGTAAAAAATTGCTTTTAATATATTGTTGTGAAGAGTAGAATGGGAACATGAAAGATATAGTCATTGTAGGATCAGTTGCGGATAACCCAATTGCAGAGGATATAGCCCATTATATGGGACAGGAGGAGGAGTATCAGGATTTAATATCTCTAAAGAGTTTCCTCAATACAGAATTTTGTCCCCGGTTTATTACCGGCTTTAGAAATTACAGGAATATTGGCGATAAGCTGAGTGGGAAAACTGTAATTCTCGTAAATACAAATCAGGGGACTCATTCCCGAAATGGTCTGGCAATGCGCAATTTTCTTATTGCCAGAGCTGCAAAGGATAATGGGGCACAGAATGTGATCCTTGTAGAGCCGGATCTATACTACAGTGCTCAGGACAGAGGCCCCAGAAGGGAACATGGCCTAACCGGATACAAGCGCTATGAATCCGACTATGAAAAGTTTGACGGGCAACCCTTTTCTGCAAGGTTGTATGCAGACCTCCTCAAAATGTCTGGTGTAGACGAGGTTGTAACCGTACATAATCATTCAGTGTCTGTTCAGAATATATTTATGGATCGATTTTCCGGAAAATTCCACAACCTTCGACCCTATGATCTCTATTCTAATTATATGCAGGATACAGATGTTGTAAACGATCATAATCTGGTTCTGTGTGCTCCGGATAAAGGTGCTCTTGCCTTTGTGCGGAAAATACAGCACTCCTTCGGTAAAAACAGAATACCTGTAATAATTATGGATAAGACAAGGGACGGGGAGCGAAATATTAAACTGGATGTTTCCCCTGATTCGGATGTTTTTCTGTCGGATATAAAAGGGAAGGATATTGTTGTGGTAGATGATATGGTAAGAACCGGTGGTACAATTGTCGAAACATGCCATAAACTTCGATCCGCAAATCCCAATAAAATTGTATTCTTTGTGACTCACTTCTACTCAAGCAGGGAATGCAGGATAAATCTTAATGACAGGGTTCTTGACGAGATAATTACAACGACAACTATTCCCTCTATACTTAACAGGGATGTACAGGGGCGTTTGAGACACAAAATGGTTGTTCTTCTTATTTCAAGGTGGATAAGCAGTTATCTGCTGAAGCTTCTGGACAGTTCTTCCCAGGGGTTGAAAAGTCCTCTCTATTCCGAGAATATGTCTGCAAAAAATCCAAGATGGATTGGTAAGATGGGACCGTTATTTTCTGATTCGTAGAGACAGGTTTCAATCTGTCTCTACGAAAAGTTTATGGTCTGTAGGTGTATATATATGATTCGAAAGGTACGGTGTAGATCTCACTATCCTGACTGGCGTATACCCTGGTAGTACCATCCCAGTTGTTGTTTGAGTTTACATAACAAAAATCAAAATTTGCCGGTGCATTCTGCAATGTTAAAATCCACCAATGTGCGTTGTTAAAATAACCTTCATAACTCATTTCCAGGTCTCCACTCAGCCCATTCCAGGCATGGAGATAGTATGCAGAAGCAGATTCATATTCTTTAAAATGTATTGATAATTTGTCAGTAGCCCAATTTTGAACAAACTGCTGGTATCTAATTCTTCCTGTGGCATTATCTGTGACATTTCCCATTCTAAGTACAGTAAGTCCCTGGTAGGAACTCCAATCAAAAGCATTATTGATATTGTCCCACCCTGTATCTGTCATAACTCCATCGGAGAGGGCATTTTCGCCTTTTATGGTAATACCCTGATTTGCAGCTTCCTGAGCAACCCAGAAAACCAGATCCTGGGCCAGTGAGTATTGAGGATAGAAGTTTTCATTATTCATCTCCAGGCAAGTGAAATGTAGTGCCACCTCCCTTCCATTATCTGCAGCTGTGTTGATTATATTTGCATACCCGTGACCAGTTGAGCTGCTGGTAAAATCAACACTGGTTTGAATTAGTCCTGTTGTTATTTCTGCAATTCGGGGATTATCGGGATCTCCTATTTTCCAATGAACACCAGGTATTTTGATTCCAAGTATAATATTTGCAAACTGGTTATCAAATGCCTGGGAGGCACCTGCAATAAGATTCTTTCCATGTTGCTTTAGCGATCCATTATACCAGTCTATAAGATCTCTCCCATACTGTATATTTTGGTAATCATGTGCATTAACAAAACTTTCAGCATCAGAAGGAGGATTTACTTCATTAATACTGGTCAGATTTGTTCCCCATGCACTGTTTATCCCGCTCAGTGTACCGTATTTTATTAACAGTGAATCTCTAAAATCAACAATTGCAAGAGATCCATAAAATTGGAAAGTACCTCTGTTAGGATAAGCACCCCAGTCATGGGAATTATAAGACGGGTATCTTAATTCACCTGCAGTGCCTCCACTGATATTTATTTCATCAATATCAGCGGCATATACTGCGTATTGCTGTTCAAATGCATTCATGAATTCAACATATTCAGCCATTATATAATCATCTGCCCACAATGAAATATATTCAGTGTTGAATGCACCGGTTTCACTCTTATATTTTAAATCATCTGCCGAAATTCCTATAGATGTAAAATGATTCCAGATCCATGGAGGAATATAACTTGTATAGTCATCTCCAACATTTCCTCCGCATTGGTGGAAGGACATGATAGGAACAAGATCAAGCCCTGCAGAAGTTACTTTCTGAAAAATTGTATCATAATAACTCCAGTCGAAAATTTGATCTCCTGCCGCTTCCACATCGCCCCACCATACATCGATGCTTACAGCATCAATACCTATATTTTTGGCGATTACAAGCTGTCTTTCAAAATCTGGCCAATCTGTTACTTTGAGAGGTGCCATTACGTTGGCAGTAAATCCTGGCTTTTCGGTATATAGAACCCTTAGGGTTTCAATAGAATTACCAGTATTCAGATTGTCCTGTTCCAAAAAGATATTGCTACAGCTTACAGTAAGGAAAAATAGTACAGGAAGAATCCATAGATGATTTTTTTTCATAAAATACTCCTTATAATGTTACTAAACCGGTTTAGTAACATTATAATCCATGAATTTTGATATGGCAAATTAATTTTTATATTTCCGAATTATACCTTGTGTACCTGGTAATCATCAATTTACCGGCTTTTGACTAATCCATAATTGTTGGTATATAGTTAATACAGATTAAAACTACTTATATTGGACTATTTGATTGGCTGCTGAAATGAAGAAAAAAAATGTTACTATAAACAATATTGCCGTTGCTGCAGGGGTATCTAAAACTACTGTTTCTTTTGCGTTTAATTATCCTGAGAGAATATCAAAAAAAATATATGATAAGATAATGAGGATAGCAGAGAATCTTGAATATGTTCCAAATCCCATAGCAAGGACTTTGACAACAAAAAAAGACGGTTCAATTGGTTTGCTTTTTCCTCAAAGCATTGAAAAAGCGTTTAGTAATCCTTATTTGGCAGAACTTCTTCGGGGAATAGGGTCAATCTGTATTGAATATGATTCTGCGATTACATTGGTTGCGCCTGAGCAAAATGATATTGGCAAAGCAGTTCGGCATGCTGCAGTAGATGCATTTATTGCAGTGGGTCTGGAAGAATATATGATAACATTTCAGATTCTCAAAGCGAGGCAAATACCCTTTATATGTATTGATGCAGTAACAGAAGAAGATATTTATACTGTAATTTCCGAAGATGAATTAGGAGCTTATATCCTTATGAATGAGGTTATAAGCTATGGACACCGGGAAATTGCTGTCATCTCTTTAAAACCCTCAAAAATTTTTGTTGCAACCCGGAATTCTGCTGTTAATGATCTTCGGATAAAAGGAGTTTCGGCAGCTTCGGTTAAAAAGGAAGTTAACTTACATTTTTTTAATTCGGATTGTTCTATAGAGGGAGGAATGGATGCAGCCTCCCTGATATTTTCCAATAGTAGTCCGGGTAGAAAAATTACTTCAATTGTATGTTTGAGTGATATTATCGCTCTTGGTGTATATAAATATTGTGCTGAACATAAACTGAATATTCCAGGTGATATATCTGTTTGCGGATTTGATGATATCCCTGGAGCATCCCTGGTCTCTCCTGGATTGACTACCATGCGTCAATTTATCTACAAAAAGGGCAGATCGGCTGGTAAGATGGTTTTTGAAATTTTGAATACCGGAACAAGCATAAGGCGAATCTGTCTTAAACCTGAATTGGTAAAAAGAGGTTCACTCGGGCGAATTGAAATAAATGACCTGTAATATTTCCAGGAAAATGATCAGATCAAATTTTAAAATATTAGATTTTTGAGAATCAGAAGACAATATAAAAAATAAAATCCATAAAAATGGAGACTCCGGATGACAGTCAGATGATCTACATCTTCCTCCCTTAATTTTAACTACTGAATAGTTCATGCCATTTTTTTCTGAATTTGCCCGCTGTTTTTATCAGTTTCCCCAAAATCATGAACAAACTGCAGTTACCCAATTATTATGCCAATAATGCTGCCTGCCTCTTATACATATCTATTACAACAAGGGCGGTCATAGCCTCAACAACAGGGACTATTCTGGGACATATACATGGATCATGTCTTCCTTCTGTTTTAACTGTCTGTTCGTTTCCGGAAATATCAACTGATAATTGTTCTCTGCTTATTGAGGAGGTTGGTTTTACAGCAATCCGGAAAATAATATCCTCTCCCGTTGTAATTCCACCTATTATTCCTCCGGCATTATTTGTTTTAAAACCGGAACTGTCCATTTCATCGTTGTGCTCACTTCCCTTCATATCAACACAGGCCAACCCTGCTCCAAATTCAATGGCCTTTACTGCGCCAAGGGAAACTACTGCTTTAGCTATTTCGGCATCAATTTTGTCAAAAACAGGTTCTCCGAGACCCCGGGGCAATCCTGATACAACACATTCAACTATACCCCCGACACTGTCTCCCCTCTCTGCAAGGTTTAATATCCTCTTTTCCATTTCAGCTGCTGCCCTGCTGTCACAGGCTCTCATCTTATTTTGTTCAATTACTGTAAGATCTCTTTCCCTGCAGCCTATACCGGCGGCTCTTGTGGTATAGGCTGTAATCTTTATTCCTTTTGTCTTCAAAATTACCTGGGCAACTGCTCCTGCGGCTACTCTTGCTGAAGTTTCTCTTCCTGAGGCTCTTCCACTTCCTCTGTGGTCTCGTATACCATATTTTTGCAGATAGGTGTAATCAGCATGTCCGGGCCGGAATAAATCCTTAATTGTGTTATAGTCAGAACTTATCTGATCCTCATTGTACAGTACCAGCCCCATTGGGGTTCCTGTTGTTTTTCCCTCGAAAATACCGGATAAAATATGTATTTTATCCGCCTCTTTCCTCGGAGTGGTTATATCTGACTGTCCCGGTTTTCTTCTGTCCAGCTGATATTGAATAACACTTTCATTGATCTCAACTCCAGGAGTCACCCCGTCTATTATAACTCCTACACCCATTCCGTGGGATTCACCGAATGTTGTGATCTTAAATATTTGTCCAAAGCTGCTTCCACTCATTTTATATCCTCAATTGCCTTTTTAAGGAGACTCAGTACTGTTTCTACATTTTCATCTTTCAGTTCAAGAATAACATCTGCTGTCTCAGTGTACAACTTTCTTCTTCGTATAAATAGTTCATGAAAAAGTGTTTTAGGAGAATCCAGGAGAAAAGAGGGTATCCCTCTGTTTTTGATACGGTCAAACAGGATCGCTTCATCGGTATCCAGGAAGACCAGAACCTCCGCTTTCTTTATTATTTCAACAGCTCTGGTATTTTCAATTGTTCCGCCTCCCAGGGCAAGAATCCCCTCTTTCTCAATATCAATTTTCTTTGCTGCCCTGTATTCCAGTTCTCTAAAGCCGTCTTCGCCAAGTTCATAATATATTTCACGAAAAGTTAGCGATCGTTCACCGCTGTACTGCTTTTCCAGAAGATTATCCAGATCCCAAAATGGAAGATTCAGCTCTTGAGCCAGTTTCTTTCCCAGAGTGGTTTTCCCTGAGTGTTTGACACCCATAAGTATAATCATGAAAGATTCCAGATAATTCCTTTGTTTTAGATTAGACTACTTCGACGAATAATAATCGATAAGTTTTGATAATGGTTCAGGTTTACCTATCTCATAACCCTGTATAAAATCAACACCAATATCTTTAAGTTCTTCAATTATTTGAGGGTTGCACACAAACTCTGCTATGGTTTTCAGGCCGATAACCTGTCCCAGGCTGTTTATGGCCTTAACCATTGCTCTGTTGACTGAGTCCTCGTGCATATCCTTTACAAAAATACCATCAATTTTTAAAAAATCAACAGGAAGATTCTTAAGATAGTTAAAAGAGGAAAATCCGCTTCCAAAATCATCAAGTGCGAAAAGACAGCCAATCTCCTTTAGTTTATGAATAAAATCTGTAGCTGTTTTTATATTTCCAATTGCCGTTGTCTCAGTTATTTCAAAGCATATAAGATTTGTAGCAATTTCAAACTCTTCAAGATTAAATATTATAAAATCCAGAGAAGCCTCATCTGCTATAAAATCGGGTGAAAGATTAACACTGAACATATACTGATTATTTTCTTTTCCAACAATATCACTAAGATGTTTATGGTTTCTAAAAGCATTTGTAATAACCCATCGGTCTATGGCAGGCATAAGGTTATACCGCTCTGCAGAAGGGAGAAAATCTGAAGGAGGTATATGACCGTTATTATCATCTTTCATACGGATAAGGATTTCGCATTTTTTGAGTGTCCTGGAATCCGGGTTCAAAGCCTGAATAGGT
>JAJRQE010000158.1 GCA_024280415.1 Spirochaetota bacterium | reverse complement strand
GGGAGATAGAAAATCATCTTAACAGTAAAGGAAAGGATCATTCAATCAGCTCCCTGTACAGTGAAGATATTATTGTCCCAAGTATTTTTAACTCAGGATGTGTGATAGGGAAAAGAGGTATGACCTGTCTCGAAATTTTCGGAGGGAATATTTATCTTATACACTGGTATGGATCAGATATTGACAAGAAGTATGTTAAAAAGGATATAGAGTATGTTTTTAAACTCGAGGGGACTGATTATATCCGACATATCCTTAAACACGATTCCCTTGATTATATTTTTACGAGGATACGGCTTCTTTCTTAGGATTTTTCCTATTTTTGCAGAAACATTGAAGTATTAGGCTAATTTATCCAGTACTACCATGTATGAAGACATTATACAGAGGAAAATACCGAGTTGAATCAACCAGATTAAAAAATTGGGATTATTCTTCAAGTGGATATTATTTTATTACAATATGTACAAAAAACAGGAAGCGTTTGTTTGGTAAAATAATAGATAAAAAAATGGTATTATCAAAAATTGGAGAAATTGTTCTGCAGGAATGGAATCAATCTTTTAAAATCAGAACTGAATTATTCTGTGAATGCTTTATTATAATGCCCGACCATATTCATGGGGTACTATTAATAAAAAAATCTGCTGGCACCAATGAAAATCCGGGTGGATACAATTATGTGCGACTGGTTCCTGGGGGACTGACACCCCAATCGATATCTTCTTTTGTGGCTGGCTTCAAATCTCATGCAACAAAACTAATAAATGAATATCGAAATACACCTGGATTGCCTGTCTGGCTACCACGGTTTCATGAACATATTATACGAACCCAGGGCGATCTCAATAGAATCTGTAAATATATCCATGATAACCCGGCAAAGACGCACGGCCGTGCGTCTCTACGATGACGGAACGTCCAACAGGGGTGGTGAACCGGTCTCTACGATGACGGAACGTCCAACAGGGGTGGTGAACCGGTCTCTACGATGACGGAACGTCCAACAGGGGTGGTGACCCGTCTCTACGATGACGGAACCTCCAACAGGGGTGGTGACCCGTCTCTACGACGACGGAACGTCCAACAGGGGTGGTGAACCGGTCTCTACGATGACGGAACGTCCAACAGGGGTGGTGAACCGGTCTCTACGATGACGGAACCTCCAACAGAGGTGGTGACACCGGTCTCTACGATGACGGAACCTCCAACAGGGGTGGTGACACCGGTCTCTACGACGATATAACCATACCTCCTATTGTATCTAACCCTTACCCTTTGCTATACTCCCCCCATGATAATTATTCCTGCAATAGATCTTCTGGACGGTGCCTGTGTGCGGCTTTTTAAGGGCAACTACAATGATTCCACAGTATATAATTCAGATCCTGTTGATATGGCAGGACAACTGGTTAAATCCGGTTGTGAAAGGCTCCATATTGTCGATTTGGATGCGGCCCGGGGAAAGGGAAAGAATAACCGAGATATAATCCGTAAAATCAGAAAAAGTATCGATGTCATTATCGAAACAGGTGGTGGTATTCGTACAGAGCCTGATGTTAAAGAGCTTTTGGATATTGGTATTGACAGATTAATTCTTGGAACAGTATTTGCTGTGGAACCTGAGATTGCCGGAAGGTGGACTGAAAAATTCGGTAATCATTTTATAGCAGGAATAGATGCTTTAAAGGGTGAAGTTAAAATATCAGGCTGGGAAGAGGAATCTTCCCTTTCAGATACTGCCCTTGCAGAAAAGGCAGCAGAAAATGGGATTATCAGTATTATCTATACAAATATTGATAAGGATGGCACTCTGGAGGGGCCGGATATTGAAAGCTGTGTACGAATTGCAGAAGTTTCCCGGCTTCCTGTCATAGTTTCCGGCGGAATAAGCTGTGAAGCTGACTTTAAGATAATTTCAGAATTAAACCATCCTGGGATTTCCGGAGTAATTACAGGAAAGGCTGTTTATGAAAATAGATTTGATCTTAAAAGAATAATAAATGAGTATCAGGAACAGGTTAATTCAGGAGTTAAATGGTAATGGATATTCTTCAGAGAATATTGCCTCTGGTAATAAAAGATAGAGACGGGCAGATTATTGAGGTTTCTCTTTCCAATGAGAAAGGATTTAAGAAAAGTCTGGAAAGGGGTGTCCTCTGGCATCTTCACAAAGATACCGGAAGGCTTCTTCCTTTTTCCGAAGATTCATTAATGAGTATTTCAGAACATAATTCCTGGTATGAAGCCATGCTGGGTATTGGAGCCCAGGGAAGAATAGTATCTTCTGTGGATCCGGATTACAGTAAATCATTGGATAGAGACAGTTCGGGAAACAGCCTGCTCCATTCCAAAAGAAGTATTCTTAATTCCCTCGAGGTTTTACTCCTGCAAAGACTACAGGAACTGCCTGAGGGATCCTATACAACACATTTGTTTAGTTCCGGAGCTGAAAAAATAAGGAAGAAAACCGGAGAAGAGGCAATTGAACTCATTCTGGCTCCCGGTCGGGATGAGATAATTTATGAATCAGCAGACCTCATATACCACATGCTGGTTCTTCTTGTTTCCGAAGGGATAGCTCTGGATGAAGTTCTTGCCGAATTGGAGAGAAGGACGGATAAAGGATGAAAAAACCATATCTGGAAAGATTGAAAGAGGGAGTGCTCCTTTTTGATGGTGCTATGGGTACAATGATCTACGATTCAGGGGTTTTTATTAACCAGTGTTTTGAAAATGTAAATTTGACATCACCAAAAACAATTCTGGAGATACATCGTAAGATGGCAGCTGCCGGAGCTCATGTTCTGACAACAAATTCCTTTGGTGCAAACCGGATTAAATTAAAAAGTTACAATCTTGAAGAAAGAACGGGTGATATAAATTCCAGTTCTGTTCAACTTGCAAAAGAAATTGCCGGGGATGATCTCTATGTGGCTGGTTCCATAGGTCCGATATCTGTAAGGATGGCTCCCCTTGGGAATACCCCCAGAGAGGATATCGAATTTGCATTTAAAGAACAGATTACAGCACTGGTCACTGCCGGAGTGGATCTCCTGCTTTTCGAAACTTTTAGAAATATGGATGAACTAATCCTTGCTGCCGGAATTGCCAAATCGATGAACTCCAATATCCCTGTCCAGGCTCAGATCAGCCTTCGCCATGAGGAGACCGAATCCTATAAGAACAGATACCTTAATCTTTTTAAACAGCTTGATGACGAACCATCCATAGATGTTGTAGGTATGAACTGTTCTACAGGACCTGCTGATATGCTTGATATTTTAAATGAAGTACAGGGCAGGATATCAAAACCTTTTTCAATTATGCCAAATGCAGGATTCCCAAGAGATATTGACGGAAGGCAGATCTATCTGGCCTCACCGGAGTATTTTGCTGAGTATTCATTAAAATTTCTTGATGCCGGGGTATCGGTTATTGGAGGGTGCTGTGGAACAACTCAGGAGCATATTAAGAAAATGGGAGAATCTTTCCTTTCCCTGGATAGTGGACGGCGGCAGCAGATTGTAATCAGGGATGGTGAGGATTTCTCTACAGAGCCTGTAGATATTTCTAAACGTTCTTCATTAGGCAAAGCTCTTGTGGCAGGTGAATGGGTTACTGCTATTGAGTTGGTTCCACCTGTTGGAATAGATGTTACACCTGTTTTATCCAAAGCAGAAAAATTGATGAATCATGGAATTAATGTAATAAATATACCTGATGGTCCCAGAGCCTCATCACGAATATCTGCTTTTTATACAGCTGTAGAGATATATCATAAAACAGGAATAGAGACTATTCCCCATATATGCTGTCGAGATAAAAATTTGATTGGACTCCAGACAGAGATGCTGAGCCTTCAGGCGGCAGGGATTCATAATCTTTTAGCTATTACAGGAGATCCTCCAAAGGCGGGAAACTATCCAGATGTAACAGGTGTTTTTGATGTTGATTCCATTGGCCTCATATCTCTTGCTTCCCGTCTAAACAGAGGGATAGATCTGGGGGGGAAGAAAATGCCCGGGCAGGCCTCTTTTGTTATTGGTGCAGGGGTAAATCCTGCTGCTCAGTTTCCTGAAAAAGAGATTGAAAGAGCCTACAGAAAAGCAGATGCGGGAGTTGATTATTTTATAACCCAGCCTGTATTTGATCTTGATCTGCTGGGTGATTTTATTGAGAGGATAAAAGGAACAGGAGTTCCCCTTATTGCAGGAATATGGCCCCTCGCAAGCTACAGGAATGCTCTTTTCCTCCATAATGAGGTTCCCGGAGTATCAGTTCCCCGGGAGATAATGGTCAGAATGGAAAAGAAAGAGTCCAAAGAGGAAGCAAGAAGAGAGGGGATACTCATAGCCAGATATTTTATAGAAGAGTTGAAAAGCAGGATTGCCGGGATTCAGGTAAGTCCTCCATTTGGAAGAATAGACACTGCCCTGGAAGTAATTGAATAGGGCAGAATCCTCTTATTCTTTAGTAGTTTAGAACAACCTTTTCTGAAATTTTCTTCTGGGTAAGTTTTATATATAGTGTTTTTTCATCTCTGTTGTAAACCCATCCGCTGGAGTAGTACTGGAAGCGCTTATCACTGTTCCAGTTTATACCATTCATCTGCAGGCTTTTAAATGGTTCAATTCCCTTGATTACCAGGTGGTGGACACTTCCTCTGGGGTAGGTAAATGAAAACACTGAGGATGCTGCAGAAGAGTTGAAATTGACACTGTTTGCTGCGGTCCATACCGAAATATCCGTGCCTGCAGTTCCTTTAAAATTAACAACATGGGGATAGTATTCATTTGAAATAAGATCTGAATAGAGGGTATCCGCTCCATAATAGAAACCACCACTGAAATTACCTTCTCTGTCTATACTGTCAGGAATAAGCCCTGATTCATCAGATAAGTCAAGGACACTTACAATCATACTTCTACCTATTTTTTCGAAAAGGGAATTTGATTCAAGCTGTCCAATTTCATACAGAGCCAGACCTGTTCTTATGGAAAGCATTGTGTCTGCAATTCCCCCATCTCCCCCGGAGAGATACAATCCATTGTCTATACGGATTAGAGAGGGGAAAATTTGTTCTTCGATAATGGAATAGAGCCGCATTAGCTCCCTGTATTGATCAGATTCAGCTTTAATAGAATCCTTGTAGACCTCTACCATCCCTGTAAGTATTCCGGGTTTAAATCTTTTAGAAAGATCAATTGATGAAACGAAGCTGCTGAAGTCTCCTATAAGTGCAGAAGAGGAGATCCACCTCAATTCTCTCATAAGGTTTGATTCTGCAAAAAGTTCCAGGTCACCTGATTTTACAGCAGTGGATATTCTTTTTTTAAGGGTATCATTCTGTATTCGTCTTGATGCGTCGGTATTTACTATATTTCCGGTAAAAGGTGCACTTAGGAATGAAAATTTGTTTTCTCTGTTGGAAATTGAATCTACTATTTTTTGTATTTGTGTAAAGCGTCCCCTTTTCAGACTTTCTGCGAGATAAGCGGCAAGAAGATCATTATCCAGTCCGTTGGAACCGTCTGCAAGAACCCATTTGCTATTTTTCTGATCAAAACGTGTATTCCTCCATCCCTCATAGGCTGTTCCAATAAAAGTCTCAACTGTTGATTCATATAGATCTGTCGAAACAGGGCCGGATTTTCCGAAGAAATAGTACTGCAGAGGATCCATATCAGCAATTTCTTCAATAATAATAGATGCTGTTTTTCCGGTAAAAGGTACAGTCAGAGATCCTGCAGCCATATCAAATACTGATCCGCTTGCAGATATAAGGATATAGCTGGATCCTGATACATTAAATGAATAACATGGTAAAAATGAAACCTGATGGAGGTCTGACATAAGCTCTGTTGGAATAATAAAGGAACCTGAATTATTAAAAGGATAAAAAATATCAATTGTTGTATTTCCTGATCCCTTGGTAATAATCTTAATTTCAAGAGAATTCCCAAATGAAAACGTAAATCCTGATTCTTCTGTAGTATAACCTGTTAGTTTGGAATAAGAGCGGTTCCCTTCGTTATCTATAACTACAACAGGTTCTTTTGAAAGATTTAAGAGAAGACCCGGGACAGTCAATTTAACATTGGAAACACTGTTTTTGTTTAATCCTGCTTCTCCTGTCCCCGATAATCTAATTTTTTCAATCTGAATATTGAATAATTTATCTCTATCATTAAATTCAAGAAATAATAGGACTCCTGTAATCAGGGCAAAAAACAGGGGTACCAGATAGTATGCTTTGTTAATTTTTGTGTTCATCTCCCGCATATTAACAACGAAAGATCAAAATATCAACTAAGCAAGCATTTTGCATTGTGTAATATTTTGAATTCAATAACGGTAACTTACTTTTGCAGCCTTGTCTATTTTTAATTCTGACTATATATTTAGTTTTTATAAAGGAGCAGACAGTGAGATTTTTTTCAGTTATTCTGGCAGTAGTAGTACTTATTGCCGGATGTGCAACGGTAAAAACAACAGTAGAAGAACAGAAAGCGGATAAAGGGGAACTTGAAGTTGAGATTCCACCGTATGAGAGTATTAGTTTTTACTTGAGTCTGGGAGATCCCGGGAAGGCTCTTGAATCATTTGAAACAGCATATTCGCAAAATCCTGAAAGTAATGAAACTAAAATCCTTTATTCGTCACTTCTTCTGACAGCAGGGAAGCTGGATGAAGCCAGGGGCATTCTTAATAGTATTGTTGAAGAGGATCCTGAAAATATAGATGCCCTTTTTAATCTTTCCTTTCTGGAGGGGATGGCCGGGAACAGTGAGGTTCAGGAGGAAAAATTAAACCTTATCCTGGGGAAAGAACCT
>JAJRQE010000157.1 GCA_024280415.1 Spirochaetota bacterium | reverse complement strand
AACTATTTAAATGCTATACTGAGTCAAAATTATGAGAACAATAGAAACTATCTGGTATAAACTGTCCATCAAAAGAAAGCTTATGCTGTTTTTCTCCCTTATCATTGTATGCATTAGTTTGCTTAATTTATATACCCTGCTGAATGCATTCAAATATCTTGAAATCTATGAGCAGGACTTAATAAAGAACTCTGCCATTCATAAACTCCAGACTTCTATCATTGAAAATAATTCTGCTTTTGAGCGATTTATAATGTATTCAGATAAAAAATCCATGAATCAGTTTACAGATGAAATCCCGGGGATTTGGTCAAACTGGAACTATGTCAGAGGAACATCAGGAACCAACCAGGATGCATATTTTCAGATTGCAGCAATCAGATATGCTTTTATGGCATATATTGAAAGCGTTGATAGCGCTTTGGATTTTATGAATATCTCTGAAGAATCGTTTATTAAAAACCTGCTCAAAGCAAGGCGGATTAATGGATATATTGAGGGATACTTCAAAGAACTTGTTAGTATAAGACTTGAAGAGGGGAGTCAACTACATTCAGTCCAGAAAGAGAAGGTAACTATAATTCGAACTATCAGCTTTTTGGGAATTATTTTTATAAGTATCTTATTCTTATTTTTCGGAACTTCGTTTTCTGAATCAGTAACCAGACCAATTAGAGAACTCGCATCCAGATCTCTAAAAATGGCAGAAGGTGATCTGACTATTTCTAATTACAAGGTTCCATACAAGGATGAACTTGGCATTCTTACAGACTCTTTTAATATAATGAATACTAATATCCATGAAATGATTAAAAGTCTGGAAGATAAAGTTGAGATGGAAAGAAGATTACGGGATGATGAACTTAAGATTGCTGAAATGAACAGATCTCTAAAGGAAGCACAATTTTTAAGTCTGCAATCCCAGATTAGTCCTCATTTTTTGTTCAATACCCTCAATACAATTTCAAGGACTTCAATGTTCGAGAAAGCCCCTAACACAGTAAAATTAATAGAGTCACTTTCCAATATTTTCAGATATACTTTAAACAGAGAGAGTCTAATAGTTAGTCTATCGGAAGAGATAGATATTCTAAATGAATATATGCATATTCAAAAGATACGATACGGAGACAGACTCTCCTTTAAAATTCTTTGTGATTTTGATTTCTCCAATATTAAAATTCCCATTTTCACCCTTCAGCCTCTTGTTGAAAATGCAATTAAATATGGTATTGAACCGAAGGAAGATGGAGGGGTAATAACCCTAACTATTATACAGTTGATTGGAGCTACACAATTAAAAATTTCAGATACAGGAGAAGGTATTTCACAGAAACTGATTAAGGAAATTCTCTCTGATGATGATCGAATATTATCAGATAAGTCTACAGGAATAGGAATCTCAAATGTCAAAAGACGTTTAAACATTACTTTTCAGGAAAAAGGATCCTTTGATATACAAAGTATTCAGGGGGCAGGTACAACAATTGTATTAACAATACCAGGAGATTTAAGTGTATAAAATACTGATAGTTGATGACGAAGAGCTTGAAAGGAATGCTCTTAGAGCCATAATTAATATAGGAATAGATTCAATAATCGAATTAGAGGAAGCCGTTAATGGAAGACAAGCTATTGTTAAATCCAGATCATTCAATCCTGATATTATTTTTCTTGATATTAAAATGCCTGGAATCAATGGAATAGAGGCAGCAAGAGTAATCAGAGAGACAGATTCTGGAGTTTTAATAGTTTTCCTTACCGCTTTTAATCAGTTTGACTATGCACATGAAGCAATCCAGATTGGCGTAAATGATTTTATTATAAAACCTGCTTCAGAGAATCGTGTGCTGAAAGTAATTTCAAAACTTATTACAAAAATAGATAATAGAAGATCAGATTTGGATCAAAAGGAAAATAATAAATTAAAGTTGAGTAGAGCAACAGTATATCTTGAAAATGAGTTTATCTATAATCTATCAGTAAGGGGAATTACAGAAGAAAAGTTTAAAAATTACATGTCAATTCTGGATACAGATTTTTATTCAGCCCGGTCAGGAATTGTCAAACTTCTATTTGACACCTATCCGATACATGTTGGATCCAGCTATCAGAAGCAGGTACTCAAAAAAAGATGCACTTTTATACTAAAATCCATCCTTAAAAAAAAGGGTATTACTACCTTTATCAACATCGATCTGTCCAATATCTATTTTCTTTTAAGCCTGGATCATAAAGAAAATAATAATCTTGAACCCCAACATATTCCAGCTTTAATTTTAGAACTTGTGAGTGAAATTAAAAAAATTATTAATATAGAAATCGTTATAGGTATTGGATCTATTTTTACAGATCCCGAAAAAGCTCTCTCTTCCTTTTTAAATGCAAAGAACAATCTGGGAAGATCACCCAAAAACGAGAACAATTTACTCCATGAGCAGGGAAATAAAATACACTTTTTCCCGATAGCTCTTGAAGTAGGAATGGAGCAGGCAGTATTAATTGGAAACAGGAATGTTGTAATGGAAATATTTTTACAGATAAATGAATGGTTTGAATCATCAATTTTAAATTTTGACCAAAAGAAAAAATATCTGCTTGAGCTGGTTACCGTACTTAAGCATGCAGCCGCATATCAGTTTCCCAATGGTAAATGCCTGGTCGATGACACTGAAATAAGGGAATCTGCAGGAGCTGTTATTCTTTTGTCTTCAATCAATATTTTTCTAAATGACCTTCTTGAACAAATTCATAAAATACAGGAAATTGAAAATAACCCTGCTATAGAAAAAGCCTGCAAATTCATAGATATAAACTATAAAAATGATATTACTCTTGAAGAGACTGCATCACATTGCAGGCTCTCAAGTTTCTACTTCAGCAAATTGTTTAAAAAGAGAAAAAAATTAACTTTCATTGACTATCTTACAAACCGGCGAATTGAAGAAGCTGACAAACTTCTGTTAGAAACCAGCCTATCCATCAAAGAGATAAGCAGGGAAGTTGGTTACAATGATCCAAATTACTTTACCCGTGTGTTTAAAAAGGTTCATTCCTCCTCACCTACCTCCTTTCGCAGCAATAAAATGCTAAGACAGCAATAATTTACAGTTCATACAACTATTCTGGTCAAATAGAAAAATTCTAAGCAATAATATGCAGTATAAAACAATATATAACAGGGCGGAATTTCATCTATCAATTTATAATTAAACAATCGAATCATATTTTAGGCTGGTTGGGATTTTATCCCTGCTCGTCTATCCAACCAAAGGAGAGAAAAATGAAAAGAGGTATTGTAGTACTTTTACTTGTTCTGCTGACAGCAGGATTTTCTTTTGCTGCAGGAAATGCAGAAAAAGAAGTTAGTAGTGAACCAATTGTTTTAAGACTCGCAGAAACTCATGGTGCAGACTACCCCACAACTCAGGGAGATTATGAATTTGCAAGACTTGTAGAGGAAAGAACAAACGGTAGAATTAAAATTGAAGTTTATCCTGGTTCACAGTTAGGTGAAGAAAGAGCTGTAATTGAGCAGGTACAGTTCGGTGCTATCGATTTTACAAGAGTAAGCATTTCACCCCTTGCAGCATTTGCACCTGATTTCAATGCTCTACAGATGCCATATCTGTACAGAAGCCCTGAACACATGTGGGAAGTATTGAACAGCCCGATCGGAGATGAATTTCTAAACAGCCTTGAACCTTCAGGTTTTGTTGGACTTTCATGGTTTGACTCAGGAGCAAGGAGTTTTTATAATTCTGTAAGACCCATCAAAACTGTTGCAGACCTTGCGGGACTCAAAATTAGAGTTCAGGAAAGTGCTTTAATGGTAGGATTAGTGGAGGCTCTTGGAGCTGTTGCAACACCTATGCCCTTTGGCGAAGTATATTCAGCAATCCAGACTGGCGTTATTGATGGTGCAGAAAATAACTGGCCAAGTTATTATTCTACAAGCCACTATGAAGTTGCAGGCTTTTACACCCTTGACGAACACACCAGAGTTCCTGAGATTACAATTGCAAGTAAAATGAGCATGGACAAACTTTCGTCAGAAGATCAAAAAATTATTAAACAGGCTGCAAAAGACAGCATGGCTTTCCAGATAAAAGCATGGGCAGACTATGAAAAAGTTGCTGAAGATGCAGTTATTGCTAATGGTAACGAAATATATCGTCTCCCTGATAATTCAGAATTCCAGGCAGCTATGCAACCTCTCTATGATGCACTTTCACCAGATCTTCAGAAAGTTGTAGCCAAAGTAAGAGCAGTAGGAAAATAATTGTTAGACAAGTAAATATATCCTGAGAGCTGTTAACTCCAACAGCTCTCAGGTTTATAATTAATCCATCCTTTTATCAAAGAGTTACATATGAATAAATTTAAAGAAAGAATTGCAATGATTATTAACAAAATCCATCTTGGGTCTATCTATTTTGCAATGACATTACTTGTCGGAATGGCTATTGTAATAATAATAAATGTATTTATGCGTTATGTTCTCAATACAGGATTACGATGGGGAGAAGAGGTCGCAAAACTCCTTATGGTTTGGTTTACTTTTATTGCAATGGCTGTGGGAGTTAAACAGGGTCTTCATATAAGTCTCCATATATTACCTAAACATCTTCCAGTTAAACTGGATATTTTTTTTAAACTTCTTAAGGATATAATTATATTTGCAATAGCAGGAGTTTTTTTAATATATGGTATAAAACTGGTTCAGTTTACCAGTCACTCCATAATGCCTGCGACAGAATGGCCCGGTTCTATTCTATATCTAATTCTTCCTATTGCAGCAATATTAATAGCTTCTGAAGCCTTAATGGATATTTTCGGAATAGAAGATTATCCTGATAAAATTGAGGCAATATTTAATAAAAAAGATAAAACGGGCGATGCGAAGCATCGGGGATTCGTTATTAGTCGTAAGGAAATAATTGATGATTGATCTAAATTTTGCATCTTCAATACTGCTGGGTTTATTCGTTCTTTTACTTATTTTAAAAGTTCCTATAACTTTTTCTCTGGCTATATCCTCTATTATTACTGCTTTTTACCTTAAGATTCCCATGCTTGCAATAGTTCAAAGGATGGTTCAGGGTGTTAATTCATTCTCCCTTCTGGCTATTCCATTTTTTATACTTGCAGGCGAAATTATGAGTCAGGGTGGAATTTCACGTAGATTAATCGATTTCTCCAATATACTTATTGGACGTGTAAGGGGAGGACTGGCTCAGGTTAATGTTCTTGCAAGTATGTTTTTTGGAGGAATCTCAGGTTCTGCTGTGGCAGATGTATCTTCCATAGGAACTATGATGATTCCTATGATGAAGAAAAAAGGATATGATGCGGATTTCGCAGTAGGCATTACAGTAACAAGTGCCTGTCAGGGAGTAATTATACCGCCAAGCCATAATATGATCATATATGCAATGGCTGCCGGAGGAGTCTCGGTAGGAAGACTCTTTCTGGGAGGTTTTATACCTGGAGTACTTCTTGGAATATCCCTTATGATTATAAGTTTT
>JAJRQE010000156.1 GCA_024280415.1 Spirochaetota bacterium | reverse complement strand
GATCCTCCTAAATTACTCTACTATAAGGGACTATGGAATAAAGCTATTTTCCTCGAAACTCTTGGTGTTGTCGGTTCAAGAAAGATAACTACCTATGGAGAAATAATTACTAAGCGGCTTGTTGGCAGGATTTCCGGTAAAGGGATAACCATAATTTCCGGTTTTATGTACGGAGTAGATGCAGAGGCTCATGAAGCGGCTATCAATTCAGGAGGAAAAACTGTCGCAGTAATGCCATGCGGAATTGATCTCGTTCATCCCTCGTACCAGACATCTTTGTATAAGAATATAATAAAAAATAATGGTCTGATAATTTCTGAATACCCTGACAGCACACCGCCTGCACTTTGGACCTATCCAAGACGTAACAGAATAGTTGCCGGTCTTTCTCAGGCACTTCTTGTTATTGAAGCAGGAATAAAAAGCGGTGCTCTTATTACTGCAAAAATTGCACGAATGTATAATAAAAGAATATATGCAGTACCTGGTCCTTTAACAAGCAGTGTATCTATTGGAACAGCACGGTTGATAAAAAATGGGGCAGAAATTATAACAGATGTATCTGATATTCTTTCGTTCTATGGGAAAGCAAATGATGATCAGTTATTTTCACTGAAAGAGCCTTATGGACTAAATAGATCCCAAAAAAGAATACTTGAAATTCTGTCTAAAGAACCCCTGAAAATAGATCAATTAGCACGCTGCTCCGGGTTATCCATATCGAAAATTGGTGCAGATATTACTGTCCTATCCCTGAGAAAGTATCTTACCATGAGAGAAGGTAAGTACTTCCTTATAAACGGAGGGAATGATGTTATTTAAGGTAACTTCTGTTTCATTTTCAGGATTAACAACCATAAAAATAGATGTGGAGGTTAATATTGCAGAAAAAGGACTTCCCACCTTTGAGATAGTCGGACTCCCAAATAAAGCTGTTGCAGAAAGCAGGGAAAGAGTCAAAACAGCTCTCATAAACTCAAACTTAAAATTTCCACTTCGTAGAATTACTGTAAATTTAGCTCCAGGGGATGTGCCAAAGTATGGAGCCTTCTACGATCTGCCTATTGCAGTTGGGATTCTGTCTGAAATTAATGGTTTTAAAATTCCAGAAAACTCAATATTTTTTGGAGAACTCTCCCTTGACGGATCTCTTCGCCATACAAAAGGAGCCTTACTGGCTGCTCTTTTTGCAAAAGAGAATAAAATGGATTCAATATTTATACCTGAACAATCGGCAAATGAAGCATCGGTTGTAAAGGGAATTGATGTTTATCCAGTTAAGGATCTAAACCAGCTAATACAGTTCTTTTCTTCAGAAATAGAGATCGATCCCACTATATACAAAAAACCAACTTTTACAATAGTAGAAAAAATCGATTTTGACATGTCAGAAGTAATGGGTCAGGAACAGGCAAAAAGAGCTTTGGAAATAGCTGCTGCAGGGGGGCACAATGTACTTATGACAGGCTCTCCGGGATCAGGAAAAACGATGCTTGCCAGAGCACTCCCGGGGATTATGCCTCTACTAAACGAAGAAGAATCCCTGGAGGTTACAAAGATCTATTCCAGTGCAGGAAATATTCCACCAGGAGGATCTCTTATAACTACACGCCCATTCAGGGCTCCTCACCATATTATTTCACAGGCCGGACTTGTAGGAGGCGGAACACATCCTCAACCTGGTGAAATAAGTCTGGCTCACAGAGGGGTGCTTTTTTTGGATGAATTTAATGAGTTCCCCAGATCTGTAATTGAAGCTTTAAGGCAACCCATGGAAGATGGGAAATTAACCATATCGCGGAGTCTTGAGAGGGTCACATATCCATCCAGATTTATGCTTATTGCAGCGGCTAATCCCTGCCCCTGCGGTTATTTAAATGATGAGGCCAAACAGTGTACCTGCACAAAGAGAGAAATTATGCGATATCGAAAAAAACTGTCAGGCCCCATTCTGGATAGAATAGATCTTCATGTGGATGTGCCTGTTGTGAATATAAAAAAACTTGCAGGCGGCTTTCATAATTCAAACAAAAATGAAACATCCGTTACAATAAGAAATAGAATTTTAAAAGCACGAATTAAACAGCAGCAGCGCTATGCTGATGAACTGATCTATACAAATTCTGAAATGAAGAATAATCAAATTAGAAGGTATGTCCCTCTGGATTCAAACTCCAACACAATGCTTATGGGTGCAGCAGAAATTTTCCAGTTATCTGCAAGGTCATATCTAAAAATAATAAAAATTGCAAGAACAATAGCAGATCTTGAAGGAGTTGTTAATGTTGAGGAAAAGCATATTGCCGAAGCCCTTCAGTACCGACCGGGGGGGTAATTGAATGAACCAACCTGATATAACAAAAAATTCCAGAAGGAAAGTTGAGTTAGGACAAAAAGGGGAGAAGATTGCCGCAGATTTTTTAGAAGAAAAAGGATTTCAGATTATTAAACAAAACTACATGATTGGTCACTCGGATATTGATATTTTAGCAAAGAACAATGAGTTTCTTGTTTTTGTTGAAGTACGGACAAAATCAGGACAGGAAAGCGGTATGCCGGAAGATACTCTGACAAATAAAAAACTGAGACGTATGCAAAATACAGCAGAACTATACATTGCTTTTAATCACTACGAAGGCATTGCAAGACTGGATGCTGTCTGTATTATTTTGGATGGCTCTGACAAGGTAAGGCATCTTGAGCATTATGAGGGAGTTGGGTGAATTCGCATATTACCAACTTAAACTATAGAATAATAGAGAAACATGCTTACTCATTCTTGTTCATATTTTGTTCCCAGACAGAAATTATTAAAAACTATATGCCATCTTAACAGCAAAATTATCGTTATCCTTCCAGCTACTCATCATACCAGGATTGCTAACTTTCCCTTCAATTATCTGACCGTAAATTGAAAGATTTAAATTATCATTAATATCCCATAATAGCTCAGGAAGAATCATATAACCCTCCTCTTCAACAGACCACATCCCGCTAAGACGGATTTTTGTCTTATCTTTATTAAAAGGGATTTCTGCTGCTATAAGAAGCATATTATTGTGTGAGGGAGAACCATATCCTGTTGTATCATCTACATCTAATGGAGAAAGATTTTCCGTATTGAAAGTATAATCTCCAATAAGTTGAAAATTGAGATACAGTTTAATTCCAGGCACAGTAAAATCCATACCAGGAAGATAGACCAGTCTGTTGTTATAAACCGTTAGATCATTACCTTCCAGATCCTCAGTCAACCAGTATCCGGCTTCCAGCCAGAATGTAAGAAAACCTAAAGCAAATCCACCTTCGACTCCAAACAAATGACCCCGGCCATAGGTTAAGTAATTATTATAATTAGTAGGATCCAATGGATCACCACTTATATAAACAGGAGTCACCCCTGGATCGGGAAGATAGCCGTAATAGTACTGCGTACCAATGTCAAATCTTCCGACAGTACCTGTCAGCCGAAGAGCGGCCTGACTATATTCAAGTGTTGTTGTATCCGGAATATGAAGATTTGGAATATTCTCCATTCCTGTAGACCATCGTCCGTTTTGAGCCATAATAGGGGAAGAGAAAAATGGCTTATAAACAATTTCTAAAAGCCCTGAATCTTTAATATAAAAATTCATTTTTACCATTTCACCAGCCTTTTTCAGGTTGATAATATCCTGGGAAAAACCGTCTGACAGATCCCAAAAACTTAGAGGATCAAGAACATGAACTCCATCAGCACTTCCCCATTCGACTTTCATTAATCCTGCTTCCAGATATCCAAAAGAGAAAAACGACCGCATATAAAGTTCATTTATAATATCGGTATATACTGTATCAGGTCTGGATATCCATTTTTGAGGTGATATATTTAGACTGATTATACCTTCCATATTTCTTTCAATGATATTGAAGTTTAATTCTGCTTCCGGCATAGCCAATACTTCATTATTCTCCACTGCAGATGCATCAAAAAAATAGACCAGGTCTGTAGATAATTTTCCTGTAATTTCGATATTTGAGACTGAAGCAGAACCTGATTCATCTAATTCAGATTCTCCAAATATATCTCCAAACGCATCCTGTGCTGATAAACTTAACAATGGAAGAAATAAAGCAAGGATTAAAATACTTATAAAATTTCTCATTGACTAACCCTCCCTGTTTTAAGGAAATTAGTGGAAAAGTAACCGGGATTCAGTGGAATATTATATTTTACCTGCTTAATACTTAGAACTGTTTTATGTCCTGTACTATGAGTAGTCATAGTAACATCCAATGGTGTCCAGATCCCATCAATAAGGGTAATATTTTCAGATATAGCAGTTCTATCCAGTGCTTTAGATCGCTTATCATAAAACTCTACTTTTATTGGAACAAATCTTTCTTTATCTATCCAGCTTATTAGTTTGCTGCGGGAAGCGGATTCCTGATCCAGAGGGATTGATTCAACAACATAGCAATCTCTTTCATCATAAATTTCTTCTCTTAATAAGATGTGACTGTCTTTATCAGCCTGCATGTCTGACATATCCCCATAAGTAAAATCTGAACCCATGAAGGATGAATCATTATCTGAAGCAGCAATTCTCTTCATTTTCTTCAGTGAAGGAAGATATATCCATTGATCATCATTTCTACCGCTGTTCTCTATTGTTAGAAAACGTGTATTCTTTATATTAGCTGGAGACATGAAAACTGCAATTGTTCGATTCTGCCCGTTATTATCCTGCATTGAGAGAATTTGCAGGCGCCTGGTGCTGACAGATCCTTTGTCATCAACCAGATCCATCTGTATATCCATGGCAGTACTCTTCGTCTCCTGAATATCAATGCTTTTATCCATTATCTCCTGGCCTGTTATGGCCCATAACTCCGTCATCCCTATAAGGGTAATTAAAATAAAAATAATTTATTTCATATAAATCGACCTCCGTTAATCTAATATTCCGACAATTTTGAGTTTATCCTGTTTAAATAATTTCCCAATATCCAACCTATTGAAAATAGCTGGAATTAAAATTAAGCTTGCCATACTGGAAATTACCATGGAGAGGGCAAACATTGCCCCAAAAACCCCCATAGGAATTAGCTGTGAAAGAACCAGGGCAAAAAATCCAATCGCTACCGATAGGGCATTCATTAATATTGCCCTCCCTGTAGTGCTGTAGAGTTGAAATAGTATATCTTTATGATCCATCTTCATGGATAGACGTCTGTACGCTACAAGCACATGGATGGCATAATCAGCGCCTACACCAATTGCAATAGATGCAGTAAGGGAAGTAACAGCATCGAGTTTCATACCTCCGGCAACAAAAGCTATTAGTAACCCACACAAAGAAAAGACAATAGGAAGCAATCCAATAAAACCTACTCTTGCTGAGCGGGAAATTATAGTGATTATAAGCCATACAAGGAATAGAGCTCCCAGAATTGAAAGAATCTGAGAATGAATAATCAACTTATCCAGAAGGAAATAGACTGTGGAACTACCGCCTATCCGATATTTCCATTCTGCTGGAATCTCTCTGTCCCAGAAAGTATTTATATGGGAAAGAACATTGGTAAGTGTTTCCTTGTCTTCATCATTCAGCTGGATTGTTATTAGAGTTTTGTCCGGTTCAAGATCATCATTTATTACCATTCCCAGTTTACCAGCTGAAAGAATAAGATACTGGGAAATCAGAGCATTGAGCTCTTCCTCTGTTTCCAAGCCATATTTTTCCGGATCTACAGGAATTTCATCATAAGCGGCACCTGCATAATTGTTAATTTTATTAAACCCCTGAATCAACTCCAGTGCTGAAGGATCCAGCGTTTGTGTATTTAACAGTGCTTCTTTAAGTAGATCACCTATCTGGGTGTAATTTAAACCTGATTCTATCTCATAATTCTGACTATTCTCACCTGAAAAATTATTTTCATCTTCAAAGATAAAACCTTCAGAACTATATGCTGTCTCATCATTTTCTGATGTACCGAAAATAGAACCGTTGGTAGAATCGCTAAAAAAATCTATAAACACTTCTTCAGAGTCATCAGTCTCATAAGGAATAGAATCAAAGTTCATTACTTTATTCATCTGTTTTATAAATTGCGAAATAGATTGAACAGAAGTAACTGAACTATTTTCTTCTTTTAAGGAAAATGAGAACTTATCAATCTTTTTGATAAATCCGGAATCTACGATACCACCCCTATTAGGACTTTCAATCAGAATATTTACTATGCCAGTACCATTCATTCTAGTGTTCATCCTGTCATAATCCTGGAAAACACTTGAATCGGGTTTGAAAAAATTGATCATATTCATACCTGTTTGAAGATGTGGTATCTGATATCCGGCAAATATAAAGAAAACAGTAACTAAAATTATTAGAAATTTAGATTTTGTTTCCACCAGCCATTTTAAGAATTTAAAAAAATCTCCTTTTTTAAGACCTATCAGCTGCATGCTTGAATTATGTTTTGAAGGAGCCCATCCTTTAATAAATCTCAGTCTGATCATTGGCGGCATAATAATAAATACAACAAAAAGAGAAACTGCAACTCCGATAGTACAAAGAAGTCCAAATTCTCTTAATGGGCCAAGAGGACTGGTAAAAAAAGATAAAAAACCAACACCTGTCATTAAGCCGGCAAGTAGTACAGAAAGACGAACCTCTCTAACTGACCGTTTTAAGATTTTTGAAATTTCAATTGAATCTACAAACTCTTTGTTTTGAAAAAGATCTTCATAAAAATGAGAAAGTATATGGATGGAATAGGCGCTGCCCACCACAAGAATCAGAATGGGCACAAGAAAAGAGATTAAAGTTATCGACATATTAAAAATTGCATTCCTGCCATTATCCACGCAACAGAAATTATAAGAGGGATAAATGGGAGAATAACTCCCTCCCAGCGCCGGAAGGAGATAAAGAGGACCATCAGTACAAGTATAGCCACAAGGGGTAAAATAATTAAAAGATCTACTGCAACATAATTCCTTATTTCTTCCTCCATAACTGCTCGCCCGGCAATTGATAGTTCCCAGTGAGAGTCCTCATATTCCTGTACAATAGATTTAACCTGATTAAACAGTTTATTTCGATCATCTGGTAAGATATTATCTTCATATCTGACAATAATCTGAGCCAGTTTACTGTCCCTGGAGATTATTGCAAGTCTATCAAGTTTATCCTGGTTCTTTATGTACTCACGTATCATTTCTTCATTTCTGCCTACTGTGTTGACATAATATC
>JAJRQE010000155.1 GCA_024280415.1 Spirochaetota bacterium | reverse complement strand
GTTTATCTGTAGAAAAAATATATAGCATTTTAAAGCATTTTAATTATTTCTATGGTCAGTATGAATGTATAAAAATACATTCATATAGACATGACGCCAAGGATGAGATAAAAAAGAGTGAAGATAAGTTATTGCGACTCACAAATATACTTTTTTCTATGTTTGTAGATGATAAACTGAAAGAGAGTGGTAAAGATGTAAGATTTTACGATTTCTATAATTTTTTTAATTATAAATCTCCTGACAATCAAAGTGAAATATTGTTTGAAAAGATGAACTCAAATTTAAGTCTCGATAAAAATCAAAACCTTTTTTTTGATGGATTAAGATATTTACAAAAAAATAAACTTTACTCTGACAAGCTAGAATCAATTGCTAAAGAGTTTGGACTCGAAAAGGAATTATATGATTGGCAAAATCCTAAAAAGCAGGAATGGGAAATAGAACATGAAAAACACGAAAAGGAAAGAGATGGGAAAGCCAGGAAACTTATAGAAGATAACGAAAAGTATTTTGCAGGAAAAAATGATGAACAGATTCAAGAGAAATTTAGTGATTTACATTATATTGCAAATCTACTATTTATCCCCGAAAGTAATGATAAAGAAAGGTATTTAACAAGGAGAACCATAGAAAGATTAAAATATATCCTAAAGATGGCAATTACAAACGAGCTTTTTGAACCTGAACTACTAACACTTGAATCTCTTGCCCATAACTCTCCGGAAGCCAATAGGATCATAGATACTATGTATTATGTTTCCTGTGCATTGAATGAGTATTTAGACATTAAATGTGTAAATAAAGATTTTCTGAAATATTTGTATATCATTTCTTTGATACAAAGCAGGAGTTCAAATGTTATAAAAGGGAATTTTATAGTGAGTATTGAGACTGACCAATATGATTTTACCAAAGCTGCACTGAAAGAATACAATAAATTACTTTTGAATCTTATTTACCTTTGATAAAACAAACAATCCTATCTTATACAGAAAAGGAAAATGAAATTGATAATCTAAAAAAGGTTGCATTACTCTTTAAAGCTGAAAAAGATACTATTGAAGACGTTATTTTGAAAAACTTCCTGAAAGTTTATAACTTTGAAATAAAACTAGTGGATCTAAAATTATTTAATGAGTTAGATAATATCAATGAAGACAATAAAAGTATAATTCTAGCATTGAGTGCACTACTAGAAGATAATAAAGAAGAATTTACTATTAATATGGCTATTTCTTTTTATTCACTGTTCGAATATGAAAATGAGCGTTTCAATAGGCTTACAAGTGATAAAAAGGCTAAAATAATTGATTATATGATGAGCCAATTTAATACTGAAGAATCAATTCAACATATTGATGGAGCGCAAACTTATAAAGCTATATGTGCTTCATTTTTAAGGGATTCTATACTAAATCAGATGAATAGTGACACTCTATTAAAGTTACAAGAAATCCGTAAAAATATTTATGATATTTGGACGTCGAGAATAGCTCATTCAATAGATGTGCTAAATCAAAAAGAATCTGATCAATTATATATGACTTATCCTATTGAAAAAATTAAGAATTTTATTCTATCAAATGTTATTATATCGAAAGATGATTTTTTTGCTGATATATGTTTGAAGTTCGACAATTTAAAAACCGAAATCGAAGATAATCGTTATAATGAGAAGGAGCCGTTTCATAATCAGGATGGTAAAAAGAAAACTGAAGAAGCATGTCGTGATGTTATTCTACATCGGCTCAAAGATAAGTATGGATATGATTTAGAACTAACAAAGGAAAAACATGAAGCAAATAATAGAGTGGATATTAATATTAAATATAGGGCTGATTACAGCTTTGAAGTTCAGGTAGAATGTAAAAGAGATGATAATTCTACTATAAATACTGGAATATCAGAGCAGCTTATAGGAAAGTACTTTTCCTCTGGTGTTCAGTATGGAATTTACCTTATCTTCTATTTTGGCGATAAAAAAAACAAAGATTTACTATTAAAAAAGATAAATGGCGATATTCCAAAGGAATACAAAAACAATATCAAGATTGTTTGTATGGATTTAACTCTTCCAAAAAAGGGGTTAGTAAATGATGTATTATAGTATTAAAACTTGAATATAGCTGGTATAGATGAATAAAGGAGAAATATGTAATGAATATAAATGCAAGCATTATTGATCAACAATTGACTGGGATTCTGGAAAAAAACAGTCAGATGTTTGAACAATTTGGAAATGATGATAACAAGAAGCGTTCAGCTGCTTTTGTATTATTATGCATGGCTAACAGTCTGGATATTTCTCTGGAAGAAAGTTATGAGCTGCTGACGGAAGGTGGTAATGATGCTGGAGTTGACGGTTTGCATATCGGCGAAGTGGAAGATGGTGAATTCTTAGTTACCATCTTCCAAGGAAAATATAAAATTAAAAATCTGAACGGAGACGCCAATTTCCCTGAAAATGGGGTGCAGAAGGCGGTTAATACGGTCCAGGTATTGTTTGATCCATTTCGCAAACTTACTCTTAATAAGAAAATTGCTCCAAAGATTGAAGAAATCCGATCATTGATCCGAGATGCATATATACCCAAGGTTCGAGTTATCCTTTGCAACAATGGCACGAAATGGAATGAAATTGCGCAACAATGGATAGATGCCCTTAAGAATGAATATCCCGAAAAAGTTGACTTTTTCCATTTTAACCATGACTCTATTGTAAATATCCTGCAAAAGCCCAAAAAAGTTGATGTTTCTCTGCAACTGAATGGTCAATTAATAGTGGAAGACATGAATTATATGCGTGTATTGGTTGGACGTATTTCTGTTCAAGCTATAACACAACTTTTTGATCAACATGGTGATCAGTTGTTACAACGAAATATCCGTCGTTATCTTGGCCTGCATAGCAATAGAGTTAATTTAGCTATTCATGAAACACTAACATCTGAAAAATCTGATAATTTTTATTTTTATAATAATGGGATAACAGTTGTTTGTGATAAATTTGATTACAATGCTTTTCAAAAAAGTGATTATCTGGTTCAAATTAAAAATATGCAGGTTATTAATGGTGGGCAAACATGTAAAACAATTCATGAAACCCTCAAATCTGTATTGCCGGGAATGTATGGACAATCAGCATATGTTATGATTCGTATATACCAGATGGCAGAAGAGAATAAAGATTTTATTCAGGATATAACTTATGCTACCAATAGTCAGAATCCTGTTGATCTCAGGGATCTCCGTTCCAATGATGTAATTCAGAAAAATCTAGAAATAGGTATTAAGGATCTTGGATTTATATACAAAAGGCAACGGGAAAAAGAAATTTCCGGATCTAAAGTAATAACTAGTCTAACAGCTGCGGAAGCTGTTCTTGCTATCTGGCTTGAAAAGCCTCACCACTCTAAATTCCGTCGTAAAGAGCATTTTGGTAAACTATACGAGGAAATATTTAAGGATCTTAATGCCCCCCAGGCTATTATTGCCACACTTGTTTTTAGGATGGTTGAGAATGAACGGAAAAGACCTTCTAGTAATAATCCACCTGAATTTTTACCTTACGCATCTCATTACATTGCCATGCTTATCGGACGCTACTTGTTAAGGGAAAGTGAAGCTTCCATTCAAACTTTAACTCATATTAATTTTGATGATATTAAAGAAAAGTTGGTAAAAAGGTTTGCTGACTATAACAAACGGGCATGTGCTGACATTGAGCAGGCTCTGAAAGATTGCTATGGAGACAGGTTAATCTCACTACAACAATTATCTGCCACCTTCCGGCGGGGTGATCTGCTGGAAAATTTAAAGGAGATTAGAGAATGAGTGGAGGCCATTATAATTACGATGAAGCACGCCTCGGGTATATAGCTGACCAACTTGAGGATGATATTAAATATAATGATATTTCCTGGGAAACTCCTGCAAAAGTCGATGGTAAAGAGTATTATGGCTTTCACCTTTCAAAGGAAACAGTCAAATTTATGGAAGATACTGTAAAACAATTACGACACCTGGAATTCACTATAAGGCAGTTGGATTTAGTTATTGAAGGTGATACCAGCGAAGAAATTTTCAGAGAAAGTGTGCTGGATTATGATTGATATCTGGTTCAAAAATGATCTGAAAAATATCTATGACACTCACCCCATAGCTGTATTCATTGATGAATCCGGTGATGCAGAGTTTTTATTGAAAACCCTTGGAAACGAGTTCAAAATACATCGGGCAGATTCCGAATTGGAAGAGCTTCATGTGAAGTATCTCATTGAAAAATTACAACCTTCAAATGAGAAATTTCTCATCTACACTCGTTCAAAAAAGGAAGATCTAAAGTTCATTAGGGAGTACTGTGAGACCAACGGAAGTCTTGAGATTCGTTACTTCCAGAATTATATCAAGGAAAAGGTTCATGGGGCAATTAACCTGAATATAAATCTTCCAAAAGAAGAGTTGATTGTTGCGGCCAAGGTGAGTGTAGGAAAAGATAAAACCTATTGGATGGATTTAAGCCATAAAGGCGCTACCGAAATCTTCGATCTTAATAAAGAGTTACTTCCCTTTATTCATGATCCTGAAACCTACTCCAGAGAAAAATATGATGCTCAACTTCGTGAGATATTTTACCGCAAAGTAAATGATTTACTTGGGCAGGATTACATCGACAAACCGGCAACAACATTGGCAAGTGAAGTTGTTAAAGTTATGTTTGATGGTCTGGCAGAAGACAGTTGCAACAAGACTCTTGAATCTGTGTATGAAAACTGGCTTGACTCGGTTACCTATCGCGATTCATTCAATGGTTATCTTGGCAGTTATACATTGCTAGCAGAATTAGATATATGGAATGTCAGTATTGATCATCCATTCCGTCAGGTGGATGAGAAGTGGTTGACGGAAATCGGTTATAATATTTCTGATAAAGTAACTATTAGTGGTACACTGCCTAGATTACATCAACGCAATCAAAGCAAACAGGCTCATGCACTTAGCATTAAATTCTGGACTGATGTTATTGTTCTGCTGGAATTTGATCCTAAGGATATTTCATTTCTTAGTTCGTATAATGAGTGTAT
>JAJRQE010000154.1 GCA_024280415.1 Spirochaetota bacterium | reverse complement strand
TAAATCACCAAAACGTAGATGTTTTGATGGTCTCCCAGCCATCTTTATTGTTTACTTTATTTTGGAAAAGATTAATACTATACATATGACAAGTACTTTTAAGCTATGTTAGCGCGATAATTATGTGACCGGGAATTGCTGATATTGTACAGTATTACTTGACAAGTCTACATGGTGTAGTATAATAAAACGGAGTTTTTTCAGTTCATCCTTGACTGACTCTCTTACCTCCTGATTGAATACCGTGTACCGATATTTCGGTACAAGCACAATATGGTATTTACAATCCCACACCACATGCGCTAATTTAAACTTACTCATTAATTTTCCTCCTGTAACAATTTTGTTCAGGGGGATTTTATAACGAATAAGTGGTAAAACCCTTCCATACTTACCAGCAAAGCTGGTAGTTAAATTTTGAATTTAGAGAAGAGCTATCATTGGAGGTAGATATGGCTACCCTTGCAATTAGAAGTTTAGAAGATTCAATAAAAAAAGCCCTGCGAATCAGAGCAGAAATAAATAACAGGTTCATGGAAGAAATAATCCACATTGACTAAAACATTATTTTCAAAATAATAAATCACTCGTTACCTTCCAATCCTTTCACAAACTATATAAAATACCCCTATGTTCAGCAAAAGATTTAAACAGTTAACACCATATACTCCCGGGGAGCAGCCTCAGAACAGAGAGTATATAAAACTAAATACTAATGAAAATCCCTATCCTCCATCCCCGCTGGTTGAGAAATATTTAAAAACAGCAGATACAGATCTATTAAAACTTTATCCAGATCCTTCTTCAAAGAAACTTAGAGAGGCAATAGGAGAATATTATAATCTGCCTCCATCGATGGTTTTTACCGGGAATGGATCCGATGAGGTTCTTTCTTTTTGTTTTTATGCATTTTTTGATAAAGATAACGGATCCCTTCTTTTTCCCGAACACAGTTACAGTTTTTATCCTGTATATTGCGGATTCTATGATATTCCATTTGAGCGTATCCCATTGGAAAAAGATTTTTCTATTTCTGTTAATTCATATATTAAAGGAAAAAACTGCAGTGGAATTATATTTCCTAACCCGAATGCCCCTACAGGTACATATTTAAAACTCCCGGAAATTGAAAGACTGATGTCAAACACCAGAAAAGACAGAGTGGTCATTATAGATGAAGCATACATTGATTTTGGTGGAGAATCTGCTGTAAAGCTGGTTAATAATTTTGATAATCTTTTAATTGTCCAGACATTCTCAAAAAGCAGGTCTCTTGCAGGACTACGGGTAGGATTTGCTATCGGAAACGATAAACTAATATCTGCACTTGTTACAGTAAAGGACTCATTTAATTCATACCCTCTGGATACTCTTGCACAAAATGCTGCAAGAATTGCTATTGAAGATAGAGATCATTTTAAAAAGAACAGAGATAATATTATTGAAACAAGAGAGTTCACCATTTCCAACCTTAAAAAAGAGGGATGGGAAGTTCTTCCCAGTATGGCTAACTTTATCTTTATTAGAAAAAAAGGTATTCCCGGTCTGAATATTTATGGATTTCTTAAAAATAAGGGACTCCTGGTTCGTTATTTTGGATATCCGGGAATTAAGGATTTTGTCAGGGTAACCATTGGAAAGAAAAAAGATATGATTGTATTCCTTGAATTACTAAAATCTGTCCGGAGAAAATAGAATATGTCCCTTAACTGGAAAGAGATTAATCTGATTCTTGAAGAATTGGATCTTGGTGGATCCCTAATACAGAAAATCCGCCAACCCGACTTTAAAAGTCTGCTCCTTGATTTGTATAAACCCGGAAAAGGCTTCCCCCTTCTGATAAATCTAAACCAGGGTAACGTCAGACTTCATCGACTTACAGGCAATAATCCCGGTAAAGTAGTCTTACAGCGATTTGCCCAGTTTCTCCGTGCAAGGATTAACGGAGGAAGAATTATCAGTGTCCTACAGGTCAATAATGACAGAATAATCCTTCTTACCATTCTTAATGGTAAGGAAGAAACCCACCTCTATATACGTCTTTGGGGTGGAGCCTCAAATATAATTGCAACAGATTCCGACCACAATATACTTGATGCATTCTACAGAAGGCCTCGACAGAATGAAATTACCGGAGGTATATACTTTCCGGAGGAAAAAACTATAACCAAACATGGCAGTTCCGGAACTTTTGATATAAGAGAGTACGATAAGAGTAAAAGCTTCAATGAGTTTATAGAGAAATTCTACAGGAATCTTGAATCAGACAGAGAGCTTGAAACCCTAAAAACAAGAGTGGTGAGCGTACTTGAAACAAGAGAAACATATATCGAATCAGTACTCTCCGGCTTAGAGGAAAAAATTAATAATTTTGAAAATTACAGTCAGTACAAAGAACAGGCTGAGTTAGTTAAGGCAAATATTTATAAGATTCAAAGAGGTGATTCTTTTCTGGAAGCAGAAAACTATTTTGATAACAATAATCTCATCAAAATAAATCTAGATTCCACCTTGAGTCCTGGTGAAAACAGTGAACTTCTTTTTGACAGATATAAAAAAGCTAAATCCGGTCTGGAGAATATTCGTCAGGAAATAACTACCCTGAACAGAAACCTGGAACTTATAAAAAAGGAGAGAGAGGAGCTTTTTGCTCCTGAAACATCGAGTAATAGTATAAGGGAATTCAGAAATTTTTTAGAAAAAATGCCGAAACAGATTCGCTTAAAAGAGAAAGAAAAGATTCCCGGGCTCCAGTTTCAATCAGGTATATTTACAATTCTGGCTGGCAGGACTGCAACAGAAAATGATCTTCTACTCAGAAAGTATGTCAGAGGGAATGACTACTGGCTGCACACAAGAGATTATCCCGGAGGATATATTTTTATTAAAGCTATCCGTAGTAAGAGTATTCCCCTGGAGATACTTCTTGATGCCGGAAATTTGGCATTATTTTTTTCCAAAGCAAAGAAAAATGGTAAAGCAGATCTTTACTATACCCAGGTTAAACATTTAAGAAGAGCAAAAGATTCTAAAAAAGGTACTGTCCTGCCAACACACGAAAAAAATATTTCTATTATTATGGATAGCAGCAGACTGAACAGACTATTGGGAAGGACTCAAAATGAAGAAAACTGAATCCAACAGGGAAATGACTGTAAATCACATCCTCTACCCAGGAGAAAAAGCTAAACTGAGGGACAGGATAGCTATACTTCTAAATAAAAATAACCAGGAAGATATTACGAAATTAATATCTGTAAATAAAGAGATTTCATCCGATCCGGTTTATTCAATAGTTTCTCCCCATGGAGGATGGGGTTACTGTGATAAAATTATGGCTTCTGCATACAGATCCATAATGAAAAAAGAGTTTAAAACTATTATTATCCTAGGCAGGGTTCATAGAGAACCAAGTAAAGCCCTGTTTCTTCCAAATTTCACCAGCTACGATACTCCTTTAGGTGAAGTAAATGTTGATCAATCTATTCTTGGGGAAATTTCAGGATCAGATAAACTTTTTCAGTACAATAATATTCCCCATATCGAAGAACACTCCATTGAGGTACAGCTTCCCTTTATAAAATACTTGTGGCCCGCTGCAAAAATTGTTCCGATTCTTACTGGTAAGTCACTAAAATCACTGACTCGAATACTCACTGAAACATTAAAGGGAGTGTTACAAAAAGAAGCCGGAGAAACTCTTATTGTTATCTCTTCCGGACTCTCCTCCTACAATAACTATGAAACAATAAAGACTGAGACTGATAATTTTATTTCAATTCTCAAAAGTCCTGAAAACTGGAAAAATATCCCAGAGCTTCTTCTAAGAGGAGATATCGGAGCCTGCAGCGGCGACTCCATTTCCGCTGTTCTGAATTTACTAAAGACTAATCTGTCAATTGATCTTCTTGATATTAACTATGGAGACTCATCGGATTCTAAGCTAAAACGAGTCTGTTTTGGGGCTATTTCTATTAAGGGAGGCGTTTTATGATGGAGTTTTTCCTGGATGAGAAGGAGAAAATGATTCTTCTGGCAACTGCAAGAGAAAGTATAGGGGCTCACTTTGACGGAAAAGAAGGAAAATATCCGAAACCGACAAAAAAGATCTCAACCCCTCTTGGGGCTTTTGTCACACTCCATATAAACGGAATGCTGAGAGGCTGTATAGGGCATATTATTCCGGTTCGTCCTCTAATTGAAGATATACGGATTCTTGCAATTGAAAGTGCATTTCATGATCCGAGATTTCCAGGATTAACGGAAAGAGAGTTTAAAATGACTGATATTGAAATATCGGTACTCTCACCATTAAAAAATTCTTCACCTGAGGATGTCATAGTGGGGAAACATGGTATCATTATGAAAAATGGTTATAATTCCGGAGTGCTGCTACCCCAGGTACCTGTAGAACAGGGATGGGACAGAGAGGAATTTCTTAATCAGACCTGTTATAAGTCCGGTCTTCATAGAAATTGCTGGAAAGATAAAAATACTCTTATTCAGACATTTACAGCTGTTGTTTTTGGAGAGCTGACTAACAGTTAACTTTTTTATCAATAAATTCTGATATTTCAGATTTTATTTTTTTAATATCTTCGGGATGATACCACTTTACATCTGGAAGCGCTCTGAAAAAGGTCAGTTGCCGCTTTGCGTAACGCCGTGAGTTCATTTTTATCTGATCTCTTATATCCGAAATTGTAAACTCCCCGGATCTACCCATAGTAAAAAATTCCCTGTACCCAATACCCCTCATACCAGGATAAAATTCTGTAAAACCGGATCTAAAGCATTCTTTAACCTCAGGGAGTAAGCCGGAATTAAACATTTTATCAACTCTCTGGTCTATTCTTTTGTAAAGATCTTTACGATCTCTTTTGAGTCCAATAATCAGGGGCTCAAGATTTTCTCTATAAGAATTATTCTGATTGTAAGCTGAGGCGGGCTTACCGCTGGTACGAATTATTTCAAGAGCACGCAATATCCTATACTGATCATTGTGATGTATTTTCCCAGCTCTCAGGGGATCCAGCCTCAAAAGTTCGCTGTAAAGCGGTTTCAATCCTTTCTCCACAAGCTCAGATCCAATTCCCAGGTGTAAATCATTCTTAATTTCAGGAATTTCGGGCAGTCCATAGAGAAAATTTTTGAAATAGAATGCTGTTCCGCCGCTAATAACAGGGACAGACCCTCTCCTTTCTATTTCGAAAGAGATTTTATCTGCAAGACGTACAAAATCTCCAACATGAAACTGAACATCCGGAGGATTAATATCTATCAGATGGTGGGGAATCCTATGCAGTAAGGCTCTCTCCGGTTTGGCTGTACCAATATTCAGAGTACTATATACCTGCATGGAGTCTGCATTTATTATCTCGTAATTTTCGGAAAACAGTTTAAAAATAAGTTCTGTTTTTCCAACTGCAGTTGGACCAAACAGAATAATTACTTTCATTCTTCGAGTTGATATTCCACTTTTTCAGTTAAAACCTGATCTATTGATTCAGAAACAACTTTTTTACCTTTCTCTGACATCTCAATATCTTCACCGGAAGATGTTATCTGAGCTGCCCTTTTTATTATTGCACAAGTCATTGTATATGCATTTTTATCTTTACTGATAAGAATATCTACAGGAATACTCATCAAATAAACTCCTTGGAGGGATTATCAGTGCACTGTATATCATTTCAATACTATTGTAAAGATTCAACAAACTTTAAAATAATATTAACAACTTCATCAACATTATTAACATCAGTGTCAATTATAAGATCTGCAAAGGAATAGGCATTATTATCTATACCATATATTTTCATATATCTTGCGCTGTCCCTTTTATCCCGCTCCTCTGTCTCTGCAAGTTTTTCTTCCAGGGTCCCATTTTCACGGTCTGCAATTCTTCCCGCTCTAACCTCAGGAGAAGCTTTTAGATAGATTTTCAGATCTGCATCTTTCAACATCCATATTGCAAGTCGGGACCCCAGAACACAGTTTCCTGCGGAGGCCAGTTCCACCTGTTTTTTGTCCAGCTCAATATCTACAGCTGTACTTTTTTCTGCTAAATTCCTGAGTTCTTCAAAACTCATCCCCTTTTCCCCGGCCATCTGTCGAAATGTATAGTTAATAAATTCCAGCCCCAGTTTCTCTGCAACAAGACCACTGACAGTTGTATTACCGCAACCGCTTTTACCTGATATTGCTATCTTAATACTATTCAACATTACGTAATTGCTCTCTGATTTTTTCTACCGCATCTTTTGCTTCAATTACAGCCTGACTTATCTCTAAAAGATTACTCTTGGATCCTATGGTATTTATCTCTCTGTTCATCTCCTGACAGAGAAAATCAAGTTTCTTTGCTACAGGATATTTACGGTGAAGGGTATTGCAGAACTGTTCCAGATGGTTAGAGAGTCGTGCCAGTTCTTCTCCAATACCATACTTCATTAAGAGTATAGCTGTTTCTGCCAGTACTCTGTTTTCGTCAATTTTATCATCGATAAGTTGCTGAAATCTTTCCCTTATGTTGTTCTTTATAAGATCTTCAAGACTGTTTTCCCTGTTTTTTATTATCTTCTTAGCCTTCCAGAGAATATCGATATTGGACATAATATCTTCCCAGGTTGAATCTCCCTCTGTTGTCCGTATTTCATCATACTGAGTCCATACCTCCTCGATGTTCTTAAAGATCATAGATCGATATTCATCCATATCCCTTTTCTTCACAACCTTCATTATCCCCTCAAGATGGAGAAAATGAGCTAACCTTGGTTTTTCTTCCAACCCTGCGGCATCAGAAATCTTCTGCAGAGCCTTTTTATATTCAGTAATAACTCCGGTATCCAGAATAACTTCCAGATCTTCCTCAAGTTCCTTAACCCTTATATAGAGTTCAACCCTCCCTCTTGCTATCTTCTCCTTTAAATAACTCCTTAATTCGGGTTCCAGGGGTGAAAGGAAATGGGGTACATTTATATTTATATCGAGATATCTGTTATTATAGGACTTCAACTCAATAGTTATTTGTCTGGATTGATCCTGGAAATCGATCCAGCCGTATCCTGTCATACTTTTCATTCTGATTTTTCCTCCCGGTAGTATTTAAGCAGGGATTCACCAATTCTCCAGTTATCCCCTGCACCAATTGTAATAAACAGATCATTTTTTTTAAGTTTATCAGTATAAAATGAAAAAGAATCTTCAACCTCATGAAAATAGTATACATTGGAGTGATATTTCTTCGCCTCATCATAGAGGGACCGACCATTGATCCTGCCCTCTGTTTCCCTGGCAGAACTGTAAATTTTATGTAAAACAACAATATCTGCATCCCCAAAACATCTTGCAAAATCGGAGAATAAAGCCTCTGTTCTGGAATAGGTATGAGACATAAAATCTACGACTATTCTTCTGTCAGGATAAAAATCTCTCAGTCCCTTCAAAGTAGTTTTTATTTCGGTAGGATGATGTCCGTAATCATCCATAAACAGGATACTCCAGGCCTCACCCTTAATCTCTGATCTCCTCTTACTTCCTGTAAAGCTGCTCAGTTCCCGCTTTATTCCGTTGATATCAGGGGAAAGACCCTCTTCTTCATAGATAGATACCGTCAGGGCAATTGCCGCAGTCGCGTTAAGAACCATATGCATCCCGGGGATCCTCAGACTGAACTCAGCATCAAATCCTTCCAGGCTGAACAGACTCACACCATCATGGGTGTCAGAGACTTTAATTCTGTATGGACTTAAAGCCGTCCTCCCATAGGGAAGCTGCCGGATATCCGGCCGCAACCTGTTTACCTTTGAAGCCGCATTTCGGGCTCCTTTATCGTCAGAGCAGTATATTAACCTTCCCCCGGAAGGAAGCAAATTAATATACTCAATAAATGCATCTTCAATATCCCCAAAATCTTTATAATAATCCATGTGATCAGTTTCAATATTTGTCAATATAATAATATTGGGACTAAAATGGAGGAAATGTCTCTTATACTCACAGGTCTCTGCCACAAAGTACTTATCCCCACCTGTAAAACTGGAACGACCTCCAAAAGCATTTACACCGGAACCCACAAGGGTCGTTACAGGCAACTTCAGACCCTTCAGTATAGAACCAGCCAGTGAAGCTGTAGAGGTCTTACCATGAACCCCTGTAATACCACAGGAGAAACCTGAAATTGATATCTGACCAAGGGCTTCAGGATAACCAATTACCGGGATTCCTCTGCTCACAGCTTCCTTCATTTCAATATTATTTAAAACAGTATATGCTGCAGAATGAACTATAAAATCAATTTCAGAAATTATATTGGCTTCTGAAAAACCCTCACTATAGATAATTCCAAGGGAGTCGAGAATTTTGTCTGTATAAAATTTTTCATCTGTATCAGAACCTTTTACAAATGCACCTCTGGTAAGAAATATCTCAGCAAGAGCTGTCATTCCAGTTCCTTTTATTCCTATAAAATATATCCGGAGCCCCTTTAAGTCAGCCGGGAGAATTTCCTTTTTCATTGTAAAAGAGTACCTCTAATTACCAATTTTTGCAACTGTCATAATTTTTAAGAGCCCTTTAACCTGTATCACTTTTATAACTTTAACAACAGCTCTTACCTAATACAGAGCAGTAGTAGCGGCGAAAAAGACCTACTTGCAAAAACTCATTTTTTTCTTCATTCTATAGGGGTGAATGCATTTAACTATCTGGATCTTATATTAAAGGGAATAAAAAAATATTTTATTACCCATAAATTTATGAAATCGAAACCGGTGGGTTTTATATTACGAGTTATAGAGGAATTCAGAAAGGATAAATGTCTCATAAGAGCCTCAAGCCTATCCTATACAACACTTTTAGCGCTTATCCCTCTAACTGCCCTTAGTTTTTCTCTATTCACTGCATTTGACACTTTCTCGGGAGTTAAAGCGAGTGTACAGCGATCAATGGTAAACCTGCTGGTTCCAACCCGTCAGGATCAGCTTATTCTCTATATTGATAAATTTTTAAATAATACCAAAACAATGGGAATAGTGGGACTCCTCTTTTTTACAATTACTTCTATTATGCTGCTGAACAGAATAAGCGAGAGTTTCAATTCAATCTGGGGAAGTGAAAACAGACGTAATTTCATAGGTAAATTTACTTCATATACAGCAATTATTGTTTTCGGAACACTGCTAATTGGGACAAGCTTTACGATTACAGGTTCTATACGGAATTTTCTCGGGGGGCTCCGGGAAATCCAGTTTGTAGTCCGTTGGTTAATGGAACTGGCTCCTTCCATTTTTATATTTTTTACTTTCCTTCTGATGATAACGGCCATACCCGCTGGAAAAGTGAAACTAAAGAGCAGCCTGCTGGGAGCCTTTGTAGGAACCATTCTCTGGGGAATTGCCAGAGGGGCTTTTACCGAGGGAGCCAGTAATATAATACAAATGTCAAAAATATACGGATCACTGGCTGTAGTCCCAATTTTTCTCTTCTGGCTCTACATTATCTGGATTATAGTTTTTCTTGCTCTGGAGATCAGTTATGTTGATCAGCATGGTAAAACCTGGGAAAAAAAGGATCTACTCATGACCTGTGATCCGGCTGAATCTATTATCCTGGGGTTCTCAGTTTTTTTAATCATAGCAAGACAGTTTGATAAAGGAAAAGATTATCCTTCCGGAGCAGATATCTCTGCAGAACTTTCAGTTCCAATCTATAGAATTGAGGGGATACTGGATAAATTAAGTAAAGAAAAGCTTATATTATTTTCGAATGATAATTATGAAAGGGTCATTCCTTCCAGAAGTCTTAATAAAATCTTTACAGCCGAAGTAATTAAGACCGTTACAGGAAATATTGACTCACAAAAATCTGACAGAGCTTTTGAAGCTATCAGTAAATTCTTAAATGCAGGATACAAAACTCTTGAAGCAAACACCATTGAAGACCTTATCCATTAGAACTAAACTAATAGCAGGCTCGATCCTGATCCTTATTTTGGCTGGAGCTGTATCAGGATGCTACAAAGCACCGGAGAAGTTTTTAATAAATCTTCAGGGTAACTCCCAAAACTACTGGGAAACTATCAGCAAGGAGTTTCCTCTGCCGGAAAATTTTTCTATCTCTTCCAACCCTTATGGAGAAGAACTTCTTCCGGAGATCAGGATTAATCACTATTTACCACCTAAGATAATAATTGATGAAGAATCCATTTTACTAAATTACGAATACCTGATCCCTGTAACTGATTTTTGGAATCCGGTAAATAGTATCCCCAGGGAAAATCCGGATAACTATAAACTCGTAACTATGAAGCAAATTAGCCTTCCTGAAAAAGGACTGGCTGTCGAGGGTCTATATCCCGGTGATTCAGGTTATCCCCTATATGAGGCAACCCGTATTTCCCTTGTTTTTCCGGAAGGGAGCAACTCCGGGAATACTGAATATGTAATTCTTACTGAATGGTTTAATAATATCCGAAAGAGATATAAGGAGAAACACTCTGTTTCCCCACAGATAAGCTGGATCAACGGAGTTGGAGATCTAATGCTTCAACGGGGAGTTGAAGATAT
>JAJRQE010000153.1 GCA_024280415.1 Spirochaetota bacterium | reverse complement strand
TCTATCCACCATAAAAAAGCATGGGTATCTAAAAGTACAGTCATTTAAGTGAAAAATTCCATAAAATCATCTGACATGGGTGTAAGGATATTTTCATGTTCGATAATTTTACCCTTTCCAAGGCCGGGTTTGCTTGTTTTAGATCTGTCTTTAATTGGAACGATTTTTGCAATAGGTTTTCCAGCCCTGGCTATAATAACTTCATCTCCAAGAAGTGCTTTTTCCAATAGTTTTGAAAAATGAGTTTTTGCCATGTGAATATTTTCCTGTATGATCATTTTCTGCTCCATAAAGTTTTTTGAGCTGTGTTGTATTAAATATTATCTTTTTACGCGACTTAGTCAAGAACCTTAGTCTATAGCAGATAATATGAGAAGTCTCCTCTCTCAGTCGGCAAGAGTCCTCAGCGCGGATTGGTTACAGCAAATGTATTATAATTAGAAAAACGTATTGCAAATAACTATCCTAAAATACGGATTGAACTTATTCGCATTCGAAATAAAATCAACAACCACCCCCATACAAACTGTGTGAAAAGTGGTGGCTTTAGCTCTAGTAAAAGGAGAAAAATTTGTTCTGCTGTTATGAATCAGGACCAACAGGATACGGATTGGAAAGGGAGATAAATAGAAGTAAGATTGGCAAATATCAGCGAATGATTGATGAACTGAAAAAAAATAATCCTGAAGTTATTATAATTATGCACTCAGATGGTGCTGTTGTTCCATTAATTGATGATACAAATATTATTGTATACGGTCATGATAAAAAATATCCGGAAAAACAAGAAAAAGCTCAGGAATTAATTTTTAATGGAATGAGAGAGAATAGTGCAGTTATCTCTATTCAGGTTTTAAGTGAATTCTGGGTAACCGTAACTCAAAAATTTAAGGAACCCCTTTCTTTTGAGATTACCGAAAACCAGATCGAGTTGTTTCAGTTGATGGAAATTGGTACTCATACCTTGTGTAAACCAGCTAATAATTACGGGATTTGTTTTATTGTTAAAAATGAAAAATGGTTTATAATAAAAGAACGGGATCAATACCCATTGATCCGGTACCGGGAGTCGATATGAAACAGCTGTTAGTTATTTTATTTTTAGGATTATTTTTTCTAATTTCATGTACAAATAATTCAAGTCAGGATGGTGCATACAAAATGGCCGCAGAGCCGGCACCTCTTTCATACTCCGGGGAGAAGGATCTCTCTACTTCTGCGGTAAGAAGTACCGATTCTCCAACCCCTAAATCTGCTGTAGTTGAAAGAAAAAGGATACTAAATGCTCAGCTGGAAATGAGAGTAGATGATGTTTATGCTGCAGAGCGGGAATTAATTAACCGAACCCGTAAGCTTGGTGGTTGGATTATTTCTTCGAGTCTGTTCTGGGATGAGGTAACTCTGGTTGTAAAAATCCCTGCAGATAAGTATGAACTCTTTTTATCCGATTCAGAGACTTTAGGAGAGATTGAGTCAAAATCTGAAAGCAGTGATGATGTAACAGAATATTACTATGATCTTGAGAACAGAATTAAGAATAAAAAATTACTGCAGGCTCGCTTTAGGGCATATCTGGAGAAAGCTGATTCTATGGAGGATATTCTCGCTGTGGAACGTCAATTGAGCGATGTTACCACAGAAATTGAACGCCTGGAGGGTACTTTTCGTGGTCTTAACAGGGATATCGACTATTCCACTGTCTCTTTTCAGCTTTTGCCTCCGCTTACCGAAACTGTTTCCGGAAGGATTCCCTCCTTTTACAAAACATTTGCAACTCTGGGGTATAAGGTTCTTTCTTTTCTTTACTACCTTCTTTTTGGAGTTATCTATCTTCTTATTTTTGGGATACCCATAGTTCTGGTTCTGGGGCTGATATATATTTTGGGATGGGGGCGAATAGGTTTAATACGCCGATTTTTCAAAAAACTGAAGAATTAGATATGCATAACTTTGATCCCGATTCAGGTTATCATGAATCCAAACGACCTATCCTCTGGGTGACAGAGCAAAAATCGGTTCCCCCCAGACCTGAGTATCCGGAAAACTATCCGGAGGATAATTTTAAACACTGGTATGACATGGAGTATGCAGGTTGGAATGTTAAAAAGGTTAATATGCCTGTCTCTCCCGAGGATGGTCCCAAAGGGAAAAATATATCTTGTCTTCTGACATGCCACCATCCATATAATACCGCATATGAAAGGGGTCTCCGAAAATCTGCAGAAGCATTTCGAATAAATATTGAGTTCAAATATTCAGAATGGGATGAAGAGAAACAACAGAGACAGGTAGAAGAAGTTATTAAAGAAAAACCGGATATGATAATAGTGATACCCGATAATACCGAGTTAAGCTCGGATTGGTACAGGAAAATAAATGCAGCAGGCATTCCGGTTATTGCAAGTAATTTGATGCCCGATGAAGAGGGTTTCAAGTATATTCTAGCCTGGACAGGTCCTGACGACTGGGGACAGTTCAGAAAACTGGCAGTAGATTTTGCAGAAAGAATGAACTTTACAGGGGGGTACTGTATTGTTAGTCATATACCGGGATGTTCGGCTTATTATGCAAGGAAATGGGCAATTATTACAGAGTTAAAACGAATTGCTCCTAAAATGGAACTTATCGCGATAGAATCTACAAAATTAAACAGTGATGAAACCTATAGGACTGTCAATGGATGGCTTGATAAATATAACTACAGAATTAAGGGAATTGTAAGTGCCGATGACAACCTTGTACAGCTTGGGATCAATCGAGCCGTTACAGAACATAACAGGGAGGATATAATAAGAGTTGCTAATGGATCTACCCAGACAGGGATCAGGATGCTTAAAGAGGGGAGTCTGGATGCAATTACCTTTCAGTCGGCAGAACTGGATGGTGCTCTGCCTGTACAGGTGGCAGTTGACTGGTTTAATGGACTGATTATCCCTGCAATAAAGTATCTGCCAACTCATATTTTGACAAAAGAGAATGTCGAAGAATTTATATTTGATTATAACAATCCCGGAGAAATAGATCTCGATTACCTTTACAGGTTAATAATAGAGTGCAATTCCGGAGAAGTTGAACTTTTTTTTGACTCTCTTAATATTCAGTTTTCGTCCATGGGTGTTTTAACCCTTGAGTATTTTAGAGGATTTTCCATTGAGCTCCTGTCAAATTTAATTAACATAATAAAATCCTTCAAACTTTCAGAAAAAAGAATTATTGATAACTATGAATCAGTCTATAAAAAACTGTTCAATCAGAAGTCTACAGAGCGAACACTTTACTGGTTAAAGGATATTTCGTTAAAAATAGTTTATAATATTGAAGAAACCAGAAAAAAGCCTGTAACACTTATTGAGCAGATTGTTGATTACGTTAACAAAGAATTCGGAAAACCCCTGTCTATAAAAGTTATTTCCTACACATTTAACATCTCTGCAGCATATCTCGGTAAGTTGTTTAAAGAGGAAACAGGAGAGAGCTTTTCCAGGTATCTTAATAATTTAAGAATCGGAAAAGCTAAAACACTTCTTTTATCTACCAGTAGTAAAGCAAATAAAATTGCTCTGGAGGTTGGCTACAGTGACTCAAATTATTTTTACTCCATTTTTAAAAAATATACGGGAATGTATCCATCTGAGTATCTGGATTTAAATAGGAACTGACATAAGAAAAAATAACAGTAAATTTTGTGACTCAAACTGTAAAAATTTGAAGTGAATATTGACAGCAGTTCCGAATCAATTTTGAATGAAGCAATAAACAATACAGGGAGAGTTACCATGCTGCATGATCCAAGTCACAAACCGGAACTTATTGATGAGAGTGAAATAGTTCTTAAGACAGAAGAAAAAAATATACTGAAAAAACTTGGAGAAGAGATTGCTGAAATCTCAGCGGATCCTGTAAATGTCACAAGAGCAGATCTGTGGCGAAATATGAACGATCTGGAATCTGTCCGTCCTTTGGTATGGATCAACGAAATACCCTGGCATGAGATGAACTATAACGATGAACTTACACTAAGGACAGAACATCCCTGGGCCAGGGATCTGGAAACTAAGCTTCGAAGGGAGATCTATCAGTGGAGGCATATGCCAGGAGATATGGTTGTCAGTAATTATATTGAATGTCCCCTGGTTATCCATTCCAGTGATTTTGGAATTGTTGAAGATGTGGATATAGCTATTACAGATTCAGAAAATGATGTTGTATCCCGTCACTATAAAATTCAGATACAGGATATGGATGATCTTGAGAAGATCCGGATGCCGAAACTGACCCATCTTGAAAAGGCAACAAATCATCATTTTGAAACTATGAGCGATATTTTTAATGGAACTATTACAGTAAAAAAGTTGGTCAGTCTCACATATGGTTTACTCCCTGGGACTTTCTTATACGCTGGTGGGGTGTTCAGGAAGCGATGATGGATTTAGTGCTTAGACCGGATATGGTTCATGCCTTTGTAGATAGAATGACTGATGCATGG
>JAJRQE010000152.1 GCA_024280415.1 Spirochaetota bacterium | reverse complement strand
TCCATTTGATACTCCTGTAGGTTCTGTTCCTCTATACTACAATTTATATATAATTGACATCAATATGGATATTCCATATACTCCATCTTAATGAGTAAAGTAACACCTTTCCTGACATATCTGCTTCCCTTTGTAACAGCCTTTTTGCTAAATCTCTTTATAATTTTTCTACTGCTTAAACTGGCTCATAGATTCAAGTGGTACGATAAGGCAGATATCAGAAAGGTGCATGTAGGTAAAATTCCAAGAATCGGCGGCCTTGGAATCGCAATCTCATTTTTTCTTTCAATATTTGTTTTTTCACTTATTTTCCTGCTCTTACCCGACACAAGGCAGCTATTATCCCGGTTAGGACTTTTGTGGTCCTTTTTTTTAGGAGCTCTGTTAATTAATCTGGTGGGGATTCTGGATGACTTTGCTAATTTACGACCAATCTATAAACTGACAGGGCAGATTGCAGCGGCCCTTATTATTATATTTTCGGGTCACTATTTCAGCAGTTTTTACATTCCTTTTTTCGATGTAACAATTAAAAGTGTTTTTCTGGGACAGGTAGTTACCTTTATCTGGATAATCGGTATTACAAATGCTGTAAACCTTATTGACGGTATGGATGGATTCTCGAGTACCATAACATCTTTAATTGCACTTTTTATGGGTTTTTCGGCAATAACAGCAGGTGATACTACCCTGGGGGTTATCTTTATAATCCTTTCCGGATCCATTATAGGGTTTCTCTCATATAATTTCCCACCGGCAAAAATTTTTATGGGAGATTCGGGAAGTCTTTTTTTAGGATTTGTCCTTGCTTCTCTACCCCTCTATATTTTAAATGATATTTTTGCAGATTACAGATTAATTCTGGGTATAACATTTCTATTAATTCCAATTTACGACACCCTGGGTGCTATAATTAGAAGAAAAATCAGGGGTGTACCCTTTCATTCACCGGATATGGATCATCTGCACCATAAACTCATGGCCATAGGACTGTCAAAACCAGTAATCCTGGTTTTGACTGCCTTCACCATTCTGATTCTTTCGGGAACAGCTCTTCTCTTTGCAGTTTACAGGGATATTCTGTTTATATATCTCCAGCTGATTGAATGGCTGGTTGTTCTGTTCCTTTTTATTCTTATTTCCATCAGGAAAAGCAGAAAAAATAAAAGGGAACAGTCTTAACTACTTGCAGATCCCTTGTAGATAATCCTTACCTGCCTGTAGAGACCCTCCCCTTCACTCTTTGTTTCCACATCTACAATGTCATTCAGAGAAGTGTGTACCAGCCTTCTTTCGAAGGGATTCATGGGTTCCAGAAGTCTTGACCTTTTGGATTTTATAACCTGATCTGCTGTTCTTGCTGCCTGGCGTATAATAGTTTCTTCGTGTCTGTTTCGATAGTTTTCAGCATCTACAATTACTCTTTTACTGTTTTCCAGCTGACCTGCATAAACATTAAGAATAAGCTGAATTGCATCCAGATTTTTTCCCTTCTTTCCAATAAGGATGCCAGAATGATCTGATACAATGGTAAGACCTAGTTTTTTCTCTTCCCGAAAGGCAATGTCTACTTTTCCGGGGTACCCCATAAGCTCAATGAGCTCTTCCAGATAGCTGACTGTTTTCTGCTCAAAGTCAGAAGCCGCTTCAGGATTCTCATCTGCCATACTACCATTATCATCGATATAAACCTTTATTTTAACATTTCCCTTTCTAAAAAGACTCTTCCTGGAAACATCAAGAATTTCTACATCAAACTCTTCTCTATCGATGTTCAGAGCGGAAGCAGCATTTTCAATTGCCTCCTGCTCAGTTCTGCCTTCAAATTCTTTTATCATATAACTCTCCTATATAAGGATAAAAATTGATAGATTCTATTTATAAGATACATAGCTTCATTCTTATCAGTTCTGCATCCTGGAACCTTCATCTGTAATATCAGCATATCTAAACTTTCTTTCTCCGACTGCTTATAAGCTTCTGCTGGAGCATGGTAAAAATATTAGTAATTGTCCAGTATAAAAGCAGCCCTGACGGTGAGTTGTACATTATAAAGAAAAACATAACAGGCATCATAGTTGTCATCATCTTCATACTGTCGCCGCCTGCGGCATTTGCACCTGGAGACTGCATTAACTTATTGGACAGCATCATTGTCAGTGTAAACAGTATGGGCAGCAACCTGATATCTGTCCATCCAAGCAGAGGTATCTGAAAAATATCACCAAAGTAATAAATTGATTCGGGAGATGAAAGGTCTGTTATCCATCCCGGAATAAAAACTGCACCCCTAAGATCAAAATGCTTTGTTAAAAGACCATAAAGAGCAATAAAGATCGGCATCTGAAGGAGCATCGGAAGACAGCCTCCCATAGGATTAACCTTCTCTCTTTTGTAGAGTTCAGCCATCTCCGCATTCATTTTAGTAGGAGTATCCTTGAACTTCTCTTTAAGTTCATTAATTTTCGGTGTCAGAGCCTGCATTCTGCTGGTGGATTCATAGCTCTTATGGGTAAATGGGAAAAGTACTATCTTAACTATTACAGTCATTATAATTATGGCTACACCGTAGTTTGGAACCAGGCTGTAGGAGAACACCAGAAGTTTCTTAAGTATCCATTCAAGCCAGCCCAGCCATGAACTGGTATCGATAACCTCTTCCAGGTTCAGATCCCTTACACCAAAAGCATTTTTTTTCGGATCATTATATCTTGTGAGAACATTATTAAGTTTGGGTCCAACATAAAATTTGTATACATCAACATTTCTGGAACTTTTAATTACCGGTCTGGAGAGGAAAAGCATGGATGAATCATTAATACCCGGTACAGTTCCATCTGTAAAAGTAGCCATATACTGAGTTGAATCCGGTATACCAATAACTGTAAAATACTTACCGGCTATTGCAGCCCAGGATACATTATTACCAACAGAGTAGTAGTTATTTTTAAGTTTGTTATTTTCCAGTTTTCCATTTTCGTAGGTAAAATATTTTCTGTACTCATATCTTCCACCTATTTTCTCTGCAAATGGTCCGATCTGAGGTCCGAATCCAAGGGAATAGGAATAACCGTTAAAATTGAGGGGAAGGTAATCGTTTATACTGTTTTCCAGTGATACTTTAAGTTCAAACATATAATCATCGGTCGAAAACACATATGTTTTTTTCAGGGTAAAGTAGGAAGTATCGTTAAACTTATAGTTTCTGTAAAATTCATGGGTGTATTTATCTATTTTTTTATAGTAGAAAACATCGTCAAGAGGAGCCGTACTCTCAAGCCCGAAATAGATGTTGAATGCATTTATTCCTGACTCTCCATTCTGGATCATCTCCAGAGGTTCACCATTATCCAGATGCTCTTTTAACTTAAGGGAACTTACTGTTCCACCAACTGTCGAAAAAGTAACAATGAGGATATCCGTTTCGATACTTATCTCACGAGACAGGGGCTCCGTACCCTCTTGTTCCCATGGAATTACTCCACTCCCCGGAGTAGAAACTGTATTTTGGATCTCCTGCTGTGTACTTTCCTGCTGTGAAGAGTTTGTTTCACCCGGGTTCTGTACTACATTCTGAGTTACAGCTGCCTGAGGTTCGGGAGGAAATAAAACTCCCTGTAGCATGAATCCACCGGTTATTACAATTACCGACAGTATGACTGCAATTAGTGTATTTTTATCCATTTTATCTCCTGTTTACTAAAACAGGTTTCAATACTTGTGTATTGCCTGTTTTATCAATGTAGGAATGGAAAATGGATTACATAAAAATATTTGCCTTACAAAGTAAATATTTAATCTGACTCATCCGTATAGAATAATCATAGTCACCTGGATAAAGAACAATTACAATATCAAATCCAGGCTTTAAATTATTTTTTAAACTTCTGTATATTTCACGTACTATCCGTTTCGACCTGTTACGCTGAACAGAATTACCATACTTTCGAACCAGGGTAACTGCTATCCTGTTCCATTCAATATCATTATTTCGATAAACCAGCTTTGCACCAGAGCAGGAAACCCTGTTGGCCGATTTAAATACTCTGCTGATATCGGATTGTGACCGAAGCCGCTCTCCTCTAGTAAGGCTTTTTCTCATCAGCAACTGTAAGTTTTTTTCTTCCCTTTCTTCTTCTTCTTGCAAGGATTAATCTTCCTGCTTTAGTCGCCATTCGGGCTCTGAAACCCAGTTTTCTGTTTCTTTTAACTCGGCTTGGCTGGTATGTCCTTTTCATAGAAGGCACTCCTTATATTTATCGCATAAAGCGCATTTATATCTGAAAAATCTACAACATTCGGTTCGCCAGTATACTTTTATAGAGTTCGGGTGTCAATGGTAAAGACCGGTTTCAAATCGGACCCTATAATATCATTTCCAGAGCTCGTTTCAGATCGGCTATAATATCTTCTGCATTTTCAAGACCTACTGATAATCGTATTAACCCCTCTGAAATACCTGCTTTCTCTCTGGCCTCCTCATTATAGGGAAGATGTGTCATGGACGCAGGATGCTGAATAAGAGTTTCTGCATCTCCAAGACTAACTGCAATAGTGCAGAGTTCCACCCCATTAATAACCTTTTTTCCACTCTCAAAACCACCCTTCACTTCAAAAGAGATGATAGCTCCAGGGCGTTTCATCTGTTTCTTTGCCAGATCAATCTGTGGAAAATCTTTTAATCCAGGAAAATATACCTTTTCCACTGCAGGGTGACTATCCAGAAAATCTGCAACAGCCTCACCATTGTCGCAATGGCGTTCCATTCTGATCTCCAGTGTTTTAAGCCCTCTTATAATGAGAAAAGCATCAAATGGAGAAAGAGAAGCTCCAGTCATATACTTAAGACCTGTAACTCTTATTTCGTCCATAAGCTCCTGTCTACCGGCTACGATCCCTGCTATAACATCTCCATGCCCATTCAGATACTTTGTTGCAGAATGAACAACAATGTCAGCTCCAAGAGCAAGGGGCTGCTGCAGATAGGGAGAGGGAAATGTATTATCTGCCATAACCAGGCAATTTTCATTTTCATGAGCAATAGCCGAAATAGCTTCTATATCATTTAATATTAAATTAGGATTGGCAGGAGTTTCAATAAAAACAAGACGCGTACCCGGCCTCATTGCCTCTTTTACATTTGAAGGGTCTCTCATATCAACAAATGTAACATCAATACCAAACTTCGCCATTCCCAGCTCAAAGAGTTCATATGTACAGCCGTAAATGGTTCGGGAAGAAATTATATGGTCACCTGTTTTTAAAACAGTCCAGAGGGCAGCTGTAATAGCGCCCATACCTGAACCCAGTGCCAGAGAAGCTTCTGCGCCTTCCAGGATTGCCAATTTCTCCTCCAGCTGTGATACTGTTGGATTACCCACTCTGGAATAGAGATATCCCTCTTCTTCGGCAGAGAAAATCCTTCCTCCCTGTTCTGCCGACTCGAATGAAAACGTGGCTGTCTGATATATGGGCGTTGCAAGCGACCTTGTTGAGTCTTTGGAAGTTACCCCTCCATGTATGGATTTTGTAGCAAATCCCATTTTCTTTATTTTATCTCTGTTCATTTATTTCTCCTGTTATTTGCTGCCCATTAAGTCTTTGGCATCATTACCCGGTGTCAGACTGGTGCGAATTCCCGCTTTTTCAACAACCAGGCATGTCTCTTCGGGAAAAAAATACATATCAGCCCGAAATTATCTTTCTTCCATCAACAGCAATATCCCCTTTTAGTACTTTCGGAATACTACTGTCCATTGGTATAATTGTACCTTTCGTTATTAGAGTTTTCATTCTATACTACCTAATTATTTCTCTGCTGTATCGGGAAAAAATCCATCCCATATTTTACTTTCATTTAATTCGGGAATATCTCCCATTTCTCCTGCAAGGGCAAGGGTAAGAGCATAGACAATTGCATGCTGAGCAATTCTTGCAGTCATTACTTCCACTTTGGGTTCATGACATACAGAGAGAAGTATATGATTAGAAATCTTGGCCAGTCCGGAGAGCCTGGCACCGGTAATTGTTATAATCGGGATTTCTCCTTTCCTCGCTATATTAGCTGTTCTTAAAATAGATTCTGCTTCTCCTGATTGGGAAATAACTATTAGAATATCTTTTACTGACATTATAGAAGTTTGCATAATCTGAAGTAATCCATCTGTCTCTACCCTGCAGAAAAGTCCAAGCCTGAAAAGACGGTTGTATAGATCCTGGGCAATAGGTCCGGATGTACCAGAACCTATAATAAGAATCCTTTCTGCCTCAATAATAGCCTTAATCGCAGCAGTAAATACTTTTTCGTCAAATGCAAGAAGGGTTTCTTCAAGAGCTAATTTACTTTTCCCAATAACCGTGGTAAATAATGATGATACGCCTGTGTTCTGAGATTCCAGGGATATACTTTTTTCACTCTCTGCCGGAAGGGATCGGATAAGTGCCACTTTAAACTCAAGCCATCCACGATATCCCAGGCTTCTGCTGAATCTGAGTGCTGTTGCATCGCTAACCTCACTTTTTAACGCCAGTTCTGCCAGTGTCATACTCATGACTTCCCTGGAATTATTCAGAATATATTCACCAACTTTCTTCTCTGACCGGGTTAGTGACTGGTATGTTGTTTTAATTCGGGCAAAAAGATCCCCTTTAAAAATTTCCTCACCCATTTATATCTCCATTGAAAAATAAAAGCACCCTGCCCCTGGAATACTTAAGCGGGAAGGATGCATACTTATAAACTGTTTTAAAAATTATTCTGCTTTATTATATGTCTGCAGAAAAGAAGAAATTATTAACCCGGCGGTTCCAATACCTGCAACAATAATAACTCCCATTGATCCTACTTCTCCACCTGCCCCAAAGCCCGAATAGAAGAGAGCCTGACCTACACCAAAAGCAGCCAGGAATCCGCCAATAAGTCCAAAAAGAACACTGACGAGCATGAGCAGACCACCAACTTTGGAGATTCCTGCTCCGGAAAGAGTATCTTCTGAATCCATTATATCGGTCCACAGAAGATCCCATTTTTTAACTCTTGGAAAAAGAATAATTCCAATAGGAATACCAAGAACAACAGAAGGAATAAAGTTATTTATTGTAATTATACTTCCCAAAGCACCAAATGGCACCATACCAAGAACTTCGAGACCCCAGGCAATAACAAGGGCACAGGCAGCTGAACCAATAAGGCTTACCAGTACAAACATAGCAATTTTTTTACCTGATTTAAGATCCGGTTCCTTTTCGTCCTCTTTTAACATACCAAGATTTGTCCATAGTTTATAAGGAACATAGGCAAACATGAAATTACCGATAAATCCGAAAAAACTGCCGATCCCAAGGGATCCGAAAAAGTCACCAATTAAATTCCCGATAGCAGCGCCCCAGGCACCCGCAGGGCCGAAAAGGAGACCAAGCAGAATCGGAAGAGCACTGGCAGGTCTTATTTCAGTTATACCCGGAATAAGAACAAACCCTTTAAAAGGAATGAGTACAGCGGCATAGAGTCCTGCACTAAGAGCCACAAGGACAACCATTTTCGTCTTTGACCACATTGTAAAGACTTCTTTCATTTAATACTCCTTAAAATTATAAAATTAATCTAAACCTACATTCAGATTATAGTGACCATTGTAACTTCCCTGAGAAATCACTCCAGGGGAACTGACTAACAAAATCACCAAAAACTTCCGTATTAGTCTTTAGCAAAATGGCAGCTGTTAATAATAAAATACCAAAACCCAGCATAAAATAATCTTTCCATTTCAGAATCAGAAACAGATAGTTGGTTCTTTTGCTGCTGTATCCAAAGCCCTTGGATTCCAGAGCCATAGAGAAAATATTGGTACTTCTGATAACAGATATTATGGTAGGAATCATCAGCGGCAGATATTTCTTAATTTTCTGAAGAAGATTTCCACTGTCCAGATCAAGACCCCGGGATTTTTGAGCCTGTATAATTGTATAGCTGGTAGCCACGATCATTGGAACGAGACGGATAGCCGTAGCAAAGGCAAATGCACCCCTGTAGGGAATTTTGAATTTAACCAGACCCTCTGATATTTCTTCAATTTTTGTCGAACTGAGAAAAACCATACCTGCAATTATCATTGTATTTGTTTTCAATGCGATCATTATACCATAGAACAGTCCTTCCAGAGAAAAAATGAAAACTTTATCACTACTATCCCGGGCTATAGTCCATATTGCAAGGGAAAACAGCGTTATCATAATCAAAACCATTCTTATACGTTTTAAATTACCTAAAACACGTCCTATTCCTCCATAAATAATAACCAATAACATAAGTAGAGCAAGGATAATGATATTCATAAACATAACAGCAACTGTAAAGCTCATTAACATAATAATGAGTTTAGTTCGGGGATCGAGTCTGTGAAGTCCTGAATTATTGTCAACATATAGAAACATATCCATAATTACTTATTTCCTCCTGTGCATGCCAACATTTCCCCGACGGAAAGAACTGTCTTCCCAACCTGATTACTCAGACTGACTATGTGGGGTGTTCTTAGAAAAGATTTTTTCAGTTTTTCTTCCTCTGCAAAAACAATTCTTGTACGGTCATCCATTATAACCCTGCCATCACGAATAACAGCCACCCTGTGAGCATACTCAGAGACAACCCACATTGTATGCGTTATCATAATAATAGTATGTCCCGCCATGTTCAGCTGTTTAATAAGTTCCATCATTTTTTTCTGTTCAGAATAATCAAGACCGGTTGTAGGTTCATCGAGAATAATAATTTTAGGTCGTGCAGAAAGAATTGAGGCTACAGCCACTCGCTGCCGCTCACCTTTACTAAGACTGAAGGGGTCTTCTTCTTCATATCCTTCGAGATCAACCGCTTTAAGAGCTTCGGCCACCCTTACCTTAACTTCTTCATCTTTTATTCCGCGAATCTTAGGACTAAAGGCCACTTCCTCAAAAACAGTATCCGCAAATATCTGATGATCAGGGTTTTGAAAAACATAGCCTATATCTTTTCCAATTTCGAAAATGGAATGCTCCCGGGTATTATTACCATAAACCTTTACATTACCCTCTGTTGGTGAAAGTAAGGAATTAAAATGCTTAACAAGAGTTGTTTTTCCACTGCCGTTATGACCAAGAATAGCCATAAACTCCCTTTCTCTGATGTCAAAGCTGATATCATCTACAGCTTTGTTTCCATTGGGGTAAATATGAACGAGATTATTTACTGTTAGTATTAACTTTCCATAAGAAGCTTTACGTTCATCTTCACTTTTAATAATTTCTTTATATTTATCTTCGTTGAATATAATTTTTTTATCCAGGAACATAGACACTCCAGACTTTGGATCAAGAGGTAACTTATCTTTTGAAATATTTAGTAATCGCTTAAAATAAGAAGGGATTTGAAGTGACATAATGCCTACACTGTCTGTAAACTGTACATCACTCAAAATCAATTCCGGTTTACCATCTTTAAGGATTTTACCCCCTCCCATTATAATTAATCTATCCGCGTTAAGTGCCTCTTCAGTTTCATGCTCTACAATCAACAATGTAAATTCACTGCTTTCGTGAAGTTCCTTTGCAATATTAAAAATACCAAGTTTTCCTATGGGGTCCAGATCTGTTGTGGGTTCATCCATACATATAATATCCGGATAGGTAGCCAAAACAGAGCCTATGGCCAGACGCTGCTTCTGACCTCCGGAAAGAGTTGCGGGCTGTCGTTTTTCAAATCCCTCAAGCTTAACTGTCTTTAGAACATGATTAATGCGACGAACTATCTCTTCCCTCTCAATTTGAAAATTCTCAGGCCCAAAAGCCAATTCCAGATTTACATTGGTAGAGAACAGCTGAGCCTCAAAATCCTGGAAAACAAGACCTATTTCCCTTGCCATCTCACTAACCTGACGACCTTTCACCTTTTTCCCATTAATTAAAACTTCACCTATATACTTTCCCTTTAAAAACCCGGGAATAAGTCCATTAAGTGAGTTCGCCAATGTTGATTTTCCAGCTCCGCTGGGACCCATAATAACAACAAACTGACCCTTTGGGATAACCAGGTTAATATTATCAACTGCCTTCTTACCGGGATCTGCTTTGTAAGAAAATGTTAGATCATTTATCTCTATAACATTTTTGGATTGTATTACTTTATCTTTTGCCATAATATATCCTTTTTAATTCGTACATCTGCATCTTCCGGGCTCATCAAACAGTACATCCAGGGCTATATCTGTTAATACATTTTTTGTGTTTCTTATCTCTTCATCACTAAGAAACGCAAGATCTTTTTCTACTCCTGCAGCCCAGTTGATAGAATATGAGATGGCTGCAATATGAAGCCCTGCTTCTCTGGCAAGTGCAGTCTCTGTTGCTCCTGTCATTCCTACATAATCAGCACCCCAAATCCTGTACATTTTTATTTCTGCAGGAGTTTCAAAACGCGGACCGTTGGTACATATATATGTACCGGATTCAGCTATGGGAAATCCTCTTTTTTTTGCAGCACTAACTATTTTATTACCCATATCACGGCAATATGGTTCATCCATAGGCGTATGTTTTAATCCGGAATCACCACCGTTATAGAAAGTATTAATACGCCCCTGGGTGGCATCAATAAACTGGGATACAAGTCCAAAACCGCCTGGGGGAACTAATTCCGTTATGGAACCCACAGCATATATTGCAAGAACTTTTTCTACTTCAAGTTTTTTTAAGGCTGCAATATTGGCTCTGTAATTAACCATATGGGGAGGAACAGCATGATCGGTTCCATGACGGGAAATAAAGTAAAGGTCGTTCCATTTTCCGGTACCCTGCATTACTTCAACAGATCCATAATCTGTATCTACTGTTTGTTTTACAGTTTTAATTCCTTCTATGCTGTAAACACCTGTTCCACCAAGAATAGCTGCTTTCACTGTCTCTTTCACTAAATGGCCTCTTCATTTTTATCGTTAAAAACACTTTCCAGACCATAGGGAGATATAAGACCTTTGGGAGTTATTATGCCTGCAATAAGATGAGGAGGAACAATATCAAATGCCGGATAGTAGGCCTTCATATCTTTTCTTGTAGTTGGAATTCCTTTAATCATTTTAACTTCCTCAGGATCACGTTCCTCAATAATAATGCCTTCCCTTCCCTTTCTAGTCATATCAGGATCTATCGCGAATGGGAAATAGGGAATTCCATGATAGTGGGCGGTAACAGCATTTTGGAAAGTACCTATTTTATTCGCGGCCCAGCCGTCTCTGGTCACAATATCAACAGCTGTCATATACTTCTTAACCTTCCCCTGGGACATTATATACGCACACATACTGTCGGTAATAAGGGTAACATCTGCTCCAACTTCCATAAGACAGGGAGCCGTTAACCGGGCTCCCTGGAGATATGGTCTGGTTTCAGGAGAATAAACTTTAATATTTTTACCCTGTTCAAGAGCAAAAGCTATGGATAGTATAAAGGATGTTTCCGCAAAACACATGGTAAGCACACCATCCCCATTCTCAATAAGGCCTGAACCGATCTCTGCCATTCTAAATGAATTTTTTTCATATTCACCTTGATGCCTGTCAATAAAACTTTGAACTACATCCCCAATATTTTTTCCTGAATCAATTGCATTGCATATATCGTCAACAATTATCTCCAAAACCCTGGCCATAGTCGTATTAGTGGGTCTGGTTATCTGTAAACGCTTCTTTGCATCTAAAAAAAGCTCTTTATCCCGCTTTATCTCTCCCCGATCGGATCGTTCCGCAAGCAGAAGCATGGCAACCATTGCCGCACGTGTCGGACCACCCCCCTGGGTAACCATTGTCTCTATGGCCACCGCCACATCTTCGAGGCTGTGACAAGTTACAAACTCCTTCTTTAGTGGATACGCACGTCGATCTCCAATTAATACCTTATTATCTTCTATTCTGGCGATATTATTACTCTTAAGTATGAAGGGAAGATAGTTGTCAATTTTTTTTTCCAATTTAATTACTCCATTATGTTTTTCATTATTGGTATGAAACAAATTCTCTGTTAAGTTTCTCCAGCTCTTCGACAGAAAGGGGTTGTATATCCTGTCCTGCTGACAAACACGTAAGATATAATCCGGCAATATATTCAATATGGCTGGCAATAGAATATGCCTTCTCCAGAGTTCTGGCACCACTTACAAGCCCATGCCTGGCCAGTAATACACATCTTCTGGCTTCCATCCCCAGAAGGGCTTGCTGTGCCAGTTCAGACGTACCAAAAGTTTCATAGGGAGCACATCGGACATCGCCTCCTGCACACGCAATAAGATAATGAATGGCAGGGACACCTTTGTTCATACAGGACAGGGATGCGGCATGAAAAGAATGGGTATGAACAACAGAGCTTATATCTTCACGATTTTTATAGAAAATTCTGTGCAGGGCAAGTTCACTCGAAGGACTACCCTCTCCATCCACTATTCTGCCATCAGAATCAAGAACAATTATATCCTTTGCTTCCAGGGTTAAATAATCCCGACTCCCGGGAGTAATTGCTATTAAGTTTTCTTCCCTGTTATAAATCGAGATATTTCCCCCTGTACCTACAACAAGTCCACTTTTCAGCATCTGTTTCGAATATTTAACAATTGATTCTCTTTCCCCTGCAAGTATCAATGTTTCCTCCATGTAATAATACTACATTTATTTTAAAAATTTAAAGTATGGTAACATCATCAAATATATCTGTCAACATTTTACTAGAGCTAAAGCCACCACCTTTGATGGTGGTTATGGTAGAGGGCTTAGCCTTGAAAATAAACTCTCCTCTTTTGTGGCTTTAGCAACAATGTAAGCCCCTATGGGGCGCTCCTTGCAAACCACCTCCTTCGGAGGTGGTTGTTGACTAGAGTAAGAGTATTTTGCGATGTCCGTGAATTCAGTATGTTTCTGTGAAGGTCAAAACCAGATCTGTCCGGAGAATAATATTATTTGCACAGGACTCTTGTAAAATTACTATTCTACACAGACCTTAGCTGTTTTTCAGGATAAAACGTATATCTGTTATATCCAGTTCAGGATACTTATTCTGAATATTCCTTAATATTTTCTTTTTCCTCATCTGTAAAAGCTGAACCCATCCAGGATGATCAGCCTCTACAATAAGTATCCCGTTGTTAAGATCTTTAATGGAAGAATGAGTAATCATATCTTCTCCTGCAATCCTGCCCCAGCTTTTGAAAACTGATGAGTAGGAGCTTTCCATATTGGAATGGAAATTACGCATATAGTCGCTGAGTATATCAGATGCTTTCTTCATATTCGCTCTATAACTCCATTTGTTACGTTTAGAACAGCAGTATCTTCCATTCTATATTCATTAAAATGCTCACCTGGTAAAAATGTAAAAAATATCTGTTCATATTCGGGTAATAATTCAAGAAATCTCATTCTTCTCCTGTTATCAAGTTCCAAAAGCACATCATCCAGAAGAAGAAGAGGTTTTCTACCTGTTTTTTTAAGAAAAAATATCGATTGGGCAATTCGAAGGACAAGAGATATTAAACGCAGCTGTCCTGTAGAAGCAATTCTGGCAAAGTCGTATCCCGAAAGTTTATATTTATAAATATCTCTGTGTGGTCCCGTCGAAGTGCTACCAAGAAAAAAATCCGCTTCTCTTTTGGATTCCAGTTTATCCACAGCAGACTGCTCATTTTCGCAATTTTTCCATGAAGGAAGGTATGTAATGATCAGTTCCTCATCCAGCCCCGATATTTTTCTGAAAAGAGGAGAAAAAGTTTTGTTAAACTCTCCTGTTATTCTGCTGCGCATCTTCTGAATCTCTATTCCGGCAACGGCAAGCTGATTATTGTAAACATCCAGAAGATCTGATCTTTTATTCTTAACCTCAAAATTTCTCAGTTTCAATATTTTTCTGTATTTGCGAAGGCTGTCAATATATCCTGAATCGTAGAGGCTAATTGTCTGATTAAAAAACCACCTTTTTCTTTCGGGAGTTCCGTTTACAAAAGAAAGATCTTCGTGGGAAAAAATTATACAGGGTATATTCTGTATAAGATCCTTTCTATCCCTTACTGTCTTTCCATTATAGTAAATTTTCTTTCCTTTTCCTGAAATATTAACTGAAACAGAGTTGGATATTTCTCCTTTTCCGGAATATTCGCCAAAGAGAGTCATCTCTTTGGCACCCTGCTGAATAAGAATATTATCCTGCCTGGTTCTAAATGAGGAACCATAACTTAAAATATACACTGCCTCGAGAAAATTACTCTTTCCCTGTCCATTCTCTCCAGTAAGAAAGATCTCTGTATTTCCAAGTTCGATAGTCTGGTTTTTTAAATTTCTAAAATCAAAGGTCTTTAGAGTAGTAAACCCCATTTATGCTTTTTGCGCTGG
>JAJRQE010000151.1 GCA_024280415.1 Spirochaetota bacterium | reverse complement strand
GTCTGGAGAAGAAACTTCCAAATCTGAAAGTCTTTTTGGAATTCGATAACAGCCTTGCCCATCTGATAGAAGCCGGAAGTGACTTTTTCTTAATGCCCAGTAAGTATGAACCCTGCGGCTTAAACCAGATATACTCCCTTAAATACGGTGCAGTACCAATTGTTACAGCAACAGGAGGACTAAAAGATACGGTGTGTAATTTTTTTACTGATAATAATAACTCGACAGGATTCCATATTCCAGAAATGAGCTCGGAATCAATTTCTTCTACAGTTCTTAAGGTTGTGAATATATGGAAAAACTCCAGAGAAACAATTGACCAGATTAGGAAACGGGGTATGTCCATGCAGTTTTTATGGAGGGAATATGCCGGGGAATATGCAAAAATATACAGGGATTTAATTGGGTGAAATTCGACTTAAAGAATATGTAATTGGAATACGAGACTTATGCTTTGTAGTGTCTTGCCATCCATAGAAAGACAAGATATTATTTGAGAGAAGACTATTGGATAATATATTAACCCTCATACCTGACAACAGGAGTATTGTTGAAAGCTCAAGTAACATTATTTGATTTTATTTTAAAAGAATGGCTGATAATTATGTCCGGTTGCGTCTTAGTTCTGACAGCTATTTTTGCAAAGCATTTTCCGAGCTATTCAGTACAGGAAATGCAGGTATTGTTCATCCTGTTTGTGCTGTTTATTGCTGTTAATGGCCTGCAAAAAAGTGGGTTAATATTAAAAATTGCCAAAAACATGGAAAAAGGGAAAGTCATACCTCTAAAACTGGTGGTAATAACTTTCCTCCTGTCTATGATAGTAACAAATGATGTTGCATTAATAGTCATTGTCCCCCTTACATTATCTCTTAACATCAATCGGAAAGATATCCTGGTTATTCTGGAAGCATTAGCAGCCAATGCTGGTTCAGCATTAACACCAGTTGGTAATCCACAGAACCTTTTAATTTACTGGTTCTACGGTATTCATCCTGGTATATTCATAAAAACAATTGCACCATTTTCTTTAATTCTTCTTGGTTTACTAATTATTACTTCACTCTTTGTAAAAACTAAAAATGTTTTTCAGGAAAGCCTGGTACAAAAAATTAGTAAAAAAGCATATGTCTATGGGATATTGATTTTTGTTGTTCTTTTAACGGTTTTCCATATACTTCCTGTTTTAACAGGGATTGTTGTCATTCTTTTTGCTGTTATATTCGATCGGAAAACTTTACAAATTGATTATGCACTACTATTCAGCTTCTTGTTCTTTTTTGGCATCGCCGACAATCTAAAAATCATACTGGCTCCTGAAATAAGCCATTCCGGACATATTTTCCTGTTCTCGGCATTGGCAAGCCAAGTGATGAGCAATGTTCCTGCAACGCTATTATTTGTTAAATTTACATCTAATTGGCAGGCTTTATTATGGGGTTCGAATGCAGGAGGATTTGGAAGCCTTTTCGGTTCCTTAGCAAATCTCATAGCATATAAAATATACCTTACACATGAAGGTAAAAGTAATATAACAAGGTTTACTGCAAAATTTCTTTTTATGGGCTATGTGGCATTGTTTGTGTCAATAGGATTGTATTTTATCCTATACCATACACCTGTTTTGTTATGAATTATCAAAGAACTAACAAAAGCTATGCCGGACAGCAATTCCGCTGTGCTCCATAGCTTTCGGTAAGATTTAAAGCCTCACACAACGGTCAACAGTAAATAACTGGTTTCTTTTCCTTCGACAAGTTCAGCACAAGTCACTCCACTAAAATTACCATGTTTTATAGTTGCAGAATTGTTTTTCAGGTTATAAAATAAGAAACAATAAATACATTTCGGTAATTTCAGGTATCCGCAGAATGTTTAGAAACAAGTTCTTTCCTGTACAGCCTGGCCATTCTGTATTCGAGTCTTTTTACTAAGTTTAAATTATTGACAATGTCAGGTTTGCAGATAAGCTTCCCTACGATTTTTTTTGCTGCGTCAATATTTTTTATTCTGTGCTCATAGTATTTCGCCAGTTCGAGTCCGGCAAACAGTTCTTCGCTTTTTTTCCACATAACCTTCCATATTTTAACAGCTTCCAGTAATTTCCCCGATCTTTTATAGTAAAGACTCAATTCCCTGCCTACTTCGTTTTCTCCCTGAGCCCAGCACCTTTCAAGGAGGAGAACCCCTTCCTCCCTTTTTTTTAAAAGCATTAATTTCCCCAGAGAAGCAGCATCTTCTGAACACACACTCCCCGGATTACTCCAAATTTTAATGATATGAATCAAAAGCAGAGCCAGAGATTTTATATCCTGCAGATGATGATCAAAGACACCGGAAAGGGGGAAAGTTCCTCCGGAATAACTATTACTTTTTAGATAATTAAAATAGACATCGGGAATATATATTCCGGGAATATCGTTACTTCTACTTATATTAAGAATATTTTCCTCAACTGTTCCCAGACGGCAAGATGAAAGACGACTCTTCCAAAGCCTTCTTGAAGTATGAAGAAGATCAACCTCCGGGATGGAATCCAGGTTTAACCCGTTCATTAGAAATCTGGTTCTTAGAAGAGGATGATCGAAACTTTTCCCATTG
>JAJRQE010000150.1 GCA_024280415.1 Spirochaetota bacterium | reverse complement strand
TCCGCAGTTAGTACAGTTTGTAAAAGCATAGTCCTTTCTCCGGGATCCGGATTTTATATCTTCCAGGCACTCTTTACAAAGGGCTATATCAGGACTTATCTCTGTTACTGAATCCGAGGAATCCACACTGGGAATAATGGAAGATATTTGAGATTCCTGCAAAATTACTATTTTTTTCCTGAAGCTTTTCCAAGTCTGTCGTTAATTGCAGTTCCTAATCCGCAGTCGGGGAAACGGTGGGCGGCAATTAATCTTAAATCCATAGAATCGAGCCTTCGCATTGCCGCATAAAGATTTACTGCAGCCTCCCTTAAAATGTGATGTTTACTCAATACCTCAACTGGACCTGTAAAATCTTTTTCTGGTGGTCCAAAAAGAATAAAACCGGTATGAGGGTCTTTTTCAAGCTTTTTTGGAATTTCAGGATAAACTACAAGGGGTGTATCAGTGGAATAATGGCTTGTCATCATACCTGGACTTTGGGGGTTCGGTAAATTATTATTTCCTCGTATTTGAACGGGTCCAATTATGCTTCGAATCTCATCAATTGAAACTCCCCCTGGGCGCAATAATACAGGGATATCATTAATTAATGATAAAACAGTAGATTCAACACCTACCCTGCAGGCCCCTCCATCAATCAAAACATTGTATTTCCCTTCGAGTTGTTCCCTGACATGTTTTGCTGTTGTCGGACTTGTATATCCAAATAAATTTGCACTGGGAGCCGCAAGAGGAGTACCAGCAAGATGAATCAGTTTCAGAGTCCATGGATTATTCGGCATCCGGACTGCCACTGTATGGTTTCCTGCTGTTACTATATCAGGAACCTGTAATGATTTAGGAAGTACAAGAGAGAGAGGTCCCGGCCAGAAATTTTCTATTAGCAATTCAGCTTTTGCAGATAGATCATTTACAAGCGATTTTACCTGTTGTTTATCTGATACATGGACAATTAGCGGATCAGAAAGAGGACGTTTTTTTACTTTGAAAATCTCTGCTACTGCACTGGGATTCAGAGCATCTGCACCAAGACCATATACTGTCTCAGTAGGAAAAACAACAAGCTTACCTCTCCTTACGGCGTCTGCACCTTTACTGATATTTCTATGAATATCCTTTTCTGAATCGGGGTGATTCAATATCCACTCTACTGCATCGCCCGGTATATGAAAAGTGGGTTTTTCGGGCGGCAGAGTTTCAGTATATTTTTTACCATGCCCTGTCAGTACATAAAGGCCAAAAACGCCAATACTCTCTCCGGCAGAAATATCATGGGGATGATTACCAATTATAAAGGATCGGGACAGAGACAAATTAAATTCTTCCGCGGCCTGCAGAAGAAATGCCGGAGTTTGTTCGATGCTTTTACAGTGATACCACTTCTTAATGTTAACACCTTCTGCTGTTAACATGGCTGCAAGGTGTTGATTTACATTTTCTGCCTTCTCCCCGGTAATCTGTTCCCGGTCTGCTTCTGATTGATTTGTGACCATAAACAAAGAGTATTTTTCCTGAAGCCTTAAAAGGGAGGGCACAGTATTTTGAAGCAGAGTAATATTTTCCGGGTCACCGGGGATACATCCATCTTCTGTCAGTGTTCCGTCACGATACAGAAAAACTGCCGGTTTTCTAGACATCTGCTTCCTTCATAAACTCTCTGTATTCCTCTACAGATCCGCCATTCAGACAGCAGTTGATTATATCTCTTCCTGTCCTGTCAAGGTCAGGCTGCAGGAACTTTTTTATCTGACTATGGAAAAATTCGGTCAATATTTCAGCTCCTTTATCGAAGGCCTCAGCACCTACTTCCGGCTGAGTATCGACCTGAAGAAACCAGCGGGGAATCATAACCCCTTCGATACGCATGGTATGAAGTGAATATCCCAGTAGAGAACATCGGGAGGGAATTATCTGTTTTTCCTGAAATCGGGCATGACCGCGACGGGCAAGATAATCTCTGACCAGCCACTGGGGCATAAATCCTGTTTCCCATGCACCTACATGCTGATTAGGAGTCAGGATATATCGGGTGGACTCAGCTTGCTGAAATTGTCTGAGAAGAAGGTTTGCCTGGGTAACCTTTCTTCCTGTTGAAAAAGGCCAGTAACTTCCTACGCCCTCACTGCTCATCTTTCCATCACCCACGATACTCGGATTAGCATATCCCCTGGGTGATACAAGGCGCCAGAGCCATGCCAATGCCGGGGGTAGAATATGAACAAGTCCGAAGATACCATATGATGGATTTTCCCGGGTACACGGAGGAGTTCGCACACCAAAGGAACGTATATCTATCTGTGCTTTTTCTTTTACTACATTCTGCACCAGATTCCTGGGAACTACGACTCTTGGGTTTGGACAGGGAACTCCAGGCGCATCTTCGATATGGTTCCAGATAAGTCCTGTTCCTCCCACAATAGTATCTATATTAAGGAACAGCAGAGGTTCTGCCGGGTGGATGGTCAATCTTTCAAGATCCGGATCAGTCCCGTATTCTTTTATGTGATCAACGCGGACAAACCATGCATTTTCAGCATCAGTCAAATAGAGTTTTCCATTATCTTCCTGGAGATCAGGGTGGCAAAGTCCCATGTCATCACATACAGGATGAAGATCACAGGTTCGTGTTATCTCCAGATAACGTCGCTCACCGGTAAGTATATTTTTTCCAAGAAGCAGACGACCGTCGGAAGTACGATGGGGCTGCTGTAGCATCTCACTTTTACCACCACCACTTGCTCCCTCGTGCATAAATGTTACAACATTATCATAGGGGGTTATAACTTCTACAGCGGAACAATGGGCAGTAACCCAGCCCTCCTGCTCGCCTAACTCTATCATGGCACCATAGACACCCTTCTTAGCACTGGGGCCGGGATATAAATTATATGAGAAAATCTCATGTATTGCAGTCCGATTATGAACAACAACCTGTTTACCCTCAAAATGTGTATGACGGAAGGGGGGAGCCACATAGATAATCATGTTGGGTGCGAATTCACGATCCAGTTTTTCAATATCAATAACTCCCTGCAGGAGTCCCAGTCCGAAGGCAAAGAACCCTGCATTGGCCGGGCAGATCGCCAATGCATCACCAGCCATGCCTGACTGTCCCATTTCAAAGGCAAAGAGTGCAAGATCCTGATTTGAAAGCCATTCAAAGGTCTCCTCACGGAGCCCCTGAAAGGGCTTGCCGAAGCGATCGGAATAGAGTGTCTTATCACTTAATTTGTCATCTGCAATTACCATACAGTCAGGATCTCTGCGTCTCATATATGTTTCCCGGTAATTAGCACTAATGCCATTTTTTATCCGGACCACATCAACTTCTTCCCTGACACTTCCGTCCGGAAGGGTGTAGGAGACAGTCATTGACTGATTTTCTTTACCGCCGCATGTCAGATGTTCAAGATCTTTGATTTTGGATGCAAATGTGACTGAGGGAGCCTTATCCAGAACAGTCCTTAGTTCGTCGGATAAGGAAATTTTTTCTAATATAGAACTATTACTCATTATTTTCTCCTATAAAAATATTCAATTTATTCTTTACTTAAGCTAAAGCCACCACCTTTGGCAGTGATTGGGGTAGAGGGCTTAGCATCAATGTAAGCCTCTGTGGGGGGGGGCTACTTACAAACCACCTCCTCCTGGGGTGGTTGTTGATCTATAGTTTTTGCGGATATTGAGTTGTCCTCTCCAATAATCAGCCAGATCAGATCCCTTATATAAGATTTCTCTTCAATAGGGTGTCTAAGATGGCGGTTCATGTGAATACGGTACCTGTTTGAGCGGCCTACTTTAACCCTGTCTATATATCCTTCTTCAGCAAGGTCTGCAATGATCTGCTGAACAGCTCGCTCTGTTATGCCAACTTTTAGTGCAATTTCGCGCATAATCATGGTTTTATCCAGGGCAAGACAGAGTAGAACATGAGAATGGTTCGTAAGAAATGTCCAGCTTGAATTGATTACATTAGTGCTGTCTGTCATAAAAAGTTCCTTCCGAGTTTATTTTCCTAAATCAGCAGCCATGCTGTATCCTCCAGCCGATCCAGACAGTGCTGCATAGCGGCTTTTGTTATGTGACTCCCTTTTAGGATTTGAAGGCTATTTTGCACCAGTGAGAGTGGTCTGTTTTAGAGAAGGACTATTATAAAGTTCAAAAGATGACACAGCGCAAAAAGCTCTCATAGAAAAAGAATATATTATATTTAATTCGCTTGTCAAGATACGTGTTTCTTATTACACTAATTATAGTGCGTATATTTTATGTGAGTAAGAGGGAGCCGGGGGGGGATTAAGATGAAACTAAAAAAAGAGTTGGATTTTTTTGATGTTTTCAGTATAGCAACAGGTGCAATGATAAGTTCTGGGATTTTTATTCTGCCCGGGCTTGCTTTTGCACGAACGGGGTCAGGGGTAATTATTTCATACTTTATAGCTGGGATTCTTGCTTTAATAGGTATTTTCAGTGTCATAGAGCTTTCGACGGCACTACCCAAAGCAGGTGGAGATTACTACTATATCAATAGGAGCCTTGGCCCTCTTGTAGGAACTATTTCCGGTTTATTGAGCTGGTTTGCCCTGTCATTAAAAAGTGCTTTTGCCATTTTTGGTATTTCAGAGATTATTTTTATTATTTCAGGATTCCCTGTATTGATCTCATCAATTATTGTTGCTGTGTTTTTCATTTTTTTAAATTCTATGGGGGTTAAGGAATCTGCAAAATTCCAGGTTTTACTTGTTGCATCTCTCCTGGTTTTATTGGTTTTATATACAATATTTGGATTTTCCAGAATAAATATGTCTCATTTCTATCCTTTTGTCTCACAAGGAATTAATTCAATATTTATTACAGCAGGTTTTATTTTTATATCCTTTGGAGGCTTACTGAATGTCGCAAGTATCTCTGAAGAAGTCAAAAATCCAAAAAAAAATATTCCACTAGGTATGATTGCCTCTGTGGTTACAGTTACAGTATTGTACTCTCTAATATTAATAGTAACAGTTGGAGTTTTACCAGCTGCTGAATTTTCTGGATCCCTTACTCCTATTGCAGATGCTGCTAAATTAATGGTTGGAACCCCCGGGTTTATAATAATCTCCATTGCAGCATTATTAGCCTTTATAACAACTGCCAATGCCGGCATATTGTCTGCATCCCGATATCCACTGGCTTTAAGCAGAGACCATCTTTTGCCAAATATCTTTAGTAGAATAAGTAAAAAATTTAAAACGCCGGTTCTCTCAATTTCAGTAACGGGTATATTTATTCTATGTGCTTTGCTGCTTCCTTTGGAAATGCTAATAAAAGCAGCATCGGTTGTAATTTTAACTGCCTATGTATTAACAAATATTTCGGTAATTATATTGAGAGAAAGTAAACTAAAGAATTACAAACCTAGTTTTAAAGCACCGCTGTATCCCTGGCTGCAGATTTTTGGAATTATTATTTTTACTTTTTTCATCATTGACCTTGGTCTGGAAGCCATTGAGATCAGTATAGCTTTTATCTTAATAGGTGTAGTCATTTATCTGTTTTACGGCAGGAGACGATCTTCAAGTGAATATGCCCTTCTGCATTTAATGAAGAGAATAGCCGACAAAAAAATAACAGAGCATTTACTGGAATCTGAATTCAGGGATGTTTTAGTGGAGAGAGAGAATATCAACCACGATAAATTCGATAATCTGGTTAAATCTGCAAAAATTCTGGATCTGGAGGGCCCCCTTGAACTGGATCAGCTTTTTACCATTATTTCTGAAAATGTTTTTAATAAAATTGACCTGGATAAAGAGGAAATTTTTAGTCTTTTAAAAAGCAGACAAAAAGATTGTAATACAGCTTTATCTCCTTTCTTTGCCATTCCTCACATAGTTATTGATAGAACTGATCATTTTGTTCTGATGCTTATTCGATGCAAAGGGGGTATTCATTTTACTTCAAAAGAAAATTCGGTAAAAGCTGTATTTGCTTTTATTGGAACAAAAGAGGACAGAGCATTCCATTTAAAAACTCTAGCTTCTATTGCTACCCTTGTTCAAAAGGATGATTTCGAAGAAAAATGGCTGAATGCCGAAAACATACATTATTTAAGAGATATGTTATTACTGAGCGAGAGGATGAGATTTTAGAACTCTTTATCAATAATGCATAAACCAACTATAATATCGGATATCCAGCGTATTCTTTTTCTCCTTTTTTATTTCAAATCTGTGTAATGAACCGGTTTTATATTTGCCTTTTTTAATCGCAGGGAATTCCAGATAACATTGACAGAACTCATAGCCATAGCTCCCACACCAATCATGGCATGTAAAAGCCCAATTGCCGCCAATGGAATTGCTACACCATTATAGAACCATGCCCAGAAATAATTTTGCTTGATTTTCCTGAAGGTTGCTCTGGACAATTTAACTGCAACAATCACAGAGCTTAAATCGCCTTTAATTAATGTTATATCAGAAGATTCGATTGCAATATCGGTTCCTGTTCCGATTGCAATTCCAACATTGGATTGTTTTAACGCAGGAGCATCATTTATACCATCTCCGACCATTGCAACAATTCCAACCTCCGCCTGCAATCTTTTAATTTCTGCGACTTTATCAACAGGTAAAACTTCTGCAACAACTCTTCCAATTCCTACTTTCTTTCCTATTGCATTTCCGGTTCTTTTATTATCTCCTGTCAGCATGACAGTACTTATCCCCATACTCTCCAGTTCTTTAATTGCCGCCATGGAATCTTCTTTTAGTGTATCTGCTACTGCGATAATTCCAGCAGATTTATCATCTATTGCGACCAGCATTGCAGTTTTTGCTTCGTCCTCTAAATTCCCCATATCTTTTATCAGAGCACTGAAATCAATCTTGAAATCTTCCATTAATTTTTTGTTTCCAACAAGAATACCTCTCCTGTCAACCTTGCCCTGAATCCCTTTCCCGGTTATTGCCGTAAAATCAGAAACTGTGCCTAACTCCATTCCTTTTAGTTTGGCTTCAGCCATAATTGCCTGAGCCAATGGATGTTCCGAACCATGTTCAACACTTGCAGCAAAATAAAGAATTTCTTTTTCTTCAAAACCATTATTTGCTACCAGATCTGTAACTTCAGGCTTTCCTTTTGTTATTGTTCCAGTCTTATCCAAAACGATTGTATGGACATCTTTCATTGTCTGTATTGCTTCACCATTTCTGATTAAGACACCATTTTCAGCTCCTAATCCACTTCCAACCATCAGGGCTGTAGGAGTTCCTAACCCCAATGCGCAAGGGCAGCTGATGACGAGCACTGCAACTCCTGCAAAAACAGCCAGGGTAGCCGTTCCTAAATCTGTAGTGATCCAGGGTAAAAACGGCTCTCCCCATGTTATAATGGACATGAAGAACTCAGGGAAAACTATCCATGAAATAAATGTAGTCAGGGCTGTTATTATAATTGCAGGAACCATATAGGCTGTTATCCTGTCTGCAAATTCCTGGATAGGAACTTTAGAGCCCTGGCACTCTTCAACCATCTTGATAACCTGTGACAGGAACGTATCTTTTCCTACCTTTGTTGCTTCTACTTTTAACAGTCCATTCTGGTTTATAGTTGATCCGATTACCGCATCACCTTCTTTCTTTTTTACAGGCATTGATTCCCCGGTAGCCATTGACTCATCTATGGAAGTTTGCCCGTGCATTATTATACCATCCGTTGGAATTTTTTCTCCTGGACGGATTATCATGATGTCACCCTTTTTTACTTCCTCTATGGGAACTTCTTTTTCTTCTCCGTCAATCAGTATTTTTGCCGTTTTAGCCCCTAACTCAAGTAATTTTTTAATTGCCTGAGAAGCCTTTCCTTTGGCTTTGACTTCCAAAAATCTGCCCAGTAAATGAAAAGAAACAATAGTTGTTGCCATTTCAATAAAACTTGCTGCCGGAAGAATAAAAACAGCCAGACCCATCAGATAAGGGGGGATAGAACCAACAGATATGAGTACATCCATGTTGGCTCTTCCATGTCTTATAGCCTTCCATGATGCTCTGTGGGTTGGGCCACCAAAAATAAATACAATTGGAAAACCCAGTACTGCTATAAAAACATTGTAAAAGGGAATAGGAATTACCATATAATGTATTACCATTAGAAGCATTACTACCCCTTCCAAAATGATGGCAGGAACAAATAGGTTACGGGCTTTTCGTAATTTAATTTCTGTTTCATCTACCTTTCCAGGTTCTATTGGTACACGCTTTACCTTTTCTTCTTTCACAGAAGATGAAATACTTTCGCTAAAATCAACACTGACAAAGTCATACCCTGCCTTGTCTACCGATTTTTTAAAATTTTCTTCACTGACACTATCATCAAACTCGCCAAATGCATTTCCGATAATTGGATTGACTGCAACTTTTTTTGCCCCGGGGAGTTTAAGAAGCTCTTTTTCTATATGACTGGCACAGCTTGCACAAGTCATTCCTTCTATCTTAACTTTAGCTTTTCTCATTTTTCTCTCCCCTTGGATTTAACATATTGACTGTCCGGGACAGTTAATACCGATAAATATACAGTGTATCCATCTTTATTTAAAATAGGATACCCCTGTATAGTATAAATACACCAGTTTATCTATAAAGTCAAGAAAAGCTGTAATAATTGACAGGAAAAGTCAAATTTTGATCCGGCTACAACCTTCAGTTTCTGTAATCGTGAGAAGCATCTGGGTAAATTAAAAATTGCTGCCCTCTTGAAAAATGTCACCTGCTTATAGACTGCTCAAGAAAGAATCTTCCATGATGCCGGATGTATTATTGCACTGGTTCCTTCCTCGTTTACCGAAGGGGCGTAAACTCTGCTATTTTGTCGGCATTGTTAACCTGTTTTTTATCCATACTGCTTAATTAAACCTCAGATTATATAAATCTGCTTTATTTTTTGTTATTCGGCAAAGGTAGTGAGGTGGTTCCTTTTACCTCTCTCATGGATAAAATACTTTTTATGGATGTCACTCCGGGTAACCGTCTTATAGTCAATCGTAAAAGTTTCTCATATGTTGTAAGATTTTTTGAAACTATTACCAACATATAATCAGCCTCACCTGTTATATTGTAGCAGGAAAGAACCTCCGGGACTTCCTTAATTGCCTTTTCGAATCTTTCAGGTGCATCATCAGTATGGACTGAAAACATAATCTGAACAAAAGCCAGTATATCAAAACCCAGTTTTTGGCGATTCAGATTAGCCTGGTATCCTTCAATAACACCATCTGTTTCAAGTCTTTTGAGCCGTCTCCAGCTAGGTGTTTCACTCAGATTAAGGTGATCGGCAAGCTCTACATTTGAAGCTCTGCCATTATTCTGAAGGTAAGATAAAAGAGAGTAATCTGTCTTGTCTAATCTATATTGAGACATAATAAACTAATATCCTCACTATTAATAAAATATTCTTCTCGTATTCTAAGTTTACACAGCATAAAAAGCAAGGACATTTCTATGCATTTTCTGTAGAGTCGTAAGTATGACATTTAAAAGAGGAGAACTACTGCTGATGATACAAAATGATGATTACACCATTGAAGAAACTTTGGATCCGAGAGATTGGGACTCTATGAGAACCCTGGGGCATAAAATGATGGATGATGTAATAGATTATATAAGCACAGTCCGGGAAAAACCTGTGTGGAAACATATGCCCGAAGCTGTAAAAAAACAAATCCGCCAATCAATCCCCATGGAACCCGAACCATCAGAGAATATTTACAATGAATTTCTCGAAAATATATTCCCCTATCCATCAGGAAACATCCATCCTCGATTCTGGGGATGGGTAATTGGAACAGGTTCTCCAATGGGAGTTCTTTCTGAGTTGCTTTCTGCTGCTATGAATTCCAATACAGGCGGGCTTGATCATCACAGTGCCATACATGTAGAAAAGCAGGTAATTGAATGGTTTAAAGAAATAATGGGATTCCCTTCTACAAGCAGCGGACTTTTAACAAGCGGATGTTCTGCCTCAAATCTAATAGGGCTGACAACAGCACGCAATACAATGGCCTCCTATAATTTAAGAAAAAAAGGTATTCAACCCGGAAAAAGTAAAATGACTTTATATGCTTCTGAGGAGATACATAGTTCCAACCCGAAGGCGGCCGAACTTTTAGGTTTAGGAAGCGATGCACTCCGAACTATTCCAGTCAATGGAGCCTATCAAATTGATCTGGAGGCACTGGAAGCAGCTATTTCCCGGGACAGAAGAGATGGTTTTACTCCATTCTGCATAATTGGTGCCGCCGGAACAACAAATACAGGAGCTGTTGATGATCTGAATTCTATGGCAGATATTTGTGAAAAGGAAAATCTGTGGTTCCACGTTGATGGAGCATTTGGAGCATGGGCGGTTATTGCTCCGGAAGTTAAACACCTTGTAAAAGGAATAGAAAGAGCGGATTCTTTGGCCTTTGATTTGCACAAATGGATGTATATGCCCTATGAGGTTGGTTGTATTCTGGTTCGGGAGGAAGAAAATCATCGTAATTCCTTTTCTCTGACCCCTGCCTACCTTGTCCATGGTACCGGTGGACAAGGTATGACAGGTGGGGATTTACCATGGTTCAGTGATTACGGTTTTCAGCTTTCCAGGGGATTTAAAGCTCTCAAAGTATGGATGTCATTAAAGGAACATGGAATCCACAAATATGGAAGACTCATACAACAGAACATTGATCAGGTTAATTACCTGGTAAAACTTATTAAATGTACACCTGAGCTTGAACTTACTATCCCTGCCTCTCTCAATATTGTTTGCTTTAGATATATTGGATCCGATCCTGAAAATACAAAACTGGATGCTTTAAATAAACGTATTGAAATTGAATTACAGGAAAGAGGTATTGCAGTTTTATCGGTAACACTTTTGAATAACAAAACAGTTCTTCGTGTTGCAAATACTAATCATCGTACAAAAAGAGAAGATTTTGATATTTTAGTGAAAGAAATTTTAAAATAGGGAAAACTGAATTATAATATTTAAATGGGAGTAATTTAATTCTTCACCCTTTTAACCAAAGTAATAATGTTTAAAGTTCTTCAAGAAATAGTAGGAATTCCTGTATATCATTTTTTACCAGGGGAAAAGATTGCCGAAATTTTTTTTCGAGATACTCCATTCTATCCTGATCATAGTTGTGACCATAGTAATAACGCTTGAAATGTCGGAATCTTAAAAATTCATCAAGGAGATAATAGGTTTCCTCCTGTAGAACAGCATTTCTAATTCCTGGAATCTCCAGAATCATCTTTTCCAGTAAATGTTTATGCCATCGATCCTGATCAAGATTATTCTCAAAATATTTTGAAATCCTCACAAAACCCGTTTCCAGGCAGGTGTAATAATCTGTAATTATATCTGCAAGAAGGACAAGATCATATTTTTTTGAATTCCTGCTTTCTTTGGGAAAATCTTTTCTGAATTCCTTATAATAAACAAAAGTTTTATCCAGTTTTTCTATTGTTTTTAGAAGCTCTGCTTTTAGGTCCGCTAATTTTTCAAAATTTCCCATAAACCAGCCTCCCTTTTGCTTTTATCGATTCCTGATGAAGTATATCAATTCTATCGAGTTCAACCAAGTCCAGAGGGAAATCTGTCATCTTTGTCAGTTCTCCATAAAGTTTAAAAAAAACTTCTGCAGCGCCAATACCTGCCACTGCTATATCAATATCCGAGTTTTCATCAAATTTTTCCGGATTCAAAAGGGATCCCCATTGATATATGGTA
>JAJRQE010000149.1 GCA_024280415.1 Spirochaetota bacterium | reverse complement strand
TGGGAAGGTCTTCAAATTGCCAATTCCGGTGCATATAATAATCAAACTCAGTATTTAAACTGCAGAGCCGCTATTCATTCTGCAGGGGCGTACAATATTCCAAATATAAAAACAGATACTTACGGGGTATTTACCAATAATATACATTCCGGAGCCATGAGAGGATACTCTTCTCCCCAGCTTATTTTTGCACAGGAGCAATTTCTAAACGAAATAGCCAAAGAAATGGGAATTGATGAAATTGAATTACGAAAGAAAAACATTCTCAGGCAGGGAGATCTGACAGCAACGAGTCAAAAACTAACTGCAGAAACAATTACGTTAGAAATGATTGATCATATGGTTGATAAAACAGAGTATTACCGGAAAAAAAAGGAATATTCTAAAACCCATATTTCAAAAGAAAAGAGAAAAGGTATTGCTCTTGTATCCTGTTACAGAGGCAGCGGGTATGGTGCAGAAACCCCTGATGCAGCGGGAGCCTTAGTAACAGTTATAGAAGATGGAACTATTCTTATTAATACGGGTCTTGCTGAAAATGGGCAGGGTTTAAAAACAGCTTTTACACAAATTGCTGCAGAAGGTATTGGATCTACTCCTGATATTATTAATTTTGTTGGTGTAGATACTCATTCTATACCGGATTCCGGAATGACAGTTGCTTCCAGGGGCACGGTAATGGGAGCTCAGTCAATGAGAAAGGCAGCTATCGAACTGGGAGATCTGCTTAGATCAACTGCAGCTATGATGCTGGATGTAACACCTGAGAAAGTTGATATAGAAAATAATAATTATTACATAGTTGGAAGTGACCATAGTAAAAAGGTTAGTCTTGCAGATGTAGCCAACACAAGACTATGGACCGGTAAGGCTATGGCTGTTTATAACTGGAGCGAGCCCGGGGACTTAGGCCTTGATCATCATACATCCCAGGGAGATGCTTTTCCAACCTATTCCTATGGAGTAGTTGTAGCTGAAGTCGAAGTTGATATGGAGACCGGATTTGTAGATGTATTAAAAGTAAGTTCCGGACACGATGTGGGTACCTGCGTAAATCCCGATACAGTGGAAGGTCAGATCTATGGCGGTATTGCCATGGGACAGGGCTTTGGAGTTACAGAAGAGGTGACCGTAAATAAAGGACAATTAGGATCGAAAAATTTTGACTCATATATTTTCCCCACATCTATTGATGTCCCGGAAATGGAAGCCGTTATTTTTGAGTGTGAAGATCCGGCGGGAACCTATGGTGCAAAATCTTTAGGGGAGCCGGCAACTGAAGCCGTAGGGGCGGCAATTGCCGCGGCAGTCGCAAATGCAACGGGTAAGCCAGTCAGAGAGCTCCCTTGTAATCTTGAAAGAATCCTTTTGGGAAGAAGTTTAAAAGCTTAATATAGGAGATCGGGAAAAATGATAAGATTTGATTATATAAAACCAGCTTCTCTGGAAGAATGTCAGGAACTCCTGAATCATTATCAGGGCAAAGCTAGACTTTTTGCCGGTGGAACAGATCTGATGGTTGAATTCAGAGCAGACGATAAAAAGTTAAAAGATGTTGAAGTAGTTCTGGATATTTCAAATCTATCTGAACTAAAGATTATTAAACTGGATGAAGAAGTAATCAGTATAGGCTCATGTGCTACTTTCACAGAGATTATTGGAAATCAAGGTTTAATTAAATATGCACCTTTTTTTGTTGAAGCCTGCAGAACTGTAGGTTCTCCCCAGATTAGAAACACGGGTACAATTGGGGGTAGCATCGGAACAGCATCTCCAGCCTCTGACCCCGGTCCGCCTTTAGTAGCTATGAACAGTATTTTAACTTTACTTAGTTCTGCCGGGGAACGAGAAGTTCTTTTAAGTGATTTTATAGTGGGTGCATACAAAACAATAATTAAATCAAATGAATTGATAAAATCAATAAAATTTAAAACCCTGAAACCTGAAGCTGGTTTTTCCTTTGTAAAGCTGGGAAGAAGAAAGGCTCTGGCCATAGCCAGAATGAACGTTGCTGCATATGTAGAAACCGGAGAGGATGGCACTGCTAAAGACGTAAGAATTGTTCCTGGTTCTGCAACTCCCATTACCATAAGAATTACTGAGGCAGAGAATATGCTCCTGGGAAAAACTCCTTCCTATGAACTTCATGAAGCTGTTGGAAAAAAAGTATCGGAGAAAATGATTGAGATAACAGGAACAAGATGGTCAACACCTTACAAAGAACCGGTTATCGCCAGTCTGGTAAAGCGTGCTTTGAATCAGGCAACGGGGGTCAAAGAGAATGGATAAGATAAAAGTGACAATGACTGTTAATAAAAAAACTGTTGAAACAGAAATTGAACCTTATGCCAGGTTATTGGATGTTTTAAGGGACAATTTTGGATTTACCGGAGTTAAAGAGGGCTGCGGTATAGGTGAATGCGGAGCCTGTACAATTATTATGAACGGGAAAAAAGTTAATTCCTGTATGATACTTGCTGCCCAGGCTCAGGGATCAGAAATTCTAACAATTGAGGGTGTGGAAAATGCAGACGGCACTATGCATCCTGTCCAGGAGGCTTTTCTTGAAAAAGGTGCTGTTCAATGTGGTTTCTGCACACCTGGAATGGTAATCAGTTCCTATCATTTACTCAATAAAAATCCTGAACCTACAGATCTGGAGATCAAAGAGGCGATTTCAGGAAATCTGTGCAGATGTACAGGTTATAAACAAATCATCAGTGCAGTTCATATGGCTGCTGATAATATGAAGAAATAGGGAGGTACAAAGAATGTACACAAGTTTAAAAGGAAAGCATCTGCTTAATACCCAGGAATGGAGTGTGCAGGAAATTGAACAACTCATGAAGGTCGCATTTAGGTTTAAAGAAGAAAGAGAGCTTGGTATATTTCATGATGATGTTTTAAGGGCAAAAACATTTTTTATGCTGTTTTTTGAAGAATCAACACGGACAAGAAATGCTTTTGAAGCAGGAATTCATCAGCTTGGAGGGCATGCCCATTTTTTAACGCCGAAAGCGACTCAGATCGACCATGGAGAAACTCAGAAGGACACAATTAAGGTTCTGGAAAGATATGGAGAAGGGATAGGAATTAGAAAAACTTTTGGAACCGGACATTCCTATATGCGGGAGATTGCAAAATGGTCAAATATTCCTGTAGTTAATATGCAGTGTGAGGATTATCATCCAACACAGGTTCTTGCGGATTTAATGACTATTAAAGACAGATTTCAGAGTAATCTAAAGGGCAAAAAAATTGTTGTGTCCTGGACTTCTGCTCCCAATTATATTCGCCCTCTTTCGATGGCTCAGTCATTAGTTCAGCTGATGCCAAGGTTTGGTTTAGATGTAACCCTCGCTCATCCTCCGGAGTTTTCCTTAAAACCTGAAATAATGGAGATTGCAAAGAAGAATGCTGAACTTGCAGGTGGTAAGTTTGAGGTTGTTAATGATATGGCAGCCGCTTGTGAAGGTGCAGATGTTGTATATGCCAAGGGCTGGGGACCCATAATGCATACTGAAGATGAAGCTGAAGGTATTAAGATAATTGATTCCTACCGGGAAAATGGAAATATGGACTGGGTTGTTGATAAACGTAAGATGGATATATCCAACGCTGAATCTATTTATATGCACTGTATGCCCTACGACAGGGATGTTGAAGTTACAAGTGAAGTTGTTGACGGACCAAAGTCTGTAGTTTTCGACGAAGCAGGGAACAGACTGCATATTATGAAAGCTATTATGGCTGCAACAATGGCTGGTATTTAGGAAATATAGTTAGAAAATATATTTACAAAGGGCTCTGAAATTATCAGAGTTCTTTTTTTTTTGACATTGTTCTTAGTATTTTAGTTGACAGATGATAATTACGATGATAGTCTGACTTAGAGTATAACGTTATAACGTTATAACGTTATATTGTTAGGAGTGATTATGCTGGATATAAACAGTCCCGTACCTTTGTATTTTCAACTTCAGGAAGTTCTGAGAAAAAAAATCATCAGAGATATTTATTCACCAGGAGATTTAATTCCCAGTGAGAAAGAACTTCAGGATTTGTACAAAGTATCCAGAATTACAGTACGAAATGCAATTAATGGATTAGTGCTTGAGGATCTCCTGATAAAAAAACAGGGTAAAGGTACTATCGTTGCTTTTCCAAGAATGCAGGAAGATGGCAACTCCACTCTTAAAAGTTTTACTGAAAAGATGGAACAGCTGGGTTTAAAGATTTCAACAGAAGTTCTTGATGTTGCAAGGATTCCTACACCTGAACGAATTGCAGAACATCTTGGAATAAAAGCAGAGGAAGAAATAATTTACTCCAAAAGACTTAGGAAGGTCGATGGAGAGCCGATTGCACTTTTTGAGAATTATATATCCACCGGAACCGGAGTAACAGAACATGACGATTTTGGAGGATCTATATATAAGCTTCTTGAGGAGAAATATTTTATAAAAATATCAGGTGCAGAGAAGGTAATTGAAGCCGGTATTGCAAGAACAGAAGATGCGACTTTTCTTTCAATTATGGAGGGTGACCCTGTGCTGATAATACGCTATACGACTTTTAATTTAAATAATAATCCAATTGAATATGCAGAAGGTATTTATAGAGCTGACCGCTATAAATATATGGTCAAATTGAAAAGGTAGGGAATAGATAATGTTTGTGGGAATTGATATTGGAACCGGAAGTTTAAAGGCAGTACTTGGATTTAGAAATTCCACACATACAATTACTAATGAATACAATCCTGCAATGTATATGGGATCAGTACATAACACAGAATTTTTTACGGAATCTGTATTTATATTTCTTAAAAAAATATCTGCTTTCAGTGATGAGTCAGGTGAAAGAATTGAAGGGATTGGTTTATGTGGTCATGGGCCTAGTCCTGTGCTGGTCGATAGAAAAGGAAAATATATTACCGATATCATAACCTGGCAGGATAATACAGCATTAGATGAGGCTCTAATACTTAAAAATAATATTCCCGGTTTTTCTAAAGATGGTACAAGCTGTGAAGCAAAATTATATAAACTTTTTAGAGACAGGATAGAACTATTTGAAGAGGGAATTAAGGTTCTGTATCCAAAGGATTATATAATATCACTTCTTACCAACAGAAGGATAATAGATCATTCCACCGCAGGGACTCTTGCTTTTTTTAATAAGCAGACAGGTCTGTTCAATACCTTTGGAACTGGTATTCCCACTTATATATTTCCTGAAGTTATTAAATCATGGGAGACTGCAGGTACCACAAATACAGCTTTTTCCCGAAAAGCCGGATTGAATGATAATATCCCTGTTATTGCAGGTGGTATTGATGCCTGGTGTGAAGCCCTTGGGGCTGGAGCAGTGGATAAGGGGATGCTTGTAGACGGATCGGGTACATCGACCTGTATTACCTGTTGCATGGAGACTGAAAATTCCGGGCTTGTTCACGTTATTCCTGAACGGGCACTTACTATTGAAACTATGTCTGCTACAGGTGCTTCAGTAGACTGGATTAAGGATCTTCTTAACATTACTATCTCGGAAATATCGGAATTGAAATATCTAAAACCCGTACCTGTTATCTATCTTCCGTATCTGGAGGGGGAACGTAGTCCTGTCTGGGATGAGAGAGCCTCAGCTTCTTTTACCGGTTTAAATTCGGGTACCAGCCGCAAAGATCTTGTTTTGAGCGTTCTTCAGGGAATCTCTTTTGGTACAAGGCAGTGTATTGAACTGGCTGGAGGTGAAACTTCAGATTGTAAAACCGGTATACGTGCTGTGGGAGGAGGGGCAAAAAACCATGCGCTTCTTCAGTTAAAGGCGGATATTACAGGTTACAGCTATTCCGTAATGAAGGAGGCGGACGCCGCTCCTCTAGGGGCAATGATCCTTGCTTCCTTTGGCTGTGGCACTGGATCGTTAGCTGAATTAGTGGAAAAGTGGGTAAAAACTGAATTTGAAATTATACCGGATAAAACTTACATGGAGATCTGGGATGAACTGTTTTATGTTTATTCCAGTCACTATAACAGTATGAAAGAGGCAAATCACAACTTATTTGAGATAAGAAACAGGCTTATAAAGTAAAATAATGAGGAGTATTTCATGAGAAGACTGGGAAATATTTTTAGGGATGATAAAAAAACAGTTATCGTAGCAATGGATCACGGTCTGGGTCTTGATGTCCTTCCGGCTATGAAAGATACATCCGGAATTATTACAAGTATTGTGAGAGGTGGAGCTGATGCAGTTCTTACCGGCTATGGTATGGGCAGAAATTTTACAGAGGAGCTTAAGGGTACCGGACTTATTTTAAGGGTAGACGGTGGGAATTCGATTCTTTCATCTTTCCAGACAGGAAACAGAATTCTGGATGCAGAGGATGCACTGATTGAAGGAGCTGATTGTCTGGCCTGTATGGGGTTTCCAGGTGCTGTAAATGAGGTAGATACATTGATAAATGTATCAGAACTTGCAGCAGAAGCCCATGCCTGGGGGCTTCCAGTTCTTGCAGAAATGCTTCCGGGAGGATTTTCTTCTGAACCTCCAAAGACAGTTGAAAATATCCGTCTGGCTGCAAGAATAGGAGCTGAACTTGGAGCAGATATTATTAAAACCAGTTTTGTAGGAAGTGTCAGCGAATTCAGGACAGTTGTTGATGGCTGCTTTAAACCTGTAATTGTTCTTGGTGGAGCCAAAGTAAAAAACCTCCAGGATCTTTTCGAACTGGTTGAGAAAGCCATGGAAGCGGGTGCCAGAGGGGTAGCTATTGGAAGAAATATATGGCAGCACTCAGATCCTGGTGCTGTAACTGCTGCTCTTGTAGAGATTGTTCATGATGAACGCAGTGCTTTCGAGGTAGGAAGGAACTTATGAAAGCAGTAGCTGTTACAGGCAAAGGAAAAGTAGAAATACTGGAAGTGAAACATCCTGTACCAGAAAACGGTCAGGTGCTTATAAAAATTCATACCTGTCTCCTGTGTACATGGGAGCAGAGGATATTTTCCGGAGAATCAGGTATGGATCTGCCATTTATCCCCGGGCATGAGGCTTCCGGTAAAATTGTATCGATTCCGGAGGGTACTGTTACATCTTTTAAAGAAGGTGATCATGTTGTTTTCAAGACTCTTGATGACTGCGGGCACTGTTCATTTTGCTATCAGGGTTTTAATAACCTTTGCGGGGGAAAGTCAAAAAAGAGGGTTTATGGAGATATTCCTTCCAGCGGCGGTCTTGCAGAATATATATCATTGGATGTAGGTAAAGTTTTTCCGGTTTCAGATCAGATACCCTATAGCACTGCAGCATTTACAGAGCCTCTTGCATGCTGTATCCACAGTATCAGGAGAGTTAATCCTGATTTAGGTGAAACTGTTTTAATAATTGGTGCAGGTCTCATGGGAATGCTTCATCTGAAGCTTTCTCTACTCCGGGGATGCCGGGTAATAGTAATTGAACCCCGTGCAGACAGGCGTAAGGTTGCAATAAAGGAAGGGGCGCATTTTACAATTGATCCTGTAAAAGAAGATCCCGGATCACTTATTTCAGATTTTACCGATGGTGAAGGATGTGAATATATCTTCTTTACTGCATCTAAGTCATCCATAGCCGAAGAAGCTGTAAAATATCTGAAGAAGATGGGGACTATTGTTTATTATGGATCATTCCATCCGAATGACCCTGTTACCATCGATCCCAATAAAATCCACTATGGTGAGTATGTTATTACGGGTTCCTATAGTCCTTCGACAGTTGATTTTTATACAGCATCAAAACTACTTTCCCGCGGACTAATTGATGTAAGTGAATTCTTGACTGAAGAGTGGAGTAGTAGTGATGCTCAGAAAGCTATGGAACGGGCATTGGATCCGGAGACTTTCCGGGTTGCAATTAATTTTTAATACTATCTGGTGTAGTACTGGAATTATGTGCTTCTTCTGACTCCGGATGTAAAAAATATTATAGGAGAGTATTATGAAAAAGAGAAAAGTGGTGTTTTTCGTTTCAGTCATGTTTCTTGTTTGTGTAATGGTTTTTGCAGGCGGGAAAAAGGAGCAGGAGGTCGAAAATACTCCTGCTGTGGAGCAGGCATTGCCGTATGAAGGGGCTGTTCTCCATTTTGCAGTAATGGCGGATCAATTTTCAGAATACACCAAGGTTTTGAGTGAAGAGTTCAGGAAGAAAACAGGTGCTGATATTCGTGTTGATATTCTGGGATATGTTGAGTTAATGCAGAAAATTACCCAGGATTTTGCTACAGGTTCCGCACAGTATGATCTTGCAACTATGGATATAGTCTGGACTGGTCAGTTTGAGCAGGAAGGATGGACAAGAGATCTGACTCAATGGATTGAACGAGATAAAGCTGAAATTGATTATGATGATATAGTACCTGTCCTCTGGGTGATGGGAGACTGGAATGGTCGCCAGATTGGATATCCCCTTTCTGGGTATGCAAACAGTCTTATTTATAGAAAAGATCTTTTTGAGGACACAGCTGAAAAAGCTGCATTCAAGGCAAAGTACGGTTATGAACTTGCTGTACCCAATACAATGATTCAACTGGGAGATATTGCTGAATTTTTTACCAGACCGAATGAAAATATGTACGGTCTTGTCTCCAATGGTGCAAGAGGACCTGCAGTTGCCCAGGACTGGATGGAATATATGAGGGGATTCGGAGGTCAGGTTCTTAATTCAAAGGAAGAAGTTGTTGTTAACAGCAGTCAGTGTATTGAATCCCTGGAATTCTTTGTGAAGATGTTTGATAACTGGGCACCTGCCGGGGCAATAGGTTACTGGTGGGATGATAGGGAATCCTCCTATCGAACAGGTCAGTCCATAATGCAGGCATCATGGAGTATTGCCAGAGCAGGGTATGAAGATGAAGCAATTTCACTTGTAGCTGGTAAAACCGGAATGGCAGTTACCCCTCGGGTTGAAGGTCAGCCTGCTGGATACGGTGTTGGTGGCTGGGGAGTTTCTATAAATTCAGATACCTCTGAAAAGAATGCAGAAATTGCCTGGGAATTTATAAAGTTTATTACAGGAAAAGAAGCTCAAAAAGAATGGATGAGAAATGATGGTGCCCCCATAAGGTATTCAACACTTAAGGATCCTGAACTGAATAAGGAGATGCCGTGGCTGGGTAATATTCTTACTGTTTTTGAGGAAGGTGATGGTAACTACAGGCCAAGAGTCCCGGAATACAGTCAGATTCAGGATATTCTTGGTTTAAGAATTAATCAGGCAATTACCCATGAACTGGGTGTTAAAGAAGCACTTGATCTTGCTGCGGATGAAATTAAAGCCTTGTATTAATTTAGCCATAGATAGAAATGTAACAAACAAACCGGATAATTAATATCCGGTTTGTTTTGGAGGTTCTGATGACTATTAGCAGTCTTCTATCCATCGACAGAAAAAAAATAACTTTAATGTGGTTTCTTGTCCCTATATCAGTTTATATGGTGGTTTTTTTCCTCTATCCGGTTCTTTACAATGTTTTTATAGGTTTTTTTGAGCTTAAACTCGGACGAACACCTGTTTTTAACGGATTAGCCAACTATAAAGAGATGCTTTCGGACACACAGTTTCTGGGTTCTCTTGTAACTACTCTGATATTTGTATCTGCTTCCGTATCTATTGAGGTTACTTTTGGTATGCTTATTGCCTTTTTATTAAATCATGAAAACAGGTTAATGGAGTTTATAAGGACATTTATACTTATTCCAACTGTTTTTACGCCTCTTGTTGCAGGACTTGTCTGGAAATCACTTTATCATCCTGATCTTGGTATCATTACCTACTATATGAGAAAAATGGGTATTGATATTGGGAGAGGATTAATTGTTGAACGTTCCCTTGCGCTTGGTTCTATAGTGGTTGTGGATGTATGGGAATGGACTCCACTGATGGTTATTATTATTCTTGCAGGATTAAAGAGCCTCCCCACAGAACCTTATGAAGCTGCAAGAATAGATGGTGCAGGAGAACTACCTATTTTCTTTAGAATCACTCTCCCTCTGCTAAAGCCCACTCTTCTGGTCGCGCTTTTGATCAGATCTCTGGATGCTCTGAAGGTTTTTGATATTATCTGGGCAATTACAGGTGGAGGTCCAGGGACATCTACTACAGTTGCAAATCTTCGAATTTATGAAGTCGGTATGAATCATCTTAGAATTGGTTATGCTGCCGCTCTTTCAAATGTTCTTTTGATCATAGGAGTTGTAGTAGGCGTTTTCCTTATTAAATTTATCTATAAAAATGAGAGGTTATAGGATGGCAATTGTAGGTCAAAACAGCACTTTGCACTCTGCACTTAATTTTTTTCGGGTACTTGTTATACTTGTTATACTTGTCTTTATTGCTTTTCCTGTTATCTGGATTATCTCTACTTCGTTTTCTCAGCGAATAGATATGTTCAAGCTTCCTCCCAAATTATTTTCGGCTTTCATAATAGATAATTTCAGATATGTTTTTACAAAAATGGAAATAGATAGCTGGATAATCAACAGTCTTATAATTTCAATTGGAACAATGGGACTTTCTCTCCTTATCGGAGTTCCTGCTGGTTATGCTTTTTCCAGGATAAATTTTCGTGGAAAAAAGGTTCTGTTGATAATGATTCTTTTAACAAGAGCTCTTCCAACAATAGTTCTTGTTATGCCTTTTCGAATAATAATGCAGAGTATTGGGTTACTTGGAACCAGAACCGCTGTTATTCTAATTGATACAGTTTATAATGCCGCTTTTACTTTCTGGTTAATGAGTGGAATTTTTGAGTCAATACCTTCTGATCTCGAGGATTCGGCCCGAATAGACGGCTGCAACCCTGTTCAGGCATTTCTTTATATTGCAGTGCCCCTTAGTAAGCCGGGGCTCGTTACATCTGCACTATTTGCATTTATTTTTTCATGGAATGATTTTCTCTTTGCATTGACTCTGACCTCACCGGATACTACTACGCTCCCACTTGGTATGCTCAGCACCTTTGGTATTATGCAGCAGGGATGGACTTACATGGCGGCAATGGGTGTAATTGCAATTTTTCCAGTAATACTTTTATCCCTGATGCTTCAAAAATACTATATAAGCGGATTGACTTTTGGCGGTGTAAAATAATCATTGACAATTTATCATTTTCTCTGAGATAATGTTCTAACAAAATCAAGGATGTATGTACATGTTAGATGTAAGTGGAAATACTGACGCTCTTAATATCTTTCTAAAAATCAATAATGAGAATTACAACCTTACTATTAAAAAAAACTGGACACTGGTCCACGTTCTCAGGGAAGTTTTGGATTTAACCGGAACTAAGGCTGGTTGTAAAACAGGGGACTGTGGTTCCTGTATGGTTCTTATAGATGGAGAAGCTGTTGAATCCTGTATATATCTTGCTAAAAATGCTGATGGTAAACAGATTACCACAATTGAAGGTTTAGCAGATGGTACGGCACTTCATCCTATTCAGGAAGCTTTTATTGAAGCAGGAGCTGTGCAGTGCGGCTTTTGTACTCCAGGTATGATTATGTCTACCAAATCTCTTCTGGATAAAAATCCTGATCCATCGAAAACTGAAATAACAAAAGCTCTTGAAAGAAACCTTTGTCGATGTACCGGTTATATAAAGATCATTGATGCTGTTAATTTAGCTTCTCAGAAAATGAAAGGTTAATATTCCATGAAGAAAAACAGTTTCCGGTATATAGGTAATAGTCTGCCAATTCATGATGCTCCATTAAAGGTAACCGGTCAGAAAATATATACTGCTGATATGAAGCTTCCGGGAATGTTGTATGGTAAAATGCTGTTCAGTACGGTAGCTCATGGTAAAATTGTAAAGATAGATACTTCTAAAGCTGAAGCTCTACCAGGAGTAAAAGCAGTTGCCACATATAAGAATTCCTCAGATATTGCATATAACAGTGCCTTGAGATTTTATGATCATGAACTTCCGGAGGATGAATATATTTTTACTGATACTGTAAGGTATATTGGCGATCGTGTAGCAGCTGTTGCTGCAGTGGAGTTGGAAATAGCCGAACAAGCTATTCGTCTTATTGAAATCGAGTATGAAGAACTACCTGCAATATTTGATGTAGAGGAGGCACTTGAACAAAAACTATACCCAATTCATCCAGCAGGAAATAAAGTAACAGAGGTCTGCCTTGAGTGCGGGGATATCGAAGGAGGGTTTAAAGAATCAGACTTTATATTTGAAGATCGGTATACCATGCCTGCCATTCACCATGGAGCAATAGAGCGTCATGTAGCAATAGCCGATTTTAATTCTGCAGGGAAGCTGACAGTAATAAGTCCTAATCAGAATACATTTGCTTTCAGGACTATTCTTTCAAAAATATTCGGACTCTCTTATAATAAGGTCAGGGTAATACGACCGGCTATTGGAGGAGCTTTTGGCGGGAAACTTGAAACCATTATTGAACCAGTAGTCTCCCAGCTCTCCATTATGACTGGACGTCCGGTAAAGATGGAGCTGACCAGAGCTGAAACTATTGTCTCCACCAGAACCAGGCATGGAGCAGTAATATATTTAAAAACTGGTGTGTTGAAAGATGGAACCATAACATCTCAGGATTTTAGGGTATTGACCAATACCGGAGCATATACATCCAGCGCTTTTAATGTTATTGGAGCCATGAGTCATAAAATATTTAAAATTTATAAAACTCCAAATCTGAGGTTTACTGGTATACCTGTTTATACAAATATGCCTGTTGCCGGAGCAATGAGAGGGTATGGTTCCCCTCAGGCATTTTATGCGCAGCAGGTACAACTGGGTAAGATAGCTGACAGGCTTGGTATTGACATGGTTGATATCCAATTAAAAAATCTGGTAGATCCGGAATCTTGTGATTCCCTGTATGGAGAGGCTATAGGGAATCCACGACCTATTGATTGTGTAAAAAAGGGAGTAACTGAATTTGGATGGATAAAATATAGTAAAACACAGATGTCAGCAAATACAATCGGTCATATTAGAAGGGGAGTAGGTATGGCTGTTGGTCTGCATGGGAGCACTATGATTGGTGCTCACAGAGATTTTACCTGCCTGACTCTTAAGATGAATGAAGACGGTAGTGCTATTCTCTCTACAGGGACTCATGATATGGGCAATGGATCCATAAGGGTTCAGACAATGATTGTAGGTGAGGTTCTGGGTATTAATCCTGATTCAATTACATGTAATGAGGCTGATTCTGATAAGGTTCCTTATAATCTGGGAGATTACGGCAGCCGTGGTACTTTGTTACGGGAAATGCAGCTCTTCTAGTTTCTGAAAAAATAAAAACAGAGATATTAAACGAAGCTTCAATTATGCTTAAGAGGAACTTTGGAGAATTGGATTTAGAGAATGGTTTTGTTATATCCATCGAAACTACCGAAAAGTTATTTACGATAAAGGATGTTATTTTACATGCACACAGAGAGAGTCAGAGAGAAATAATTGCTTCGGAGACTTATTCAGCTGGGGGTGATCCAACATCCTATGGTGCCCATTTTGCTGAGGTAGAGGTAGATATCAAAACAGGAATTGTCCGTGTTCTTAACTATACAGCTGTTCATGATGTAGGAAAGGCTATTAACCCTATTAGTCTGGAGGGACAGGTGGAAGGTGCTGTCCAGATGGGAATCGGTTATGCGCTTAGTGAAGGGTTGATATACAATGAAAAAGGAAAAACAGTGAACAGTTCCTTTAAAAAATATAAAATTTTAAGGGCATCAGAAATGCCTGAAACAAAGATCTTTTTTATTGAAGAAGGTGAATCCCCGGGCCCTTATGGTGGAAAGAGTATCGGTGAATGTTCTACTGTAGCATCGGCGCCGGCAGTAGTAAATGCGGTAAGCAATGCACTTGGAGGAATTGAAATTAGTAACTTTCCTGTCAGAGCTGCTGATATACTGGACATGCTGTCCAGGAATATCTGATATTTTATTTTGAAATTGGCAGACTATCTATGAAATATAATTATCTATTATAAAGATTTATATTTCCGGGTTTCGTGTAGGTTATTTTGCAGAAGATTAAAAAGTACAGTTAAAAGAAAGATCCATAATCTGGGGATTAAAATACACTTCAACAAAAAATATTTTCTGTTCCAGGTGATTAAAAAAGACTTCATCCCAGATAATCATGGAATTACCCTGATCAATTACAAATTTACGGGCTATATCTGTGTTTTGTCCTGCACGTACCCACGCGAGTGTATATGTTGAATTAACTGTTGTGTAGTTTTTTAAAAAATCATTAAAAGTTCCAGTTGTTATTCCACTTTTTATCGGTTTTTTTATATACTCTTCAAATAACTCATACCTGCAGTGAACAGCAAGATCATTATCTGCATAATAATATTTTTCGAAAGTAATAACCTGTCTGCTGCTTGCCTCAGGTATCCGTTTCCGCATTGCCCATGATGAAGCTGTTTTTTGGGAATCACTTAGCATCATCTTTACTGTATAACCGGAGTTTTCAAGAAATAGTTTGAAATCAGATTTCTGATCTATTCTCATAGAAAGATTCATGACACTCGGATGTCCGTAATTCCCCTTTCCGTGCCATCTACTTATTATTCCTTCCCTGATTAGATCTGTCATAGCCTGCCTGATCGTTTGCCTGCTTACTTTAAATTTTACCGCAAGCTGGTTTTCGGGTTCCAGCTGATTATAAGTAGGTTCCATTTTCTTTATTCTATCTAGGAGATAATCTTTTACATGAAGATATAGTGCTTTCCCTTTACCATTTTCCAAAACTTAGTTTCCTTTTTATTTGTATAGGTACGCACAAACTCTCCTATTTTAGTATTGGTTTGTCAAGGATAAATTTTATTTTCAGAGTATTGGATCTATATATAAACTTAATATATCATCTGTAAAGGGTACTTTAATATGATATATTACAAAAAAAATTGCAAAAAAAGATTGACAAATGATTCTTCTGCTACAATAATGAATAAACAAATATACATGTTGTACGTACATGTTAGAGGGAAAGGTATTTTGGAAGCAGAAATGGAAAATATTAAGCAGAAACCTGTGGGACTATTGATCTTAAGATTGTTCCCACCCGAAACAGCCTGGAAATTGCTCATCCAGATTCTTTCAGTTTTTTCTGCACTCCTTGTAGGCGCTGTTGTTATCAAACTTATTGGAGGCAGTCCGGGTGCTGCTTACCGTGCACTCCTCGTGGGTTCTATGGGAAATTTAAAAGCTGTAATGGAAACTCTTGTGAAAGCTACTCCCCTCATTTTTACGGGTTTAAGCTTTGCATATGCTGCAAAAGCAGGTCTGATAAATATAGGCGCTGAAGGTCAGCTATATATGGGCGGATTTCTGGCAACTTTGGTTGGTAGTAGTTTTGGATGGATGCCGTTGATTATTCACCTTCCGATTACACTTCTTGCAGGATTTATTGGAGGTGGACTCTGGGGACTGATTATTGGCTGGTTAAAGGTTAAGTTTGGTGCAAATGAAATTATTACTACAGTTATGTTCAACTACGTGGCTATATATTTTATCAGCTACCTTGTGACAGGTCCTATGATAGAACCTCCAGGCACCTATCCTCAGAGCAGACCTATTACAGATACTGCAATTCTTCCACGGTTCTTTCAAGGTTCCAGACTCCATTGGGGTTTTATTGTTGCGCTCTTATGTGTGTTTTTATTCTGGTTCTTTTTTAGAAAGTTAAAAGTTGGCTATGAGTCCAGAGTAGTCGGAAGTAATTTTGAGGCTGCAAAATATGCTGGTATGAAACCGGCAAAGGTGATGATACTAATAATGTTTATTGCCGGAGGTATGGGTGGACTGGCAGGTGCAAATGAAATATTGGGAATACAGGGAAAACTTTTTCAGGGATTTTCTCCCGGTTATGGATTTGACGGCATTGCGGTTGCTCTTGTTGGAATGAACTCCCCTTTTGGAATAATACTGGGAGGAATTTTATTTGGAGCACTCAGGAGTGGAGGGAATATGATGCAGATGATTGCAAAAGTTCCAATATCTACCATTTATATAATACAGAGTCTTGTCATTATTTTTGTTATTGCCGGTCAAATGATTACATTAGAAAACCGCAGAAAACTTTTAGCCATCTTTAGGAGGAATAATGGAAGTGAGTAATACAATTCTACAGATTATTTCTTCGTTTATAGAGGCCGATTTAAGGGTAGCCGCACCAATTCTTATTGCTGCAATAGGACTTCTCTACATGGAAAAAGCCGGTGTTGTTAATATCGGTGCAGAGGGCACAATGCTGATAGGAGCACTTGCCGGCAGTATAGGTGCATACCTATTCCAAAATCCCTGGATGGGAGCCCTTGTAGCTGCTCTGGCAGGAGGACTGGTAGGTGTTATGTTTGCTTATCTGGTTGTTACTGTTAAAGCAAACCAGATAGTTGCAGGAATTGCAATAAATATTCTTGCACTGGGGGGAACTACAACTGTCAACAGAATATTTTTCGGATTAAATGCCAGTAGTTCAGATATTCCATCTTTTACAAAAGTTGCTATCCCACTGCTTTCTGAAATTCCGGTTATTGGTTCTCTATTTAATCAGTTAGGACTTGCTTATTTAGCTATTTTAATGGTTCCGTTTACATACTATCTGATGAAAAAGACAACCATAGGTTTGAGTATACGATCTGTAGGCGAACATCCTGAATCTGCTGATACAGCTGGAATTAATGTATTCCGCATAAGATATGGGACAATAATTATTGGCTCGATGATAATCGGTGTTGCCGGGGCTTATCTTTCTGTAGGTCTTTTAAGTTTCTTTTCAGAAAATATGGTCTCTGGTCGTGGGTATATTGCTCTGGCGTCTGTTATTTTTGGAAAGTGGAATGCCTTTGGTGTTTTAGGCGCCACATTGTTATTTGGTTTTGGAGATGCCCTGCAGATAAGAATGCAGGCAATCGGAAGTGCAATTCCATATCAGTTTCTTCTTATGCTGCCTTACCTTTTGACTGTTGCAGCCTGGTCTGGTTTTGTCGGAAAAGCAGTAGCACCTAAAGCATCAGGTAAGCCGTATTTTAAGGGGTAGAACGAAGATGTCAATCAATATTCTGGAGATGAAGAACATAACAAAAACCTTTCCTGGTGGTGTTATAGCTAATAAAAATATTAATCTTAAATTACGAAAAGGGGAAGTTCATACTCTTCTGGGTGAGAATGGTGCAGGTAAGAGTACCATAATGAATATTCTTTCCGGTCTTTATTCACCTGACTCAGGAAATATACTTATAAATGAAAAACCTGTGTCATTAAATTCTCCTAAAGATGCTATTAAGTACGGTATAGGAATGGTTTATCAGCATTTTCAATTAATTCCGGAGCTTTCGGTTGTAGAAAATGTTATTCTTGGTATTAAACAGAGAAGAGAACCTTTTCTTGATATCAAGGGATCTGCAGATCGTATTCTGGAATATTCGAACAAATACAATATGGGAATAGATCCCTGTGCAATGGTTTGGCAGTTATCTGTAGGGCAGCAGCAATGGGTAGAGATAATAAAAGCTCTCTACAGAGGAGCAAGGATACTGGTTCTGGATGAACCTACAGCAGTTCTTATTCCTCAGGAAATCGACCAGTTATTTAATATGATCAGACAGTTTACAGCAGCAGATTTTTCTGTAATATTTATCAGTCATAAAATTAATGAAGTCAAGGAAATAAGCGATCGGATTACAATTCTAAGGAAGGGGCAAAAGGTAAATACTGTCGAAACTTCTGAAGTAAGCAAACCGGAACTTGCAGAAATGATGGTTGGACGGGAAGTATTATTTAAAGCCTATAAAAAGAAAGCAGTCCCAGGGGTTCCGGCACTTGTTCTTGATAAAATTGAAGCAGATAACAGTAAGGGGCTGCAGGCTCTTAAGATTGTTTCGTTAGCAGTAAAGAAAGGCGAAATTCTGGGTATAGCAGGTGTTGACGGGAATGGTCAGTCTGAACTGGTAGAGGTTATTATGGGATTAAGAAAATCAACCTCAGGCAGTGTGAAAGTAATGGATAAGGATGTTACAAATGCCCATCCCAGAGAAATTCTGGATTGCAGTGTTGGTCATATACCCGAAGACCGGAGGGTGAGCGGATTGATGCTGGAAATGAATTTAAGGGAAAACCTTATTCTTCATGACTACCATACCGTCCCTCATTCAAAATTCTTACTTAACTGGAAATTTATTAAAGAACATGCTGAAAAACTGATTGAAGATTACGATATCAGAACTCCGAACAGTGATGTTCTAGCTGGAAAGCTTTCCGGTGGAAATCAGCAGAAGCTAATTCTTGCCCGGGAGCTTCATGGGAATCCGGATATTCTTGTTGCAATGCATGCGACCCGGGGCCTGGATGTCGGTGCTATTGAATATGTTCATAAAAATATAATTGCTCAGAGAGATGCAGGCGCAGCAATTCTCTATGTTTCAACAGAGATTGATGAACTTTTGAATATAAGTGACAGGATAGCTGTTATTCATAGTGGTGAAATTATGGGAATAGTTAATCCGGATAATGTTACAATAAAAGAACTTGGCCTTATGATGGCAGGATCTAAGAAAGATACTCTGTTATAAATAGTTATACAAAAGTCAAAACAAGGAGGTGGTGAAAAAGAGTTTTAAGATCGGGCTTTTGCCGGAAAATAAATTTAAAGGATGAAATATTATGAAAGGAAAGATCAGAATAATTTTAACAGTTTTAATAATTATGTGTATAAGTGCAGGGACATTGTTTGCTGGTGGACAGAAAGATGAGATAGCTGATGATGGAAAATTAAAAGTCGCAATATTACTGCCAGGTGTTATTACAGATCAGGGATGGAATACTTTGGCATACAATGCCCTTAAAGCAATGGAAAAGAATTTAGACGCTGAAATTGCATATACTGAAAATACTCCTGCTTCAGACTATGAAGAACTTTTCCGTGGATATGCAAATGCTGGTTTTGATGTAATTATGGGTCACGGATTTGAATTCGGAGATGCTGCAAAGCTTGTAGCAAAAGAGTTTCAGGATAAGTATTTTATTGTTACAAGTACTATGATTTCTCAGGAACCTAATCTTGCCTCTTTTGTAATTAATGATATTGAAGCAGGCTTTGTTGAAGGGTATATAGCAGCCATGCTTACAAAAACAGGAAAGATTGGAACCATCGGCGGCATGGAGATTCCTCCAATAGCTAATCAGCAGAAGGGCTTCCTTGCAGGTGCAAAGTACTACAATCCGGATGTTGAGGTTAACGCTGTTTATACAGGTAGTTTTCATGATATTGCCAAGGGTAAAAATATGGCAAAAGCGATGATCGAAACAGGTGTAGATATACTTACTCCTAATGCAGACGAAACCAGCCTTGGTGTAGTTGAAGCTGCAAGAGAAGTCGGTGTTACTATTGTAGCCGGTGGAGGGTCAGATCTGGGAGAAAAAAATGGTGATATTGTATTATTAAGTCTAATGCAGGATTACGGTAGAGTCTTTACTCTGCTTGTTCAAAGTACACTTGATGGCAGTTTTAAGGCAGAACCTCTTGTTATGGGTCTTGCCGAAGGTGTAACTTCACTTTCTTCCTATCGTGGAAATATAACTTTAACTACAGATCAGAAGGTTAAAATAGATACTTTAGTTGCGGATCTCATTTCTGGAAAAGTTGATCCTATGGATTATACAGATTAAAAATACTATTCACAGGGAGCACTCTTTCTGAGTGTTCCCTGTTCAGAAGGAGAGATGATGTCGGATTTACTTATAGATAATGCTACTATAGTTACTGTGGATAAGGAAAGGAGAATCCTGGAAAACCATGCTTTGGTTATAGAAGGTTCACTAATTAAAGATATTGGCTCCTCTGAACTTTTTAAAGAAAAATATAAAGATATAAAAAAGAAAATTAACGGTAGTGGGAAAATTATTTTTCCAGGATTGATTAATACTCATAATCACCTTTTTCAGAATCTTTTAAAGGGACTTGGAGATGATCTTGTTCTTTCGGACTGGTTAAAAAGGATGACCTTTCCAAGTGCCGCACATCTTACTCCCAAAGATACCTATGATGCGGCAATGCTTGGCTGTGTAGACGGTATCCGCAGCGGAACCACGACAATGCTGGATTATATGTATCCACATCCTGTAGAGGGTCTTTCTGATGGTGTTATTAATGCATTCCGGGAGTTGAAAATCAGAGGTATTTTCGGCAGAGGAATGATGAATACCGGAATGGAGTACGGAACTCACAAGGCAATAACCCAGGAAATTGATGTTATTGAAAAAGACTGTTATCGACTTTTT
>JAJRQE010000148.1 GCA_024280415.1 Spirochaetota bacterium | reverse complement strand
CGTGATTACCAGTTGAAGGGTTCAAATTCCTTTGATGTGATGGATGCAGACGGAGACAGTTTTTTCAGGCAGATAGTAGATTCAGCACCGAAAATGGAGAAGGGAGAAGTAGGGGAGATTAGTTATAACTGGAAGGAATCTGAAGAATCAGGTATAAGAGAGCGTACATCTGCCTATGTATATTTTGAACCATGGAACTGGATAATAATTGCCAATATTTATGATGATGATCTTGTTAAGGATAGGATGATTGAAGATTTAATAAGAATTGGGCTAATTATTGCAATCTTTTCTGTTCTTGGAATAATATCAGCCTTTTTTCTCTCCAGGTCAATTGCGTCCCCGCTTATCCATGTGGAGCATTCTGTTGCAAAAATAAGCAGAGGAGACCTGTCCCGCTTTATTGATATTAATACCGGTATTAAAGAATTAAAGCTGTTAGGTGCGAGTCTTGATACCGAGCTTATACCTAAAATAAGCAGGATAATTAAGGGAATTTTAAATTCTGTTGAGATTAGTGGAAATATTGGAAAAATAATGAAGAATTACTCCAGAGATGTTGAGGAACTCTCCAATATGGTTAATGAAGATATTGAGGGGATAGATAGGGATATGGCTTCTCTGGATATCCAGATATCTGAAGTTTCCTCAGCAGTAACACAGATTCTTGCCACGATTGAAAATCTTGTTTCTCATATTACAGGGCAGAGTTCTGCTGTCTCCGAAACCTCTGCGGCTATAGAAGAGATGACAGCTTCTATAAACAGTATTGCTAAAATTGCAAGTGATAAGTCACAGACAACCAATGTTCTATTGGAAACGGTAAGTTCAGGAAGTAAAATTGCCGCTGCCTCAAAGGAGCAGATAAAAGATATATCCGGGGATATTGATGAAATGATGGATATTATCGGAATAATTAACAGTATTGCCGCCCAGACAAATCTTCTTGCCATGAATGCGGCAATAGAAGCAGCCCATGCCGGTGAACATGGAAGAGGGTTTGCCGTTGTTGCAGACGAGATAAGGAAGCTTGCAGAGTCTTCTGCTTCCAATGCAAAAGTTATTTCAAACTCTCTTAAATCTACAGTGGGTAAGATGGGTTCAGTTCTTGAATCAGGGGAGAAGAGTGAAAAAGCCTTTGATCAGGTATCAGAAGAAGTATCCCACTTTGTAGAGGCTTTTACAGAGATTACTCAGAGTACGAATGAGGTTTCCGAGGGGAATAAAGAGATTCTCACTGCGGTGTCTTCCCTTATGCAGATATCCCAGGAAATATCTGATGGTTCCTCCGAAATAAAATTGAGTGCTGTTGATATAAATAATTCGGTAAATACAATTCAGAATGCCTCTGAAAGTGTTTCAGGTGAAGTAGGAACTGCCAAAGGGAGAATTGGTGATATTATAAAAGCCCAGGAAGCAATTTCAGAAACCGTGGAGTGGAATAGTGACAGTATAGGAAAGATTAATGAGGATGTTAACTATTTTAGTCTTCACGAAAGTGTTGAGCTTCCTGTGGATGATAAGCTTAAAGTTTTTATTACTGAGATTATGGGGCATCATCAGACATGGCTCCAGGATGCTTCGGAAGCAATTACCGGAAGACTCAAGCTGGATGTTGAAAGGGCAAAACGTTATAAAAGTTGTGAACTTGGCACCTGGGTCTATGGTGAGGGAGAGGTTCTCTTTGGTGAAAATGAACAGTTTAAGGCGATTGTTGCTAATCATAAAGAGTTTCATGAAACGGTTATTACTTTGGCAGGAAATATAGAGTCTGGTAATATGACCGAAGCTTCGGAGAATTACCTGCAAATACGGGAAAAATTCCAAAAAATAATTGGAGGGTTCAAAGCTCTGCTGGATTTTTGATTGGATTTGCCTCTGGATTACCGGATCTCCTCCTGAAAAGAGTAAGCGGTAATTTCCAATTCAGCAGGTCGCATTTCCAGACCCTCAAACAGGAGAGTTCCTTTAAGTGTTATTTCCGGAGTGTCAGATTTCTCAGTTAATAGTATCCGCAGTTCAGAGGCAAGATCTCCTCGGAGTAGGTAGAGTCTTTCTCCTGTTGATTCAAAAAAAAGTTCTTCTGAACCTTTTTCCATAGACAGTTTCCCTTTTAGTTCAATTCTGTCTCCTCTGCGAACCTGAACGCACTGGTATGCATCCGATTCTTTTTGGATAAAAAGGGCTGAATCAAGAGATGCTTCCTGAGAAAAGAGGGCAGCAGAAGCTGCAAGAGTTATAAATAAAAGAAAAAATTGTTTCATATTTATTTTTTGTATCAGGAAAGGAGATAAATGTACATGGATGGTGATTTGTAGAGTCATACTTGGTAAATTATCTAAGGACTTTCATTTCGAATTAAAATCCAGTCAATAGAGAAGGATCCTTTATCCATTGAAAGATTTTTGCCAGTATCTGTACTGTTATTTGGTATTGTTGCAATAAAATAGTAGAAGTCCCAAATAATTCCATCTTCAATAATACGATATTTTTCACCTGGTTCAACTTGAGTAAAATTACTCTGGTTATTGGAAAGAAGTACCCTTGTTTCTATTCTGTCAGGATTATTACTGGTGTTGCTTGTGTTTATAGCAATTATACTGCCAGGCTTTAGACTAATAGTTTCGAGAGGTTTTTCACGTAATGTGGCGTTATCTGCAATCATTATACTCAACAGATCCTCTTTGTACAGGTTTACTATTGTTGTAACACCTCCCGGTCTGAAAATCCGATCAATTGTTATGGTATCCGGCATTGGATATTGAGATATTCTCCGAATATATGGGGTAATTGATATTTCGGTAATTTCCCCGGAATGTTCAGTTTTTAATATAGTTTTATTGCCTTTATTTGAAATTTTCAGGATTGATGCAGATTTAAAATTTCTGGGAATAACACTAATCTTTATTCCTTCCGGGTATTCATCATTACAGCCAGAAAGAACTACCAATAGAGAAATAAAATAATAAGAAATAGCTTTGTCACTGTTTTTTCCGTGTTCTCAGATAAGTTAATAGTTTTACAGGTCTTTCCTCCGAATAGATGGGCTGGAAGTCATTTTGAGCTTTATCTATCCATCTGAAAGTGTCTGTAGCTGTTGTAATACTTACTCCTTCGATATCTCCATTGAAATCTCTTATAAAAAACAGGTTTAAATTATTCCAGTCGTTGAAGTCCTGTAATATCCCGGAACTACTGAAGTCAAAATTTATATCAATTGAAATAGGACCATCGATCACATCTCCATCGAGATTAAAATCTGCACCTGAAGTACCAGTCCTTCCCAGTCCGGATGGTTCATCTAAACCAGATTCATCAAGAATCGAAGAACTCCCATTTGAATATGAAAGGACTAACGAAGTTGTCAGAGGTCCATTAACCAATGCACTATAATTTGTACTCCATGCAGCTCCTGAAGATGATTCCAGAATGTAGCGGTCATCTTCCGAACTTCCAATTTCAGGCAGGCCGTATAATTGGTAGAGATAGTTCATGACACTAATATAGTTTGGTTTAAAATTTGTATCTTCATTTCCACCATGCTTTAATCCCAGATTATGACCCAGTTCATGCATAATTGTAGATGCCTGGTAGTTGATCAATTCATTGGTATACTCTACTGTGCTGGAGTCCAGTCCCCATTGTCCTAATGATATAATAATATCATTTCCAATTAATTCAGCTATGCCGGAAGATCCTGCAGTTCCATCAGCATTTTGCGAACTGGACATAAGTAAATAGTGAAAGATCTGTTTTCGCGCCAGATCCATATAGTTGCTTTTATATTGATAGAAATTTGCATATCCTGCTAAATCACTAAAAGAAATTGAAGAGGCAAATGGAACTCTATGGCTTTTATCATCCATATCAAAATTAGTAATATCAATCCCGGCTGCAGTATGGTATAGGTTTCCCACATCAATATGAAGTGCGATTCCTTCAACAGAAAAGGCATCTACAACTTTTTGGAGAGCTTCTTTTCTTGGTATTATTCCTTCATCCGTTGAATCCATGTAGTCAATGTGGAGAAATATATCTTTCTGTCCTGTTCTTGCACCCCAGGCGTATAGTGGAAGACCTGCAAAAGTTCCGCCTGGTACTTCACTTTCATCCGGAATACCATCAAGATCAAGATCATCAGTGGAAGTAATATCATTTGGACCTCCAGGAGTTGCAAAATCTCGTAAAAACCAGTCTGATGCATCGTTTGAGTCTGAATTTGAACCATTTCTTGACAAACTTAATCCATAGTCATTCGGTAAACTGTAGGGCAGGGCAGCAGCAGATGAGTTATTCCATTCTGAAGAAGTTGCAGGTAATGCAGACGAATTGCCGAACCTTATAAAGTCTGTTGTTATTCCATTTAGTTTTAATTCAATATTACCGCCTGAAGTCCAGAAGGGGTAAAGATTATTATCATCTATATAAACCAGGTTGGTTCCATTTTGCAGATAACTGCTTGTTCTTCCTCTAATTAGTACATAAGCTCCTGGCTGAATAGTAAGGGGCGGTAAGGTAAAGGTATGATTTATAATACTGAGTGTGGTTTCATCATAAGTGGTGCTTGTCAATGTATATTTAGATAATTCTGCAGTTTCGGAAGATCTGTTGTATATTTCCAGCCAGGCAGATCCATTGGAGTAGTACGTTGCACCTACTTCAGTAATTATCAGGTCACCGGAAGATATATTTGGCGGATCAGTTTTACACCCTGAATAAAAAACTACAGAAGCAAGTACAATTATGTATAAAAATTTAGATCTTTTCATATCTTATATTCTATATTATTACTTTATAGAATTCCATTTATTACCTAAGAATACTGATAGCTGCTATTTTTGATTTCCCTAAGCAGTAACCCTTTTTTGGAAGCAGTCAATTTAAACTAACGGTTGATTTTATTGACAATTCCTTCTATTCTCCCAGTTATCATGAAGATTACGAGACTATATTCAGATATAAATGGTGAATCGCATTTTGAGGATATTGAAATACCCCTTAAGGATACCGGAGGTATAGGAACCCTTTCAGATATCATTCCTGTGACAGGAATGATCCTGAGAGAGAACCCCGGGGACTATTTTTATGACTGGCACCCTGCTCCCCGAAAGCAGTATATTGTCATGCTGGAAGGAATGCTCGTTGTAGAGGTTAGTGACGGGGAGAAGCGAACTTTTCCTCCTGGGGATATTCTTCTTGTGGAGGATACAGAAGGTAAGGGGCATAAGTCCTGGGTACCCGACGGTAATCCCCGAAAATCACTTTTTATTACAATAGGAGACTAGAAGGATATGAACTTATACCTGCCCCTGGCTCTTGCTGTCGAGTTTAAGGAATTTACCCCGAAGGATATTGTTATTTATACAATTACAGCAGCCTTTTTCATTATTTTTGCTTTTTATTATAAAAAAAAATCTCATGGAGATAATTTGGGTACTGTCCGCCGAAGAGAGGAGTATGTCGCGGCTCATCCTGATCTAAGTACTGAGTATAGAGACGCCATACTCAAAGGAACACTTATAAACGGGATGAATGAGGAGTTGCTGGTTGCCAGTATCGGCCATCCAAAGAGAACCCAGATTCTTACAGTCGACCCTGTCCGGAGTGAAGTATGGATATACCGGAATGGAATCTATGCATATGTTCACCAGGGAGTACTGCAGAAATGGAAAATACACCATAAGTTTATAAGCTTCAGTTAGTCGGAAGACCTAAAAGAAGCCGGCATTGGGCAGCATACCAGTCTGTCAGAGTTTCAAAACCATCAGGAATATCTACAGGAGCTGCCATAATTCCTATAATATCACCATGATCAATGGAAGAGAGTTTCCCCATATAATTCCAGATCCCTTTTACAGGGTTTCCCGAATATGAAACTATTGTATCTGTAGAATTTAAGGATGGTCCGTCCATCGAGTTAGTATTCACAATTCCATCGTTTTCCCACCATGTTTTATCTACTACCGGATTTTCCGTTTTTATTTGAGCTTCTTTATTATCTGTATAGGAACCAAGAAAAAAGGCAGGAGTCTTTAAAAAAGGATTCATCTGCAGTTCCGGCAGATACCATCCGTTCAATTTTGAGTTGATGCTTTCTTCGGTTGCCCATGAAAAATAATAGATTTCAGGGGATGCAGTTACCCATCCGTTAAGTTCTGCTGCACCTTCCGGTGACAGATCCCATGAACTGATATCTCTGGTGTTGTTCCACACTGGAGATTCCCATATCCTTTTTCGGTAGGCCTCCTTCGTCTCACCTTCAAAAGGATAGATATCCCACTGGTCAAGGTTTATATCAAATATCTTTTTATCTTCACCGATATTTAAAAGTTGAAGATTTTCTTTTGCAGAAATTATCTTTTCCGGTAGCAAATTATTTTTATTCTGAATATTCCAGGTCTTCAGATCCTCAATAAAATCTTTGTTAAGACTTATATATTTTGTATGGAGAGAAGTCAGATTGATTAGTACATTATAGACCAATTGGGGATTTCTTCTCACAGCCCTTGTCAGGGAGGTTCCGTCATGGGGAGTTGATATGGTTGTTATTGAACTTATCCATGTGTGATCACCAGTGAATAATTCTCCAGGTCTTAAATTGTCTGTAAATTCATCTTCTGTTTTCTCCCGTAGCAGCTGGGCAAGGGTTCGAACAGTCTGACCACCCATGCTGTGTGAAATAAGATGAATTTTATTGATCTGTCCTGTATTAGGATCGATCTCTCCCCATTCAGGATAAATACCTCTATAGGTTCTTCCAAAACGGGCATGTCCAAATCTATTGCTGTGAGTTTTTCCATAGTCTACCCGGCCTCCTTTTATATAGGCATAGAGTTCACATGCCCTGTCCCAATTACTCGAAACAGGTCCTGCAGCGGCTGTTCTTACATCAAATCCTATCTTTTTTAACTCTTCCTGGAGATCTTTAGTTCCTCCCCAGTAGAAATATCTGTTATCCGTATTTCTCTCAAACCCCATAAAACCATGTACCAGAATAATGGGATATTGGTTCCTTGAAATAATCCCTCCCGGAATTTCTTTCTTATCCTCCTGTCTTGCCAATGAGCTGAGTGGATATGTAGAGAGCAGGGATATTCCTGTAAAAATGTAGAATAGTATTTGTTTAGTTATAATAGTTTTTACACCTGACATATATTTAACTCTACCTCTCCCTTGAATTTATAAGTTTAAAACAGGAGTGGTCAACCCCTGTTTTTTATCTACATTGCAAAAACCTGTAAGCTCTGAGATAGCCCTACGGGAACCATTTTATGACTGGTACCCTGTATCAGGCGAAGCAGTATATTAAAATTGACTGAGGTGATGCTGATTGTATAGGTCAGCGGAGGGAGGAATAGAACCTTTCCTCTTGGGACTATTCTCCATGAGGAGGCTCCAGAGGAGAAACACACCATAAGTTTATAAGATTAAGTTAAGAAAAAGTATATAGTTGGAAAAGGGCTGTAAATTGATTATTCATCGTTTAAAGTACAGCCCTTGTTTATTGGAGGGTGCTAATTATTAGATTTTAGTTTTCCGGCAGCATACTGAGCTAACCCAAAGTATTCTTTAAAATCAGAGTTTGTTGCACCTGATACTGCATCTGCAATACTCCACAATTTAAGACCATCTGAATTTTCCTCTTTTGCCCTTTTAGCTTTTCCTAAATCGAGCTGAACACCATTTTCCGCAATAAATTCCTCGATTGCTGTAATGTTTCCGATCCAGGTCTGTCCAAATGCCCAGTACCCGGGAGATGTTTTCTTTGTAAGTCCGCCGTATGATGTTACTGTTACAGGGATAGGTGATCCGCCAAACTCTGTGAATATTTTAAACATTCCTGCTGGAACTGTTGTAAAATATGTAGCCATACTTGCCTGATCACGTATAATTATCTTTTCAAGATCGGTATTACCTGCTGCTGCACCTGATTCATCAGCTTCAACATACGATATACTTTTTCCTACTGAAACACCTACATATACCTTATCTAAATATTCAATATATTTTGCTGCATATGTATCACCATGGCTGTCAAAGAGTACCGTATTGTTGTCATTCCATTCTGCTGCCTCGATATCAACAACAGCAAGAACGTGTGGTAAAAATGCTTCATCGAATGAAACAGATATATCTCCATTGGTATTAGTTTCAGCTATCGCTTTACCCACATACCCCCCATGAATGTAGATGTATGCTGTAGCTTTTTGACCTGGAGCATAGTTTCCGTCAATGCCTGCGTCTAAAGGTTCAGCTGGTTTGGCACTACAACCAATTAAACTGGCAAAAATTATAACTGTCATTAGTATAAATAATGTTTTTTTCATTATTTTACTCTCCTTAATGTATTTTATTTGTAATATTACCAAAATTATAATATTACAAAATTTATCATATTATTAAAACATCTTATTGTCAATAAAAATTATATTCTGAAAATTAATAGTATGTTTTCACAAAAAAAGTTATTTACATAACAACAAAATTATTAAATTGAATATTACTCTTTACCCGGTAATTATAAGGTTTTTCAGTAAAGCCCCGGGGACTGTTAGAAATGATTCCCCTAAAGGGCTTGATTATTTTGCTGAATTTATTAATCCTTCCCTTAAACGAGTATTGCTCTATGATGGTGATAGAGATGAAGAAAGAAGTAGGGCTGTTGTAACAAATATATAGGATATTTGAAAATGGTTTTAGAGTCTGATATTACAGTAATAATGAGGTAACCTATGAATCCAAAAATAATCTACACAAAAACTGACGAGGCTCCTGCACTTGCAACAGAGTCTCTTCTCCCTGTTATCAGGGCTTTTGCAAAAACAGCCGGTATTGATGTGGTAACTAAAGATATCTCTTTGTCCGGAAGAATTATTTCTGCCTTTCCTGAGTTTCTTACAGATACTCAGAGACTTGCTGATGATCTTGCTGAGTTGGGTGAACTGGTTAAGCAACCGGAAGCAAATATAATCAAACTACCCAATATCAGTGCTTCTGTTACTCAGCTGCAGGCCGCTGTAAAAGAATTACAGGGGAAGGGCTTTAAACTGCCTGATTATCCGGAATCTCCAGTAAATGATAAAGAAACTGAAATAAAAATACGCTATGACAGAATTAAGGGCAGTGCTGTTAATCCTGTACTTAGGGAAGGGAATTCTGACAGACGAGCCCCTGCAGCAGTAAAAAAATATGCTATGAAACATCCCCATACTATGGGGCCCTGGAGTCCTGATTCAAAAACCTGTGTAGCAAGTATGTCGACAGGGGATTTTTATGAAAGTGAGCAGTCTGTTGTTTTCTTGTCTAAGGGTACAGTTCGTGCCGAATTGGTTAAGGATTCCGGTGAAACGATTGTTTTAAAGGATAAAATCAGACTTCTGGAAGGGGAAATCCTGGATTCAGCAGTAATGAATGTTAAAGCTCTAAGATTATTTATAAAAGAACAAATTCTGGAGGCAAAGAAACAGAAATTACTGTTTTCGGTTCATCTAAAGGCAACAATGATGAAAATTTCGGATCCTATAATTTTCGGTCATGTAGTCTCCGTTTTTTTCGAGGATATTTTTCTTACATATAAAAACCAGTTTAAAAATCTCGGGATTGATGCTAATTATGGAATGGGTGACTTGCTTATAAAACTGGAAAACCTCCCTGAATCTGAGAGGCATGAGGTTCTGGCGGTAATTGATGAGTGCTACAAAAGACGCCCCGATCTTGCTATGGTTAATTCAAGCCTGGGAATTACCAACTTGCATGTACCCAGCGATGTTATCATAGACGCATCTATGCCTGCTGCAATAAGATCTTCCGGTAAAATGTGGAATCCCAGGGGGGATTTGCAGGATATGCTGGCACTTATTCCTGACCGATCCTATGCAGGTATTTATGAGGAAACCATCAATTTTTGTAAGGAGAACGGTGCATTTGATCCAGGGACAATGGGAAGTGTGTCCAATGTCGGGCTTATGGCTCAGAAAGCTGAAGAATACGGATCCCACGATAAAACTTTTCAAATTGAGGCCAATGGATCAGTTCGGGTAACAGACGGATCCGGTATAATTCTTATGGATCAGAAAGTGGCAGAGGGTGACATTTTCAGAATGTGTCAGGTAAAGGATGCACCTGTTCGAGACTGGGTTAAACTGGCAGTAGGCAGGGCTGCGGCAACTGGTCTTCCCACTATTTTCTGGCTTGATAATAATAGAGCTCACGATAGAAAAATGATTGGAAAGGTAAGAGAGTATTTGCTCCTTCACGATACAGAGGGGCTGGATATAAGAATTATGTCACCAAAAGAAGCAATACAGTTGTCCCTGAAGAGAATGAAGGATGGAAAAGATACGATTTCTGTTTCCGGAAATGTTCTTAGAGATTATCTTACCGATCTTTTCCCTATTCTGGAACTTGGTACAAGTGCAAAAATGCTCTCCATTGTTCCATTGATGAGCGGGGGGGGGCTCTTCGAAACAGGAGCCGGTGGATCTGCCCCAAAACATGTTCAGCAGTTTCTGGAAGAAGGGCATCTTCGCTGGGATTCTTTAGGGGAGTTTCTGGCTCTGGCAGTTTCCCTGGAACATCTTGGTCATAAATATCATAACGACAAAGCTCTGATTCTGGCAGATAGTCTTAACAGAGCCACAGAAATATGTCTTGAAAATAATAAATCACCTTCAAGAAAGGTTAATGAAATTGATAGCAGAGGAAGTCATTTCTATCTTGCTCTTTACTGGGCCGGGGCTTTGGCAGAACAGGATAAAGATCCGGACCTAAGAAGCCTGTTTATACCGCTCGCCAAAAAATTATCATCAAATAGAGAAACAATTCTGAAAGAGCTTAAGGATGTCCAGGGGAAAGCAGTGGAGCTGAGGGGTTACTATTTGCCTGATCCTGAATCTCTGGCTCAGGCAATGCGACCGAGTATTACCTTTAATAAAGTGATGGGTTGCCTTAATTAATAGAATATTTGTTATTTTATTAAGATTATTCCGGATTAATAAGAGAAATAGAAAAATTACCTTGCTTTTTTTGTATTTGCTATTATAATTTTTATTAGAAATGTTAAAGGAGTGTGAAAAAAAATTGTATATTCGGACAAATACTTTTGTTTTGTACTGTAAAGGATTAATAAAGTGATATATGGTGTTATTGTGGGGTTATATGTTGGATATAGGTATTTTTTTGCTTTTTGTGGTTGGATGGATTACATAAAGGGTTGGATGAAATGACTATTCATGAATTTCTCAAAATTCTTGATGCCGAGCCTCTTATTCCCTTTGATGACTCTGTTGAGATAAAACGTGCTTTTACTTCGAATATGATGAGTGAGGTACTTACCCTTCAGGATTCTGATGTGGCACTCCTGACGACATTAAATAATCCTCAGGTAATCAGAACTGTTGAAATGCTGGGGCTGGTGTGTATCTGCTTTGTGTCCGGCAAATTTCCTCCTGAGGAAACTGTTAATCTGGCCAGGAGTAAAAACATACCAATAGTTTGCACATCCCTGTGTCTTTTTGAGGCCTCCGGCAGGTTGTATGAGGTAGGAATGCGTGGAGGCCGACAGCGCGAATGAGTGAAGTCAGTAATGCGACTAAAATTCAGGAGCTTATTTATGAATTGAGAGTCAGTGATGCCTGTCTGAATAACCTTATTGTTACAAAGCCTGGAACCCCAATGAACAAATTACGGGATATTCTACGGGATAATCGCATATCCGGGGTGCCTGTTGTTGATAGTGGAAAGCTAGTTGGCATTATCAGTATAGAAGATTTTATTAATTGGCTGTATGATGGGCACCTGACTTGTTCTGTCGGTGATCGTATGAGCAGAAAGGTTTCTACATTATACTCAGATGAACCATTGATTTCTGCTATACAGCATTTTGATGAAAATGGTTTTGGCCGATTTCCTGTGATTAATCGGAAGAGCAGGGATTTAATTGGGATCATTACAAAAAGTGATATAATTGAGTGTCTATTGCATAAACTTGAGATTGACTATCATGAAGAGGAAATACACAGGTATCGTGCAAGCCATGTATTTGAAGATCTTCTTGGGGATCGTACATCAATCAGTTTCTCTTCGGCTGTAGAAGTAAGAAATTTTGAAAAGGCTGGATGTGTTTCAAGCCGTATAAAAAAAACCTTTAGTCGTCTTGGTATTCATCCGCAAATTATCAGACGGGCTGCTATTGCATCGTATGAAGCAGAAATGAATCTGGTTATTTATGCAATAGATGGGGAAATAACTGTGATTGTAGATCCACAACTAATAAAAATAACAGTAAAGGATTCGGGTCCTGGAATTGAGAATGTAGATAGAGCTATGCAATCTGGTTATTCAACGGCCCCAGACTGGGTCAGGGAACTTGGTTTTGGTGCCGGTATCGGATTAGCGAATATTAAAAACTGTTCTGATTCAATGAAAATTGTTTCGGAACCTGGTAAAGGTACAATCATAAATCTTGAATTTAACTGGAACTTATAGCGATATTAAGAGATCTGGTAATAAAATACTGAAATTTGGAATAAAGAGGTTCTTAAGGGATAAATCTTCATGCCCGGAGCCTTTCTTATCTGCTTTATATAAAGATGACAGGAAGCTTGTCCTTCTTACAGTTCATAAAAAAACTGCCCGGATTTTACCGGGCAGTTTCAGATAATCAGGCAATATCCTATTTTACTTCATTATACTCACAAAAGGCATGATTTTTCCATCTTACCCTTGTAGGAACAACTTCAACATGAACAAGTGATGGATCGTTTTCATCTGTAAACAACCCCAATGCTCCAGGGTGGAGTTCCAGAAGTTTCTTTTTCTTTGCCGCATCACCGGTTAAATCTGCTATTCCGGCTACTCTCAGATGGTCGCCGTTTTTTGCTACCCAGCAAAGTTCAACTTTGGGGTTGTCTTTAAGTTCCTGAACCTTTCCGCTCACATTTACAGTTGTACACCAGAACTTAAAGTCCTCTGTTACAACAAATTTCATTGGCCGCACCTTAGGCTGACCGCTGGCACAGGTTGCCATCTGACATGAACCTGCGCTTAATACGATTTCACGTACCTTTTCTCTTGACATATTTTCTCCTTCTATAACGGCATATTCCCGTGTTTTTTCTTCGGCAGTTCCTCTTTTTTATTTAAATACATCTCCAAAGATTTCCAGAGTTGTTCTCTGGTCTCTGCAGGGTCGATAATATCATCCAGGTAACCATAACCTGCTGCAATAAAGGGGTTCATAACGGTTTCTCTGAATTCACCTATTTTCTGTGCTCTCATTGCTTCGGGATCCTGTGATGCTTTTATTTCTCGTCTAAAGATTACATTTGCAGCTCCCTCTGCACCCATTACTGCAACCTCTGCACTTGGATAGGCAATAGTTCTGTCGTATCCAAGTGCCTTTGATGACATTGCAATGTACGCTCCACCGTATGATTTTTTAACAATAAGGGCAATTTTTGGGACAGTTGCTTCTGCAATTGCATAGAGTAATTTTGCACCATGGCGAATAATTCCCCCATGTTCCTGTCCTGTACCTGGAAGGAATCCAGGTACATCAACAAAGGAGAGAAAGGGGATGTTGAAGGAATCACAGAATCTTACAAATCTTGCTGCTTTGTCAGCTGCATTTATATCGAGTACTGCAGCCATTACCTTAGGCTGGTTTGCCATAAGACCTACTGTGTGTCCATTGAGTTTTGCAAAACCAATTACAATATTCTGGGCAAAATCTTTCTGAACTTCAAGAAAAGAGTCCCGGTCAAAAACTGAATTTATAAGATCTTTAATATCGTATGGTTTTTTTGGGTTATCCGGAAGAAGATCCAGAAGTTCCGGTGTTTTTCTATCTATGGGATCATCACATTCCCAGACTGGAGGCTGCTCTGTATTATTGGAAGGGAGGTAACTCAAAAGTGTCTGTACAAAAGTAAGGCACTCTTCCTCGGAGCTGAACCTGAAGTGAACATTACCGCTTTTGAAAGTATGTGCCTTTGCTCCCCCCAGATCTTCATGAGTAATTTCCTCGCCTGTAACAGCTTTGATTACATCCGGACCAGTAATATACATATGACTCACCTTGTCCACCATAAAGATGAAGTCTGTTATTCCAGGGGAGTAAACTGCTCCTCCGGCACAGGGGCCGAGGATAATTGATAACTGAGGAATGACTCCGGAACTTAATGTATTGGCTCTGAAGATCTTTGCATATCCATCCAGAGATAAAGTTCCTTCCTGAATTCTTGCACCTCCGGAATCATTTATCTGAAGGAACGGGACGCCATTTTTCATTGCATCAATTTGAGCTGTGGAAATTCTTTCTGCATGCATCTCTCCAAGGGAACCGCCGAGAACTGTAAAATCCTGAGAAGAGAGGAATACCTGCCGATCCCCTATTTTTCCGCTTCCTGTTACAACTCCATCTCCGGGGAATTTTTTCTTATCCATTCCAAAATCTCTCGATCGAACTGTAGCGTAGGTTTCCTGTTCTGTAAAAGAACCATCATCCAGGAGAAAGTTTATCCGCTCTCTTGCTGTATATTTTCCTCTTTCATGCTGGGCATTAATTCGGTCATCACCTCCGCCTTTCAGCATCTTTGCCTGCATCTCTTTAAAACGATTATAAGCTTCTGTATTCGACATCTTTCCTCACCTTAAATTTTAATTAGTTGAAAATCTGAAGTAAAGCTCATCCTATCAACAGGTAAAGCTTACGTCAAGAAAAAGATCTTTAAAATAATAGAAATATTTACTTGACAGGTTTATTCATCTTAACTATAGTACTCCTTTACATTAAAATTTAAGGAGATACATATGAAAGCAATAGTACCTGAAGTTGTTTCACAGGATGTTCTTAACATACCTGTAGCAGAAATTGAAGCATGGCTTGCCGGTCCGGTTGTTAAATTACCAGCATTCGAACCAGCATATACAAAAACCAGAGATGGTAAAAATCTTGTTATCCGTGCTCTTAAAAAAGAAGAAGCTCCTGCACTCTTGAAGTTCCTGAAGAACTTTCTTGAAATAGATAAAGACTTCTACGATATCGTAGGTGTTCGGGTTTATGCAGAAATTCTCGGATGGTTAAGAAACCGACTTAAAGATTCATACCACCTGATTGGTTCAATTGATGGAGAACTTGCAGGTTTTGCCAATGGTCGAAAAAGAGATGAGGATATTCATATTTCTCTTCACTCAATGGCTTTTAAGAGAGGCGGTGGTGTTGGTGCTGCTATGTACTATGCAAAAGCACAGTATGCTTTTGAAGTTCTTGGAGCAAAAGAATGGTGGTCAACTTTCGAATCCTACAATGGATGGAAGAGATATGGACTTGGTTGTGCTCAGCCTTCCTACCCATGGCCTGAAAATCAGCATGAGCTTGGTGGAGCTGCTATCTATTACATTAGAAGAGCTTACTGGGATTCAACAGTAAAAGATTACAACAAACAGCTTGTTCACGGTGATCTTATCCGACCTGTTCCTGCAGATATTCTTGCTCAGGCGGATAATATTATTATTCCTGATACACCGGACATCTAGATCCTATTTATTAGTAATAGAAAACCTCCGGTTTACCCGGAGGTTTTTTTATCTGATTTTTTTTATTAAATTGTAAATTCACTGAGGCTATCTTCAATCTGCTTAACACTTTCAGAATTTTCAACTCCTGATTCTGCTACCAGCTGGGCAGATTTGAATATTTCGTCCACTCCGTATGTAACCTCTTCCATACCTGTTTTTGTTTCGTTTGATATTCTTTCGACATTATTAATTGCAGAAGTTATAGTTTTACTCCTCTGAACAATATCTGCAGTCGACTTGTCGACCTGGTGGCTGGATTCATTCAGAACAGCAAGTGATTTTGTCAATTCAGAACTTCCGACACTCAGCTCTCGCATGGAAGTTTTTATTTCCATCATTGCATCTGCAACATCAGAAATTTCTGTAACAATTTTTTTAAAGTACTCTCCGGTTTTCTTTGATGTTTCTCCGGACTTGTCTATGTTGGAAATGACTTTTTTAAGGGTAATGGAAATCTCTTTTGAGTTGTTGCCAGTGTCCTCTGCCAGCTTTCTTATTTCATCTGCAACTACGGCAAATCCCTTACCTGCATCACCTGCATGGGCAGCTTCAATAGCTGCATTCATGGCAAGGAGATTAGTCTGGGATGCTATATTATTTATAACAGAAAGGAAATCCATTATAATGGATGTAAAACCGGAAATCTCCTCAATTACATCTATGGTAAGCAGCATCTCTTTTTCACCATCCGATGCTATTTTGTTCAGCTCATCAATAATTGACATCTTGCTGTCTGTTGTCCCTGCAATATTTTTAATAGATGAATCCATTTGTTCTATGGATGCAGAAGAATCTGCTATAAGGTTATTCTGCTGGTCAACCTGGTCAGAAACCTGGGATATAGAACTATCGATACTGTCAACTTCAGTTTTAAGATTTGAAAGTTCTTTATCCAGAGTAAGGGTCTTGTTTTTCATACTTGATACTGTCACTGATATTTCTTCAAGTGCTGCTGATGATTCCTCAGAGGCGGAAGAGAGGTTGAAGCTGACAGTTCTGGCATGGGAAATAGACTCATCCACATTTGTAATAAGAGTAATCAAAGAATCAAGGAGAGAGTTATAATCTGCCGACAGTTGTCCAATTTCGTCCGTTGACCGTACATTTATTTTGGCAGTAAGATCCCCTTTCATCCCTTTTTTCATATTCTCCCTGACAAGGAGAAGGGGGGTTATAATAATTTTGTTAAGTATAAAGAAGATAATGATCAAAATAACAATCGAAATAATAAGGACAATATACTGAAAGTTTTTCATCAATTCCAGTTTTTTATCTGCTTCAGCCTGGAGTATTGTTACTATATTGTTGGAAAGTTTTAACAGTTTAATATTATTCTTGTAGATATATTCTGCAGCGGAATCGTGGCTGTCACCAGCTATCACAAGATCCACATGTTTTTTAAAGTCGATCCATAGTTTGGATGCTTCTTCTGCTACTGGAATATATTTTCCAATATCTGAAATTCTCCCCTTTCCCCCTGTACCGTTAATAATCTCTCCCCCCTTAAGAAAGGCATTCAGGGTCTGATTATAGAGATTAACTCCACCTGTCAGATCTGCAAGTATAACTTCCCTGTCAAGATACCGGCCATGTTCTGTCCCCTGCAGTTCAAGAAGAAACACATTTTTACTTATTTTCTGAGACAGCATTCTCTGTCTTCCCGAAAGATTTACAAGAAGAGAGTCATCTTTTGCCATGTTGAGAAGAGAAAAAATAACAACCAGATTGATCAGAACCAGAAGTACAACAATAAACACCAGTCCAGGAAGCTTATATTTTATTTTCATTTATATTCTCCAAAATTCAAAGTGCATTGATATCTCTAACAGTCTACTAAGTTTGGAGTTGCACTGCAAGGAAGAAAAAATGATAAGAGAAATTTTTATTTAAAAAGACTTTTCTGTGATTTATTTTCCTTTATTCATATTAAACCAATCACTTAGATCATTAATGGAATATCCCTTAAAATCACTTATTACCATATCAGCCCCATTTGTTAAAAGCTCCTTTTCATTGTCTTCTCTGGCAATTCCCAAAACCAGGCCGAAGTTTCCTTTTTTGCCTGCCTGAACTCCGGAAACTGCATCTTCAACTATTATTGCTTTAGAATAGTCAACCTGTAGATTATTACATGCAGTTGTAAAAATATCCGGCTCCGGTTTCCCTTTCAGGTTTAATTTTGCCGAAACAACTCCGTCTACACGTGTACCAAACAGTTCCAGTAATCCAGCTGCTTCAAGAACTGGTTTACAGTTTTTACTTGAAGAGGCAACTCCAAGCTTAATATTTATTTTTTTAAGTGTTTTTATTATTTCAACAGTACTTTCATATACTTCAACACCACCCTGAGCTAATATTTCATTAAAATTACTATTTTTTCTATTTCCCAATCCACAAATGGTTTTTGAATCGGGAGAATCTGATGTATCTCCCCAGGGTAAACCTATTTTTCTTGATTTCAGAAAGGATTCTACTCCCTTGTATCTTGGTTTCCCATCTACATAGAGGAGATAATCTTTTTCATGGGTAAATTCTTTAAAAATCTCATTATATTTTAATTCTCTTAGTCTTAAATAATCATCAAACATTTTTTTCCAGGCCATGCTATGGGTTTTTGCCGTTCTGGTAATGACACCATCAAGATCAAAAACAACTGCATCAAAATTGTATTGGGACATTTTCCCTCCATGTTTTGAATTATTTCCTTGACAGATATAGAAGACTGATTTATTCTATGAAAGTAGTATCATGAAAGCACTTTCATGAGCAATAGTATTAAACTGGAGAAATACTTTAAATGAAGAAATCAACCATATATGATGTAGCCTCTCTTGCTGGAGTCAGTATTACCACTGTATCGAGAGTTCTTAATTCGCCAGGTCAGGTAGCATCGAACTCCCGGAAAAAAGTTGTGGAGGCAATGAAAGAATTAAATTTTGTTCCAAAAGCGGAAGCTATTGCAAGGGCAAGAAAAGATTTTAAAAGAATTGGTGTTCTAACACCCTTTTCCACTGAGCCCTCATTTGTGCAGAGAATCAGAAGTATTACAAGAGCTTTATCCGCAACAGATTATGAGCTTATAACCTATTCTGTTGAGAGTGAAGAGCAACTGTCCGGTTATCTCTCAATGCTTCCTGTTTCCAATAGAATAGACGGATTAATAATTCTGGCACTTCCTGTAAAGGAAGAAGAGATACTTCTTTTTAAGGAATATGATTTTCCTGTTGTTATGGTGGAAATTTCCAATCCATTAGTTTCCAGTATTGAAATTGATAACAAAGCCGGAGGTAAACTTGCTGCTGAATACCTTATCTCCAGGGGATATAAGTCTTTTGGTTTTGTAGGAGAGGGGGGAGAGCCTCCATACTCTCTCCATGCAACAGAACAGCGTTTTAATGGCTTTAATATTCACCTTTCGGAGAATGGTTTTAAAGTTGATCCTGAACATGTCTCTCTTCATCAGTTTGGAATTTCTTTTTCTGTAGAAGCTGTTAAGAAAATATTGTTAATGGAAAAGAGACCCGATGCCATTTTTGCAGCTTCTGATATTCAGGCCGTTGGTGTAATCAAAGCAGCAAGAGAAATGAACTTAAATGTTCCGGAAGATATTGCAGTTATTGGTTTTGATGATATTGATCTTGCAGACTACATGGGTATAACAACAATTAATCAGTCTTTGAACCAGTCCGGACATACTGCAGTAGAACTCCTTATTGAACAGATTAAAAATCCTTTTGTTTCTGTAAAACATATAAGTTATCAGTTGAAAATTATTGAGCGGTATTCCACTTAGGTGGATTATTATATAAATTTCTTATAGGAGAGAAAGATGAAAAATTTCATTAAGGTGTTGTTGCTTACGCTATTTCTTGTTTTCATTTCCAGTCTTGTATTTGCCGGAGGGGATAAAGAAGATGAGACTATGAATGATGGACAAAAAGTAATTACAATTCAGGGAGCTTTTGTTGATGAGGAAGCATTTAGGTTTGAGGAATGTTTGCTTGCTTTTGAAGAAGAAACAGGTATTGACGTTGTATATGAAGGATCCAAAGAGTTTGAAACTCAGATATTGATACAGGCCGAAGCTGGAACTCCTCCGGATATTGCAGCCCTTCCTCAGCCAGGATTAATGAGGATTTTTGCCAAGAGAGGTTTTCTTAAACCTCTGAATTCCAGTGTAGTAGCAAGAATTGATAATAATTACACAAGTGCATGGAAAGAGCTTGGAAGCTATGACGGTAAAGTTTATGGTGTTTTTCACAGAGTAAATGCAAAAAGTTTTGTATGGTATCCAAAAAAAGCATTTGAAGCTGCCGGATATAAAATTCCAAAAACGTGGGATGATTTAAAAAAGCTATCTGACCAGATTGTTGCTGATGGTGGTGTTCCATGGTCAATTGGTATTGAAAGTGGTGGAGCTACAGGTTGGGTAGCAACTGACTGGATGGAAGATATTATGCTTAGAACAGCGGGGCCTGCAGTTTATGACAAATGGGTAAACCATGAAATTCCTTTTAATGATCCTTCAGTTGTTAAAGCAGCAGAGATAATGTCGGAAATATGGATGAATGAGAAATATACATATGGTGGACCTATGAATATACTTACTACATTTTTTGGAGATGCTATAACTCCTCTTTTTGATGATCCTCCCACCGCATGGCTCCATAGACAGGGGAATTTTATAACAGGTTTTATGCCCGAAAGAATTCAGGCTAATCTCGAAGAAGAAGTTGGTGTATTTGCACTGCCTGAAATAGATCCGAAGTG
>JAJRQE010000147.1 GCA_024280415.1 Spirochaetota bacterium | reverse complement strand
TGGGGTGTTTTTTCCACCATTGCTATGCTGGAAATCGATGAGCCTGTAGCTCTTTTAATTAGGTCAATAGTTATTATTGCAATTATAACCATTCTTGTTGTCATTGCTATTGCACTGTTATTCTCCAGAACCATATCAAAACCTATGGCTGCTCTTACCCGGCTGGCAAATGAAATAGGAATTGGAAATTTCGATCTTGTAATCGATAAGAAACTTCTAAGGGCAAAAGATGAGATCGGTGCTCTGTCCCAGTCTTTCGATGGTATGATTGAGAGTCTTAGGTATAAAGGGGGACTGCTGGAGGAAGTTGCAAAAGGCAATCTGGCCCTTGATGTCGAATTGGCTTCGGATAAAGATATACTGGGGAAATCGCTTGTTGAGATGACAGATTCTCTTAATGAAGTATTCGGCAGAATTAAAATGTCTGTAGAACAGCTCAAAGCCGGTTCGGGACAGGTCTCCCAGGCAAGTCAGGCTCTCTCCCAGGGGGCAACGGAACAGGCAAGCTCTGTAGAGGAGATTGCGTCTTCCCTGACCGAGATTAACAGCCAGTCCAGACAGAATGCGGACAACGCAGATGAAGCCAGTACCCTTTCCAAAGATTCTGTAGTTAAGGCAAAAACCGGAAATGCTGAAATAGAAGTTCTCTCAACGGCCATGCAGGAGATAAGTGCCTCTTCGGAGGAAACAAAGAAAGTAGTAAAGGTTATAGATGACATAGCATTTCAGATTAACCTTCTTGCTTTAAATGCCAATGTGGAAGCGGCCAGAGCAGGAAAGTACGGTAAGGGCTTTGCGGTTGTTGCCGATGAGGTGCGTAACCTTGCCGTAAGAAGTGCAGAAGCATCAAAAGAGTCTGCTGCAATGGTGGAGGATAGTATTCGAAGCATAGAGAAGGGGACTGAGTCTGCAGAGAAATCTGCAAGGAACCTTGAAGAGATTGTAGCAGGTATTTCAAAGGTATCCTCTGTTCTGGATGAGATAGCTATGGCCAGCAAGGAACAGGCAGAGGGAGTAGAACAGGTAAACGAGGGTATTGAGCAGATTAACCAGGTAACCCAGTCTAATACTGCAAGCTCCGAGGAGACTGCGGCAGCGGCGGAACAGCTTGCAGCTCAGGCAGATGAACTTAACGGACTGGTTAGCAGGTTTCAGTTAAAAGAACTCACATCAAATGTTTCCCAGGGGCTGTCATCAGGTGTTTCCGAGGAACTTCTTCAGAGACTAGTAGAGCAGGAGCTAAATAAAAGGCGGAATACCGAAATAATTAATAACAGTAAAAATCAAAAGAGTACTTCTTCTGTTATTCCTAAAGAGGTTATAAAACTGGATGATGACGACTTTGGTGAATTCTAATACAGTAGAGCCGGAACTCTCTTACAGGGAGTTCCGGCTTATTGCAGAACTTATTGATGATAAATTTGGGATTCACCTTGAGAGTAATAAAAAAAGCCTGGTTGTTTCCAGGTTAAAAAATTTGATCGTTTCAAGGGGGCTTGGTTCTTTCAGAGAGTACTACAATCTTATTCTGGCGGATAAGACAGGAGTAGAGCTCCTTGCTCTCGTAGATAAAATTTCTACCAATCACTCCTTTTTTTTCAGGGAGGCTGAACACTTTAATTTGTTAAAGAAAATACTTTCCGGGCTCCTCAGTTTGCCCTCTGTCCTGTCTGGCGGAAAACTGATTCTCTGGAGTGCAGGTTGTGCTGCAGGAGAGGAGCCCTATACCATTGCAATGGTTTTAAATGAACTAAAGGATACCGTACTTAAAGGTGTTGAAGTGAAAATTCTGGCAACAGATATTTCACTTTCCGTTCTTGGAGATGCGGAAAAAGGAATATATTCAGCCGAAAAATTAAAACTGGTACCAAAATATTTTCTTACAAAATATTTTAAAAAGATAGATAAGGATAAATTTAAAATAAACGATTCCCTTCGGAGTATGATTCTATTCAAGCGGTTGAATCTTATGCATGATTCTTTTCCCTTTAAGGGTAAATTTGATCTTATATTCTGCAGGAATGTAATGATCTATTTTACCGGACCAACAAGAGAATCTCTTGTGGATAAATTTACCACCTGTCTGAACAGGGGAGGCTATCTGTTTATAGGACACTCAGAAACTTTGGGACGAAATCATCCGAAACTAAAATATATTGAACCGGCAGTGTATCGCTATGATTAGAGTACTGGTCGTAGATGATTCTGCTGTTGCAAGAGAGATTTTAAAAAGAGGCCTCGCCTCGGTCCCTGGAATAGAGGTTGTGGGAACAGCTGTAGATGCATATTCTGCCAGGGACAAAATTGTTGCCCTTGCTCCGGATGTAATGACCCTTGATATCGAGATGCCCCGGCTGACTGGAATTGATTTTTTAAAAAAGCTTATGCCTCAGTACCCCTTTCCTGTAATTATTGTATCTTCCTTTGCAAAGGCTCAGGCAGATTTAACTCTGCAGGCTCTGGAGGCAGGAGCAGTGGATTATGTTCTTAAACCATCTGTACACTATAATTTAAAACCTGAGGATATGGTTAAGGAACTCGCAGAAAAGATTAAAATGGCTGCAGGGGTGGATGTTTCAAAATGGAGGGGTAGAATAAGCTCTGTCCGGAGGGTCAATAATTCCGCTAAAATAAAGAAACCATTATATTCCGGAGCCGTTGTTGCAATTGGTGCATCTACCGGTGGAACCGAAGCTTTAAGAAAAATAATTATGAACTTACCCCGGAGAATACCCGGAGTTGTTATTGTTCAGCACATGCCCCCTGTTTTTACAAAGATGTTTGCAGATAATCTAAATGGTAAAGCCCTTGTAGAGGTCAGGGAAGCAGAAGATGGAGACCGGATCCAAAGTGGCAGGGTTCTGGTAGCCCCAGGGGGGCGTCATCTTGAAGTTGGAGGCAGAGAGGGTGACTACAGAATAATTCTTAAGGATTATCCAAAGGTAATGGGACACAAACCCTCTATAGATGTATTGTTCAGTTCTGTAGCAACGATTTGCGGATCCCATGCAGTCGGTATTGAGCTGACAGGAATGGGAAGGGACGGAGCTGTCGGGCTCCTCGAAATGAGGAGAATGGGAGCCAGAACATTTGCCCAGGACGAAGCAAGTTCTGTGGTGTTTGGTATGCCCAGGGAAGCCTATGAGAATGGAGCTGCCGAAATGCTTGTTCCTCTGGAAGATACTGTATCTACTCTTCTTACGATGCTGGAGGATATGAGATGAGTTCTGTTCATGTAGGTATTGGGGAGTATAAAATAAGTTCCAGACCCGGGGAATTATTAAAGACTTATGGTCTTGGTTCCTGTGTTGCAGTTATGGTTTATGATAAGGTGAAGAAAATGGGAGGGTTAAT
>JAJRQE010000146.1 GCA_024280415.1 Spirochaetota bacterium | reverse complement strand
GGGGAAAAAAATAAATAAAATGGGCGACACGAAGTGTCGGGGGCCCATTATTAGTTTATAGCGGCAGAGACTTTCCGAAGGAAAGTGCTCGAAAGCGGGGAAAAAAATAAATAAAATGGGCGACACGAAGTGTCGGGGACCCATTATTAGTTTATAGCGGCAGAGACTTTCCGAAGGAAAGTGCTCGAAAGCGGGGAAAAAAAATAAATAAAATGGGCGACACGAAGTGTCGGGGCTGGTCGCAAACAAGTTTGCTGCTCGCCCATGCATCCAGGGGATCCATTATTAGTTTATAGCGGCAGAGACTTTCCGAAGGAAAGCAATCAATAACGGAAAAATAGGAGAATTATAATGAAGTATGTATGTGGTGTATGCGGGTATGTTTATGATCCTGAGGAAGGTGATCCTGATAATGACATAGCGGCTGGAACAGCATTTGATGCACTTCCGGAAGACTGGGTTTGCCCCCTTTGCGGAATCGGTAAAGACGAATTCTCACCTGAGGAATGATATTATCATTCAGCGGCAGAGACTTTCCGAAGGAAAGTGCTCGAGAGCGACTACTGAGGAATGATATTATCATTCAGCGGCAGAGACTTTCCGAAGGAAAGTGCTCGAGAGCGACTACTGAGGAATGATATTATCATTCAGCGGCAGAGACTTTCCGAAGGAAAGTGCTCGAGAGCGACTACGGAGGAATAGTTTAGAATGAAAGCAGTAAAAATGTCAGAAGGCATTTACAGGGTTGGTGCCAACATAAAGAACGGAGATATGTTTGAAGGAATGTGGCCCATCCCTGATGGAGTTTCTCTTAACTGTTATGTAGTAAAGGGGAGAGAGACAGCACTAATAGATATGGTTGACGACTGGAATAATGCACCCGGACAGATACGGGAACAGCTTGAGTCCATATCTTTGAGAATTAACGATTTTGACTATCTTATACTGAATCACATGGAGCCGGATCATATAGGCTGGCTCCATGAATTCGTCAGACTAAATCCGGATGTAAAAATTTTAACAACTCCAAAAGGTGTTGATCTGGTAAAAACGTTTTGCGGAATTACAGAGAATGTAAGGGCAGTAGTGACTGGTGATACCCTGGATCTTGGGGATGGAAAGCTTCTTTCCTTTACTGAAGTTCCAAATGTACACTGGCCGGAAACGATGGTCACCTATGAAACCAGTTCGGGTATTCTTTTTTCATGTGATGCCTTTGGATCCTATGGAGAAGTGAATGAATCGGTATTTGATGATGAACTTTCCCAGGAACAGCATGATTTCTACGATCGGGAGTCTTTACGATACTATGCCAATATTATTGCAACTTTTTCCCATTTTGTGTTGAAGGCAATAGATAAGCTAAGCAGCCTTGATATTAAAATGATTGCTCCTTCACATGGTATTGTCTGGAGAGAGAATCCCGGAAAAATTGTAGAGAGATACAGGCAGTTTGCCAATTTTATGAACGGAAAGGGTCTACCTGAAATTACCCTGATCTGGGGATCAATGTATGGATACACAGAGAAAGTTGTCAATTCGGTCGTAAAAGGAATACGGTCAGAATCTGTCCCTGTACATGTTCACAGAGTTCCCGAGGAAAATGCATCCTGGGCTCTGTCCGATGCATGGAAATCGGCAGGACTTGTATTCGGTATGCCTACATATGAGTATAAAATGTTTCCTCCTATAGCTGGAGTTGTAGATGTTTTTGAAGACAAACGGGTCTGGAATAAAAAAGTATTCCGTTTTGGGTCATTTGGTTGGTCCGGAGGGGCTCAGAAGGATTTTATTGAGAAAACCAGTAAGCTTAAATGGGAGTTTATCGAACCCCTTGAGTGGCAGGGTGCGGCTGATGATGAGATCCATCAAACTGCATTTGATCGTGGAGCGGAACTCGCAAGATTAATCAAGTCACGGATCTAATTGGGATAATAATAGGGGATTATATAGATGTTGCTAGATTATCTTGCAGGACTGAGTCCTGTTATACAGGCATTACTGGGAACAATGTTTACCTGGTTTATGACTGCTGCAGGTGCTGCAGCAGTATTTCTCTTTAAGTCGATAAGCCGGAAAGTTCTGGATGGAATGCTTGGTTTTGCAGCAGGGGTAATGATAGCTGCCAGTTTCTGGTCCCTCCTTGCTCCGGCTATAGAGCTTTCAGAGGAGATGGGGCTTATTCCATGGGTTCCTGTACTCATTGGATTTCTTACAGGTGGTATATTCTTAAGACTCACAGACAGGTTTCTTCCCCACCTGCATATGAGTGAACCAATCGAACATGCCGAGGGTGTAAAAACATCGCTTCATAAAACTACACTCCTTGTACTTGCAATAACACTCCACAATATTCCTGAAGGACTCGCAGTCGGAGTAGCTTTCGGAGCTGTTGCAGCAGGAATCCCCTCTGCTTCTCTGGCAGGAGCTATTGCTCTCGCAGTTGGTATTGGTATACAGAATTTTCCGGAAGGTCTTGCCGTTTCGGTTCCTCTGCGGAGAGAAGGATTTTCGAGAAGAAAGAGCTTTCTATATGGACAGGCTTCCGGACTGGTTGAACCAATTGCCGGAGTTTTTGGAGCAATGGCTGTTGTTTATATGCGTCCTATGCTTCCCTATGCACTGGCATTTGCAGCCGGAGCAATGATATTTGTTGTTGTGGAAGAGGCTATTCCCGAGTCCAGTGCGGCAGGTAATACCCATATCGCTACCCTTGGAGCCATGGTTGGGTTTGCAGTTATGATGACTCTGGATGTTGCCCTGGGTTAAAAAAAGTTCTTTTGCTTTCCTTTTCTGTTAAAGTCAGTAAGGCTGTAGGCAAAGGTTTCAAACAGTCTTTTATTGTACTTTCCCCTGGTTACATCCTCTTTGATCAGTTTAAGAGCCTCCATTGGCTGCATGGCAGATCTGTAAGGACGATCATCGTTGGTAATGGCTTCGTAGCAGTCTATAATTCCGAGGAGCATTCCACATTCGGAAATATCTGTTTTCCCTTCAGGATATCCGCTGCCGTCCAGTTTCTCATGATGTTCCTTTGCTCCCTGAACTGCAATTTCAAGATCAATTCCAGTTGCTTTAAGAATATTAAACCCAAGGGATGGGTGCTTTTTCATCTGGATAAACTCAAGATCAGAGAGTCCCCTGTTGGCAGTAAGGATCTCACCAGGGATTTCAGTTTTTCCAAGATCGTGGAGGAGAGCAGCCAGTCCATACTGTCTGGTCTCCTCTGCTGGCATCCTATTGTAAAAACAATATCCGATTGTCAAGGCCATAACATTAAGTGAATGAATAGTGGTAGAATAGTCAGCAAAGGAAATTCTGGCAAGGTTTTTGATTATGTCGGGCTGGGCGGAGTAGCCGCTTATTATGGATTCTATAAGATCCGGGGCAGTTTCCAGACCTCCGCTCCGGGGTTGGGAGAGAGTTTCATCCACTATGCTTATGAGTTCATTCTTTAAAGTTACGGTATCTTTACTGATAATATTGTTGACAAGATTTGAACTGAATCCCTTTTGTGCAGCTCGTAAACATTTTGTCTTATCCTCAGGTTTTATATAAAAGGTGTCAATATATTTTTTATCCAGACTCTCATCTCCAAGTTCCATTCCGTCTGGTTTGTAGAGAACAACCTTCCCGGCAGGGTTTTTGTAGTAGAGTTCTACAGTTTCGTAATACTTTATATTTGAATTCCGTACTTTAATCCATTTGCTGCTGTCAGACACTTTAAATACTACCTTAACTCAATTTCTTTATTCTACCATAACGGGATAAGTATTAGTTTGCAATACAAAATAATCTAAAAAAATAGGAATTGGAGGAAGATTCATTTGCCACAAGGAAAAGAGTATGATAAGTTTAGTCACATTATCACTTTATCGGTCTGTAACCGAAACAAATATATCAGGTATGTCTGCTACTCTATTATCATGCCTGTTTAATCTAAAAGGAGGAAATAATGGGACTGAACCTAATTGTCCTTGTAAAACAGGTTCCTGATACGCAAAATGTGGGTGGAGATGCAATGAAGGAGGATGGTACTGTAAACAGAGCTGTTCTTCCTGCAATTTTTAATCCGGAAGATCTCCATGCTCTTGAATCTGCACTTGTCGTTAAAGATGAAAATCCAGGTTCAAAAGTACATGTTATTACTATGGGGCCACCTTCAGCCGTTCAGGTGCTGAAAGATTCTCTCTACAGAGGGGCGGATTTTGTAGCGCTTATATCTGACCGTAAATTTGCCGGAGCAGATACTCTTGCAACTTCCTATGCCCTTAAATGTGCAATTGAAAAGATAGGGAAATATGATATTGTTTTCTGCGGACGTCAGGCTATTGATGGGGATACTGCTCAGGTTGGGCCTCAGACAGCGGAAAAACTTGGTATTAACCAGATAACAAATGTGTCAAAAATTGAGAAAATCGATCTAAAGAAGAGAGAAATTGAGGCTGTCAGATCCATTGAGGGGGGGTATGAGATTATAAAAGCTCCTTTTCCTATACTTTTAACTGTAACAGACGAAGGCTATACGCCAAGACCTCCGTCAGTTATACGGGTAATGACCTATAAAAATGCGTCTGCAGAGATGACAGATACAGGCTACGATGAATCCTATATAGACAGTTCCATAGACAGGATAAGTGAAACAGCAATCAATCTCTGGGATATAAATGCGATTGGTGCAGATGTTGAAAGCTGCGGCCTTGCAGGTTCTCCTACTAAGGTAAAGAAAATAGAATCCATAATCCTTAAATCTGCAGATATAAAAATGGTTGAGAATACAGAAGATTCCATATCGGGAATGGTCCATGATCTTATTAGTGACCATACTTTGGGTTAAGAAGGAGATTTAAATTGAGTTCAAATAACAGTGTAATGGTTTTTATCCAGCAGGATAATTCCAAAGTTGCAGATGTAAGTATAGAGCTTCTGTCCAAGGCAAGGGATCTGGCCGATCAGTTGAAAGTATCGGTTACCGGAGCTTTTATCGGGAGTGGTATAAAAGGTGAAGCCGAAAAGCTGATTTCCTATGGTGTCGATGAGATATTTATTATAGAGGATGATCGTTTAAAAGACTATACCCCTATGCCCTACACCAAAATAATGGTGGATATAATAACAAAAACCAAACCCCAGATTGTGCTCTATGGAGCAACAACGACAGGAAGGGATGTAGGTACAAGAGTTGCTTCGAATTTAAAGGTTGGTCTTACTGCAGACTGTACAAGCCTTGAAATAGGAGATTATACCAGCCGGGGTATAGATTACAGTAATATTCTGTATCAGATTCGCCCTGCTTTTGGAGGAAATATTGTAGCTACCATTGTGAGTCCTGAGAAAAAACCCCAGATGGCTACTGTAAGGGAAGGGGTTATGAAGGTTGGAACTCCTGATCCCAAGTACAAAGGCAGGATAACCCCCTTTTCCACAGCTTTAGAAGATTCTGATTTTCCCTCTGTAGTTATTAAAAAGATTAAAGAAGAAAAACTGGTGGATCTTAAAGGTGCACAGGTAATTGTTGCAGGGGGAGTAGGGGTTGGATCCAAAGAAAACTTTGATCTAATAATCGAACTGGCTCATGTTCTCGGCGGAGAAGTTGGGGCTTCCAGGGCTGCTGTAGATGCAGGTTATGTTTCGAAAGAGCATCAGGTTGGTCAGACCGGAACGACTGTACGACCCAAGCTCTACATTGCATGCGGTATTTCAGGTTCTATTCAGCATAGAGCTGGTATGGATGAATCTGCAAGAATAATTGCTATAAATACAGATCACGAAGCACCTATATTCCAGATATCAAACTACGGTATTGTCGGAGATCTGAATGATGTTATTCCGAAGTTCATTAAAGCTTTTAAAGCCAAGAACTAGCGATTAAGGAGGTAATATGGAAAACTTTTTACTTGATAATGAAGATATACTTTTTCATCTGGAAAATATGGATATAGACAGAATTATCACCCAGAAAGAGGATAATTTTAAGGATGCAAAAGAGTATTCCTATGCACCTGTTGATATTGCAGATGCAAAGGATTCCTATAAGAAAGTTCTCTCAATAATAGGAGAGATAAGTGGTGAAAATCTTGCCCCTTTGGCGGCTGAGATTGATGAGGAAGGTGTTAAACTGGTTGACGGCGAAGTTCAGTATGCCAAAGGAACACGGAAGATGCTGGATATGTTTGCAAAGGCGGATCTTATGGGATTTTCCTTTCCAAGAAAATATAATGGTCTTAATTTCCCTTCTATTATGCTTTCCGTTGCAGCGGAGATTGTTTCAAGAGCTGACGGCTCTTTTTTAAACTTTGGTCTTAATCAGGATATAGGAGAAACTATCAATAAGTTTGCTTCGGATAAGCAGAAACAGGAAGTCCTTCCTCTTCTGGCTTCCGGGGAACTTGGATGTTCCATGATTCTTACCGAGCCGGATGCAGGTTCCGACCTGCAGGCTGTTAACCTCCGTGCCCACCAGTCTGCAAGCGGACAGTGGTTTTTAAATGGTGTGAAAAGGTTTATAACCAATGGTAATGGTGAGATTGGTCTTGTTCTTGCAAGAAGTGAGGATGGCCAGACAGGGGCCCGGGGGTTATCTTTCTTTCTTTACAGAAGAGATGAGCATATGGTAATCCGTCGTCTGGAACATAAACTGGGTATTCATGGTTCACCCACTTGTGAACTGCAGTTTAATAATGCTCCGGTAACCCTTGTTGGGGAGAGGAAGAGAGGTCTTTCAAAATATACCATGTGGCTGATGAACAGTGCGAGGCTGGGTATAGCCGGTCAGGCTCTGGGTATCGCAGAATCAGCATACAGGGAAGCTGATAAGTATGCAGGAGAACGTATTCAGTTTGGTAAACCTGTAAGGGAGTTTCCTCCTGTATTTGAAATGCTTACAGAGATGAAGGTTTCCATAGAGGCTTCGAGAACTCTTCTCTATGAGACGGCAAGATTTGTTGATCTGAAAGAGGGGCTCGAGGAGATGCAGGAGAGATATCCTGACCGAAAAGCCGAATTTAAAACAGATCTTAAGCGTTATTCGAGGCTTTCGAGTCTCTTTACCCCCATTGTAAAGGCATTCAACACAGAGATGGCGAATAAAGTAGCTTATGATGCCATACAGATTCATGGCGGTACCGGATATATGCAGGAGTTTGGTGTTGAAAGACATTACCGGGATGCACGAATTACAAATATCTATGAAGGAACCACCCAGCTTCAGGTAGTAGCTGCAATAGGCGGAGTAACTTCCGGAACAGCAATTTCTATAATGGATGAGTATGAGGGATAGGGATTTTCTCATGCAGAGGATCTGCATAAAATGGTGTTGAAAGCCAGACATGATTTTGAAAAGACTCTGGTAGGTATCAAAGATATAGAGGGATCGGATTTTGTAACCTATCACTCCAGACGCCTGGTAGAGATGGCAACAGATATAATTATTTCTTATCTTATGCTTAGAGATGCAGCACATACCGAAAGAAAGATGAGAGTAGCAGAAATATTTATTGAGAAGATGGTACCAAGAGTAAGTATGAAAAAAACTTTCATTCTTGAAGGAAAGGCCAGTTTGCTTGCAAATTATAAGGAAGTTATTGGTTAATCATTTTT
>JAJRQE010000145.1 GCA_024280415.1 Spirochaetota bacterium | reverse complement strand
CTATCATACCAAACATGGCCATGGAGATCATAAGTCCTATTGTATTTCTGAGCGAATACACCAAGAATCCATCTCATTATTGCTGATAAACTATCTCCCTTCAAAGGTTTTAAAATAAAGTGAATATGATTATCCATTATGCAGTAATTACCTATATGGAAGCTGTACTTTTTCATTGCTCTTTTTAAGATAGTCATAAACATTTTCTTTATAAAAACTGACCTAAGAAGATATTCCTGTCTGTTTATTCGGGCGTACACATGATAGCTTGCTCCCTCTTTTAAATCTCTTCTCTTCCTCATACTCCCTAGTACTGGGTAAATCCAATTCCTGCTTCAATTTTGTTCTGTTTACTGCTCCGTCCCTCCTTTTCTCCCCTTCTCACTGCTCCGTCCCTCCTTTTCTCCATTGCTCCCCATTCCACCCAGGAGCCACCCAAACCCCTTGCATAAATATCATTTCCTGACTAGCTTTTAAGGAGCAAATAAATCTTAAGGCAGGTTAAAAATGGAATACCGAAATCTTGATCACCTGAAAAGTTTCAAAATATTAAAGGGTTCAAAACCAGTGAACATAAAATCTGAATTGAATGAAGAACGTGTCGATACATACGAAATGGAAGCAGGCAGTTCCCTGAAATTTAACTATGCTGCCCTCCCAGTTAATGATCATATAATCACTATTCTCCAAAAACTAAGTATCGAACAGGATCTTGTTGAAAAATTCAAACTTATTCTGTCTGGAGAAACCATGAATCCCGGAGAAGGAAGGAAGGTTCTACATCATCTGACAAGAATGGATCCTCCGTCCCCGGTAATGTTCAAAGGAAAGGATCTAAGAGAATTTTACTCGGAGCAGCAGGATCGTATAAATATTTTTGCAGGAAAGGTACACTCAGGACAGGTAAGAGGTTCTACAGGTAAGAAGTTTACAACAGTAGTACAGATTGGGATCGGTGGTTCGGATCTGGGACCAAGAGCTATCTACATTGCATTAAAGGAAGCTGTTGGAAAAGAATTGATGATGAATGCGAAGTTTATATCGAATGTGGATCCCGATGACGGGGCATCTGTTTTATCCGATATTGATATGGAAACAGCTCTGTTTATTCTGGTATCCAAGAGTGGAACAACTCAGGAAACCCTTGCAAACCGAGATCTAGCCGTTAGGTGGATGAATAAAAAGAATTCTGACCTTAATCCCGCAAAACACATGATTGCTGTAACAAGTGCAACCAGCCCTCTTGCAGAGTCTGATGACTTCCTTGACAGCTTCTATATTGATGATTTTATAGGAGGCAGATACTCTTCTACCAGTGCAGTTGGGGGTGCTGTTTTAACTCTTGCATTTGGAAAAAATGTATTTCACGAGTTTCTAAAGGGTGCTGCAGATTCCGATATGAAAGCATTGGAACCGGATATTAGAAAAAATGCCCCCCTTATGGATGCACTAATTGGTGTTTATATGAGAAATATTCTTGACTACAGTGTATGTGCAGTCCTACCCTACAGTCAGGGAATGGCTCGATTCCCTGCCCACCTTCAGCAGCTTGATATGGAAAGTAATGGAAAGAGTGTAAACAGAAATGGTGATCCGATTGATTACAAGACAGGACCCGTAATATTTGGAGAACCAGGAACAAATGGGCAACATTCTTTCTACCAGCTCCTCCATCAGGGGACAGATATAATTCCCCTCCAGTTTTTTGGATTTATCAAATCACAGCAGGAGGTAGATATAGTTATTGAGGAAACAACAAACCAGACAAAGCTAAATGCAAACCTGACAGCCCAGATTATTGCTTTTGCAAAGGGAAGTACAAACGTCAATCCCAACAAAAACTTTGCTGGAGGAAGACCATCCTCCCTCCTCTACGGGGAGCAACTGTCACCGGCAGCACTGGGATCGATCCTGTCCCATTACGAAAACAAGGTAATGTTTCAGGGGTTTATGTGGAATATAAACTCTTTTGACCAGGAAGGTGTTCAACTGGGAAAAATACTGACAAAACAAATACTTTCAGGAAAATCAGAGGATAAGACACTTCTAAAATTTGCTTCCAAACTGAAAATTTAACACAATATGCTTCGCAGTTCGATATTTTACCATGGGGGACGTACCATGGGGGACGGAGCAATAGGAGCTACTGTCTTGAAAATAAAAGAAGAGAAATAAAAAAACCTCCCAGGGAAAAGGAGGTCAAAACCCTGGGAGGAACATATAAAAGGAGGTCAATGAAAAAGTTTTTGCACTCTTACAAAAATACCAACAACTGATCCCAGAGATGGTTACAAAAATTTCAAACTTTTTTTAATGAGCTTCTTGCAAAACTATCTTTTTTCAAGAAGCTGTTATGGGGTCGAAAAGTTAAACTGTTACAATGTAATATTTTAACCTTTCTAAAGACCCTGCCAATTTCAAAGCCCGTGAGTTTTGAAATTGGCTCCAATAATTATTATTATTTTCATTTTTTTAGATGGAACCCGTTTCATATCCTGTTAGTTACTCATCTGAACAGGCTGTCTTGTATTTTCGAGAACATCTCTCCACAGACTTCCCTCCTGATCCACATATTTTCTGGAGGTTACTGCAATTTTTATGGGAAGATGAACAAAAGTATTATTTACAAGTCCGATCAGAATCTTTGTCTTACCAGCCATGGCTGCATGCACTGCATGAGCACCAAGTCTTGAGCAGTAAATAGAGTCGTTAGGATTTGCCGGGGCACTCCGGATTATATAGCTTGGATCGATATATTTGATATTGACTTCAATTCCCTCATTCGTAAAGAAATCGGCAATTTTTTCTTTTAATAAAATCCCAACATCAGAAAGCTTTTTATTTCCAGATTTGTCTGTCCCCTTTGCTTCTTCTGCAAGTTTCTGCCCGGCTCCCTCTGCAACAAGAATTACTGCATGATTACGTTTAAGAATACGTTCCCTAAGATGAGTTAAAAATCCGTTTTCCCCTTCAAGATCAAAGGGATTTTCCGGTATCAGACAAAAATTAACATCGCTCATTGCAAGAGCCGTGTGGGCGGCGATAAAACCAGAATCTCTCCCCATGACCTTAACAAGTCCAATCCCGTTTATTGCATCATGAGCTTCAATATGTGCACCCCGAACCGCCTCAACAGCCTCGGCAACTGCAGTTTCGAAACCAAAGGATCTCTGTATGAAGTTAAGATCATTATCGATTGTCTTTGGAATTCCAACAACAGCAATTTTCAGTTTTCGCCTCTCCAGCTCCTCTGCTATATCATATGCCCCTCGCTGAGTTCCATCGCCACCTATTGTGAAAAGTATATTTACATTCATCCTCTCCAGAGCATCTGCAATTTCTTCGACTCTGTCTCCTCCTCCCCGGGAAGATCCAAGAATTGTCCCTCCCTTCATCTGGATATCATCCACAAGTGAGGGAGTCATCTCTACTGTAGGAAAATTATCATCCGATAAAAAGCCCCTGTAACCGTTTTGTATTCCTGTTATACGTCTTACATCGTAGCTGTACCATAAACACCGTACAATTGCTCTTATAACATTATTTAACCCGGGACAGAGCCCTCCACAGGTGACTATTGCAGCATGAACATGTGCCGGATTGAAGAAAATTTTCTCTCTTGGACCTGCAAGCTCAAGCTGATTTCCCTCTGCCACAACAGAATCTGCAGCATTGAATATTCGTATTTTATTCAGAACACCTTCGTCATCACTAACATAGTTAGCTATAAGATCCCCTCTCACATTTGACAATGCTATTGGCGAAGAAATATTTGGCTTTCCAAGTGTCGGAACTGTAAAATCATATTTATGTGACATAAAACCCTCTACAGATATTAGTTTATCAATTTTATACAGTCTAATGGTTGAATCATTTGAGTGCAAGACCGATACTCCAAAAGACAAATAATTATATGGTATCGCAGGTAATTAGGTGATACTATAACTTTTAATATTTTGGAGGTAGTATGTTTGATACAGGTTCAACAGGATTTATGTTACTGGCAACAAGTCTTGTCATGCTTATGACCCCGGCATTGGCATTCTTCTATGGTGGTCTCGCAACAAAAAAAAATATTCTTGGAATTATGATGCAGAGTTTTGTCTCCCTGGGCATAACAACCATCCTATGGTTTGCCATTGGTTATTCCCTTTGTTTCAGCGGTTCCGGAGCAATAATAGGAAACCTCGATAAAGCCTTTTTTATGGGAATAACTTCTTCCACCCCCTTTGCAGAAGGGAGAATTCCCGAGTTTGTTTTTATTGCCTATCAGATGATGTTTGCAATTATTACACCTGCTCTAATTACCGGAGCTTTCACAGGCAGGGTCACATTTAAATCCTACCTGATTTTTCTTGTTTTCTGGCAGCTTCTGGTTTACTACCCCTTTGTCCATATGATCTGGGGTGGAGGGATCCTTCAGCAATGGGGTGTTCTCGACTTTGCCGGAGGTATCGTTGTCCATATTTCCGCAGGCTTTGCAGCTCTTGCTTCTGTTTTTTACGTTGGAAAAAGGAAGATTGCAAAACTGCAGCCCAACAACATTCCGCTTGTAGCAATTGGAACAGGACTCCTTTGGTTTGGCTGGTATGGCTTCAATGCAGGGAGCGAACTTCAGGTTGATCATATAACTGTAACCGCATTCCTTAATACTGACATTGCCGCATCCTTTGCTACAATTACCTGGCTCATTATTGAAACTATAAAAACAGGTAAACCCAAATTTGTCGGACTTATGACGGGTGCAGTTGCAGGTCTTGCAACTATAACCCCTGCTGCAGGTTTTGTTCCAATATGGGCTGCTGCTGTTATCGGTATTTTAGCATCTCTCGCCACTTTCTTCGCGGTGGAATTGAAAAATAAATACCGATGGGACGATGCACTTGATGTATGGGGAGTACATGGTGTCGGAGGTTTTACAGGAACAATTCTTCTTGGTATTTTTGCAAGCAGGCTGACAAATTCTGCAGGGGCAGATGGCCTCCTCTATGGCGGAACAAGTTTTTTTCTCCTCCAGGTTGCCGTTGCAATTTCAACAGCTCTTTATGCATTCCTCTTTACCTATTTAATGCTATGGCTTATAGACAAAATAACACGAGTACGTGTTACAGACGAAGAAGAAGATCTTGGACTTGACCGTTCTATTCATGATGAAGAAGCCTACACATAAGGATTACGTCATACAACCGGCTGCTTCCCCGACCATTTACCAGGCAGGGACAGCCACAATTACCCCCAAAAGGGTATGTCCTATTGTTACAGAGCTACTCTGATATCTCATTAAGATAAACAGTACCAAAGGGGCGTATTTTAAGTATCCTGGTACAACCTGAACCAAACACTTTTTCCATCAATTCAACATATTCCCCGGTCATTCCTACCGGAAGATAAACCTGAATTGTACCTGCAAATCCACCACCATGAACCCGGCAGGCTCCGGCAGATTTCTCCCTGATATACTGCTCACTCAAAGCAAGAGCAAGAGAAATTCCCTGTTCATCAATATTTTTTGAAGTATATATATTCTGAAGCAGTTTAAAGGAGGAATTACCTGAAGCTCCTACAAGATCAAGAAAATCTACAAATTCATCTTTTCTCAGGGCAGCCACCTCCATATCTACCCTTTTATTCTCCTGAAAAAAATGAAGAGCTCTAAGAACTGCTCTGTCCCCTAGAGATTTACGTATTTCTGGAATCTTCCCAATAAAATCATCTTCCTGAACATCCCGAAGAACATTTTTTCCAAATAGTTTTGCTGTTCTTTTCATCTCTGAGGGAACAGCAGCATAATCTTCAGTCAGGTCAGCATGATTGCCACCTGTATCTACTACCAGCAGATTATAATTAACACTATTAATATCAAAATCAACCTTTTGTACTTTTGCCTCATCAGGATCCTGAAAATCTATTACGATAATACCTCCAACAGCACAGGCCATCTGATCCATCAGTCCTGAAGGTTTCCCAAAATACTCATTCTCTGCAAATTGTCCGATTCTGGCCAGAATTTCAGGATTTATACTGTTTCCATTATACAGAGCATTAAAAATTGTTGCCATCAGGATTTCGACTGAAGCAGAGGAACTCAGGCCGGAACCCGGAAGAACATCACTTGCCATTACAGTATTAAAGCCGCCAATAGAATACCCCAGCTGTGTAAATCTGGCTGCGACTCCCCTGATCAGAGCATTTGTTGTTCCTGACTCCTCTTCTCTATATTTTAAATCACTCAGATCTACCAAAAAGGGATCACCGTACCCTTCTGAATACATATCAACAATCATATTTTCAGATTTTGAAACAACAGCTTTTGAATCAAGATTTATACTTGCAGCAAGAACACGCCCGTTATTATGATCTGTATGATTCCCTCCGAGTTCAGTCCTTCCTGGTGTACTGAAATAATGGAGTTTACTCTCTGGAAAATAAGTATAAAATTTCTCTCTAAGCTTTGTAAAACGATCCTTATCCCAATTTATCCTTCCTTCATCACCATCATCTATCAGTGTCAGAGCTCTGGTTAAATCAAATTCCTTCATAAATGTATAAAATCCTTTCCTGGCTAAATTTCTAGGATATTATACATTACTCAGTTGAAAAAAATAGGTCTGCATCAAAAAAAAGGTTTTATTATAGGATATTATAGGTTATGATTCAGATGGTTTGATGTGAAACTACTGCCGATTTATGTAATATGCAGAGGCAGGTTTATATATTCTTTTTTTGTCATAAAGGCAGGACAGTAAATGGATAAATTAACGGCTAAATTCGACAATATTCTTGTCATGGGAAAAAGCGGAGCTGGGAAACAACCCAGAATTGATATTCTAACGTCAGATCTGGGAATGAAACAGCTTTCAACTGGAAATATATTCCGTTCATTTATGAAAATATTTAAAAATGAGGACTATAGGGGAAATACAGATAAATTTTTCAATTCCGAAACACAAAAATTTATTCCTGATGAAGAAATTAAGAATACACTCGGGAATACTGTAAACAGTAAAATAATTGAAGATTTTATTCTCGGACTTAAAGCTCATTACTTTGTAAGTAATGGTTATTATGTTCCTGACAGCCTTACAAATCAGCTGTTTGAATCCTATTTCAGCAGATCCGGCTACAGAGGAATGGTTCTGGACGGTTATCCCCGAACTATAGATCAGGCGGACTTTCTCCTTAACCTTGTTGATAAAAAGAATACAAAAATTGACCTCATTATTCTTGTTGAGAATGATGATGACCTGATTATAAAGAGAACTATGGGACGAAGGATATGTCCCTCATGCGGTGCAGTCTACCATCTTGAGTTCAAACCGCCTAAGGATGATAAATTCTGTACTAAATGCGGCACTGAAGTTATCCTGAGATCTGATGATACAGAGGAAAAGTTAAGAATAAGGCTTGAAGAATTTCAGAAGAAAACCCTTCCGACTCTGAGACAACTTGAGAAAAGAGGAATACCTGTAGTCAAAGCAAATGGCAATCTCCCTGTATTTACAGAAGAAGCAATAAGAAAAAGTCTGGCCGAAGCACTGAAATCCAAAGGACTCCTCTAGAAATATTATGTCGGAAAACAGCGCCTTTACAGAACAGGAAATTTCGAGCTGTTATAAGGTTCTCCATACAGAGAAAGTTGCTCTCTGTCTTAGTACCTATCATAAGAAAAAATAATTGGAATAGCTTTACAATACCTGAAAATACAGAAATTACAATATTATACCTCCTCAGGGGAGGATAAAATCCCCCTATTTTCTTGATTTTCTCCATTATTACTGTTATGATCATTTTCCTGTAGAGGTGGAATTTTGATTGATCTGTCCCTTTTAAATGAAACTGTAGAAATAATTGCCAATAATTTTACCTCCAATGAAATTGAAGGTCTGGGAAAAATTATTATACGCCAATATGACGGGCATAAGGCAGCTGGTGTAAAGAATCATATAACAATATCCCCCAGAAAGTG
>JAJRQE010000144.1 GCA_024280415.1 Spirochaetota bacterium | reverse complement strand
TGAAAATACAAGGTAGTCACCCTTAAACTCCACTTTCAGATCTTTCTCATTGAAACCTGCCAGAGCAAACTCAAAAATAAGACTTTTCTCGTCTGTTACATAGATATTTACAGGGGGATAGGAATAGTTGGGATAGTAATCGACATGGTCGCTTTCACCGGAATGCATTCCTTCTTTAAACGCATCTCCAAATCCCTTTGTAGCCTCGAAAATCTCATCCATTATCTGGCCAAGATCTATTACCATTTTCTCACGCATATAACACCTCTCTCAGGTCGCATAGCCAAGTAGCTAAAGCTGCATACCAGGCCTACGCATTTAATTAAGCCCCTTATACAAGGCGGCTTCATATAGAATCCTTTTCAGCGATTCCAATATTAATGTACATATTCGGCAGGAGAAAATCAAGAAAAATTCCTATATGTAAGATAAATTCAACAATGAAGCATTATTGAATTTATCAGGGTCCTTAGAATTACTGTTCTCTAAGAGCTGCAAACTTGTATTCAGGGTTTTTCCCGGTATAAAGTCCTGAAATATGTGTTCTGCCTTTAGATCTGTCATCCATTTCTCTATTTCCTCTCTCATTTTCCCGGTATGGAGAGAAGGGACCAGGGTTGTCCGGAACTGATAGCTTATTCCTGAAGTTCTAATCAAACTGATACTCTCTTCTATTGCAGATAATTCTACAGGAACCCCTGATATCTGGCTGTAGCTTTCCAGAGGTGCTTTTATATCCATGGCAATATAATATGCCAGTTTTCTATCAAGGACATTGCGAAGAACTTCCGGCTCTGCTCCGTTTGTATCGAGTTTAATTTTATAATTCATTTTCTTTACTCTTTCCATAAAGGGAAGCAGCCCATCCTGAAGGGTCGGTTCTCCTCCTGTTATGGTCAGACCATCCAGCTTTCCACTCCTTTTTTCCAGAAACCTGATTATTGGTTCGGGATCAATAGTATCTGAATATCTGGAAGGATCCACCAGTTCCGGATTATGGCAGTAGGAGCATCTGAAATTACATCCCCTGGTAAATACCACTGCACAGAGTAATCCCGGATAATCTATTAAAGAAAACTTCTGAAACCCGCCTATCTCCAGATTATACAACTTTGAGCATGGAGCGATCCGAAAATTCTGCTTTTTTCCCCTTGTTCCACTGCTTTACAGGTCTGAGATATCCAACAACCCTCGAATAAACTTCGCAAGGGACGGAGCATTTGGGACATTCAGAATGTTCCCCTGCTATATAGCCGTGAACAGGGCAGATACTGAATGTAGGGGTTATACTGAAATAGGGTAGTTTATAGTTTTCGCAAACCTTTTTCACAAACTGCTTTACGGCTTCCCCGGATTTAATTCTCTCTCCAACAAAAACATGAACAACAGTTCCACCGGTAAATTTTGTCTGGAGCTCATCCTGAAGATCCAAAAGCTCAAAGGGATCGTCAGTATAGTCTACAGGAAGCTGGGCAGAATTTGTGTAGTAGGGCTCACTTCCCTTCCTGTAATCTTCCTCATTTGCACATTTAATCAGGGGGTATCTCTTTTTATCCATTCCAGCCAGACGGTAGGAGGTTCCCTCTGCAGGGGTTGCTTCAAGATTATAATTGTGTCCTGTCTTCGTCTGTATGGAAATAAGTTTCTTCCGGAGAAAATCCATTACTTTCAGGGAAAACAGCTGTCCCTGCCTCCCGGCAAGGGTTTCCCCAAACATATTTTCACAAGCCTCATTAAGTCCAAGAATACCTATTGTACTGAAATGGTTCTCCCAGTATTTGGAAAACCGCTCCTTTATTACTGCAAGATAGTATTTAGTATAGGGGAAAAGGTTGTTATCGGTATAATTCTCCAGAACCTTTCTCTTAATCTCCAGGCTTTCAGCTGCAAGGTCGGTAAGCTTTTCCAGCCGGATAAAAAAATCTTTTTCATTTTCTGATTCATAGGCAAGTCCGGGAAGGTTCAGGGTAACTACCCCTATGGAACCTGTCAGGGGATTTGCACCAAACAGACCTCCTCCCCGCTTCTGCAGCATTCTGTTGTCCAGTCTTAACCGGCAGCACATGGATCTGGTATCTTCTGGGTTCATATCGGAGTTTACAAAGTTGGAAAAATAGGGAATACCATACTTTCCTGTCATCTCCCATAACAGATCCAGTTCCGGATTATCCCAGTCAAAGTCGCTGGTTATATTGTAGGTGGGAATCGGAAAGGTGAAAACCCTCCCCTTAGCATCACCCTCTCCCATTACTTCAAAAAAAGCTCTGTTTATGAGATTCATCTCCTTCTGAAAATCTCTATAGGTTTCCTCCTTGAGCTCCCCGCCTATTACAACACAGGTATCTGCATAGTTAACAGAGGGATGGAGATCGAGGGTGATATTAGTAAAAGGGGACTGAAAACCGACTCGTGTAGGAACATTTATATTAAAAACAAACTCCTGGATGGCTTGTTTTACTTCCCTGTATGATAAATTGTCATACCGTACAAAAGGAGCAAGAAGGGTATCGAAACTGGAAAAGGCCTGTGCCCCGGCAGCCTCTCCCTGAAGGGTGTAGAAAAAGTTTGTAATCTGCCCCAGGGCTGTTCTGAAGTGCTTTGGCGGTGCACTTTCCACCTTTCCGGAAACTCCCCGGAATCCCTTTAAAAGAAGATCCTGCAGATCCCAGCCCACACAGTAAACAGAAAGTGATCCCAGATCATGTATGTGGAATTCCCCGTTTTTGTGAGCTTCTTTTATATTTGCAGGGTATATTTTATCCAGCCAGTAAACCTCGCTTATTTCCGATGAAATATAGTTGTTCAGACCCTGCAGGGAGAAGGACATATTGCTGTTCTCATTTACCTTCCAGTCTGTCTTTTCGATATACTGATCAATAAGATCTATACTTGTCCGGGATGCTATTTCTCGTATTTTCTTATGCTGATCTCTGTAGATAATATAGGCTTTAGCTGTTCTATGGTATACTGACTGGATTAAAACCTCTTCTACTATGTCCTGAATTTCTTCGACTGTAGGGATTTTTTCGCCCAGGATCTGATGAGCCAGATTTATAACCCTGAGTGTCAGCCGGTCTGCCTGGTCAAAACCCAATTCCCGGGTTGCCTCTCCTGCAGAAGCTATAGCTCTGGTAATCTTCAGGGTATCGAAGGGGACACTTTTTCCGTTTCGTTTAATAATTTGTCTGTATACAGACAGGTTTTGCTGCGTCATGTTACTCTCCTTTTGTTTTCGCGACAAAATACGAGCATGTAATTATCCTGGTATCCGGACTTGGAACAGATTATCCTATCTGTTCAACACCGCAGCGCGACTGTGTCCGATTCTCACGGACTTCCCCAGAAAACAATTACAGGTCTATATATTTTTTTCTATTCAATGCTAATGGATATGAAAGCCAGGTTAAAGAGACTATTCTTCATTTTCCTGATATTCACAAAATTTCTTTTATCTGTTACTCTTTGCAGACTTCGCTGATCTCTACAGAAATGTAAGCTGCGATTATATCATTTGAAAGAAGGGTTTATGGGTCTAAAAATTCTGGCAATTGGTGAGATAGTAGGAAAACCAGGAATATTCTGTATTAAAAAAGGGCTTAAAAAACTGAAAGAAGAATTCAGTATAGATTTTGTCATTGCCAACGGGGAAGGTACTACCGGAGGATTCGGACTAGGGAAGAACCATTCCATTCAGCTTCATAAACTGGGAATAGATGTTCTGACCCTTGGTGAAAAAACTTTTTTCAAGAAAGATATGGTTGGGCATATTGGAAAGTCTCCATATATTCTACGTCCTGCAAACTACCCCCCGGGTACCCCGGGCAGGGGGTGGCGTGTCTACCAGGCTGCTGGGAAAAATATTGGGGTTATTACACTTCTGGGGCAGTCTGGTTTTGGCAGAATACATTTAAGCAACCCCTTTACATTTATACCTGAAATAATTAATCGCCTGAAAGAGGAAACAGATATTATTATTCTCGACTTCCATGCTGCTACAACAGCAGAAAAATATTCCATGTTTTTTCATGTTGACGGTTCCCTTACTGCTGTTATAGGAACCCATTCAAAGGGGCTGACTTCGGACGCCGATATTTTTAAAAAGGGAACAGGAGTTATTTGTGATACCGGAAGAACAGGAAGTTCCACAGGGGTTGGAGGTCTGTCACCGGATATTGAAATAGAACAGTTCCTGACTCAAATTCCTGAAAGATCAAAGGAATGGTGGAATGATCTGGAGATCCAGGGAGCCATACTTGAAATTAATGATAACGGAAAAACAGAAAGTATAAGGGAGATAAGATACCCAATAACAGAGAACCCAAATAACTGAACAGGGGAGGCTATCTCTTCTCTTTTACAATTTTATTAATTGCTGCAGCCATATTGTCCAGAGAAATAACCTGATCTATAAACCCTCTGTCGGTAGCAACTTTAGGCATACCATAGACAATTGAGGAGAGTTCATCCTGGGCAAGGGTTATGCCCCCTTTTGCATAAATTGTACCTATCTCAGTAGCTCCGTCCCTACCCATACCGGTCATTATGACAGCGAGACTGTTGGCGCCGAAATGTTTTGCCACAGATGCAAAAAGGACATCTGCAGAAGGTCTGTGTCCGTTCATAAGATCAGCAGAACTCGTTCTGACAACAGCGGCAAGATGCTTCTTCTCGACCTCTATGTGGAAATTACCGGGTGCAATAAAAACTCTCCCGGGAGCAAGAATATCACCATCACTAACCTCTTTCACATCCAAAGGGCAAATCCTGTCCAGACTCTTTGCAAATTCCTTTGTAAATCCGGCAGGCATGTGCTGAACAACAAGAATAGGAACTGGAAAATCATTATCTATATCTGCCAGAACATGCCTAAGAGCATTTGGACCTCCGGTTGATATTCCAATAGCAACAATATCAATTTTACCGCTCTTACCCCGGGGAACAGCAGCTACAACCGGTGTTCTTTTTCCTACAGGATCTGCAGAAATATTTTTCCTTTCAGTATCTCTGGATTTTACAATAACAGCAGGATCAGCAGCCCTTTCCGTTCGTTTTCCATAAGCATGAAGAGTCGTGACTATTCTATCCCTTACTACATGAATATCCTCAGAAATAGAACCGGAAGGTTTAAGGATAAAATCTGATGCCCCGAGAGAAAGGGCTTCCATTGTAACCTTTGCTCCCCGGACTGCAATGGAAGAAAGAATCACGACAGGAATATCAATATTTAAACGCTTTCTCTCTTTTAAAAATTCTATTCCATTCATCTCGGGCATTTCAAGATCCAGAAGAATAATATCCGGTTTTACTCTTGGGATTTTTTCCAGCAGGAATTTCCCGTTCATAGCTTTTCCGGCCAGACTTAATCCATCTGCTTCCTCTACCATTCTGCCTATAAGGTTTCTCATTAATGCAGAATCATCACAAATCATTACAGAAATATCATTCACAGTTTAATCCTAATTGGAAAATTTTCTATACATTGTTGCCCAGTCAGTTTTAAGGAATTCAAACTTTGTTTCCATTCCGAACAGTGATTCTGAATGCCCGATAAACAGGTATGCATGGTCACTCATTGACTGGTAAAACTTATTGATAACATTATTCTGAGCAAGTTCATCGAAATAAATAATTACATTCCTGCAGAAAACAATATCCAGATTACGCTGCCCGCTGTCTGCCTTAAGGTTATGATAATCAAATTTAACACTATTCCTTATATCATCTCTGACAAGGTAACCGTTTGGTTTCTTTTCAAAATAACGCTGAAGATACTTTTCAGAGACTCCATTGACCTTCTGGTCTGAATAAAAACCCTCTTTTGCTGTCATCAAACATTTCAAACTTAAATCTGAAGCTGTTATATCATAGTCAAACCCAGGAGGAAGAATATCCTTTAAAACCATTGCCAGAGAATAAGGTTCTTCCCCTGTCGAACACCCTGCACTCCAGATCCTTATTACATTTTCTCCCCTGGATTTCTTATATTTAACAAGCTCAGGAATAACATAATGCTCAAAAGCCTGAAAATGAGCTGTATTTCTGAAAAACCTGGTCAAATTTGTTGTAACTGAATCCAGAAGGGTCTTCATTTCCCCTTCATCTGTTGAAATCTGTCTGTAATACTCATCAATATCAGTAATTCCGGACTTTCTAAGCCTCTCTTTAAGCCTGCTCTCCAGTATCGTCCTGTTTGATGCATAAAAATGTATACCACTGGCATTATAAATATGATCTCTAAACTTACTAAACTGTAATTCAGTTAAAAAGTTTTCACTTGACATTTATTCCCATCCTGTCGTAAAAGTGTATTTCTTTGAGATCCCCCTGTCAATAGAAGCATTTCTTATTTTACTTCAGGCAAAGAATATTGCAATTAAAATTTAAAAAAATAGAAATATCAGTACTCTGTGTTATATTTTAAAACAGAATGAAAGAAAACATGATTCAATTTACTATTAAAGGCATTGCTCTGGATGAAGAAAGTCAGATGCCTATTGTTATTCTTCAGAGTTCCGAAACCTCCAGAATTATACCTCTGTGGATAGGTCCTTTTGAAGCCAGTGCCATAATTATCGAGATTGAAGGGGTAAGACCACCAAGACCTCTAACACATGACCTGCTTTCAGAGTTTTTCTCAAAACACCACTACAAATTACAATATGTGTACATTTATGATTTTATTGATGAAAGCCACATTGCAAAGATTATATATAAAAAGGGATTACGTAGATTTTCTCTGGAAATACGTCCCAGTGATGGAATAGCTCTGGCTTTGAGATCGGATGCTCCCATCTACGCTTCACAGATAGTAGCAGGAACAGCCTACACAGACCAGAAATTTCTTGAAAACATTGATAATTATCAGTCTGAAATGCTCTATTTCAACAATGAGACTATCGATGCTCATATTATGTAATAAAGCAAAAAAAATCTAATCAAGCATTACTGGTTTCTTTTTAGTAAAATCAGTATAATGAGATCCCATGAAAAGGTATATTTTTGTTACAGGCGGGGTTTGCTCAAGTCTTGGGAAAGGGATAACAGCAACATCTATCGGGAATCTGCTGGAAAACCATGGACTTGGGATAAGAATGATTAAAATTGATCCCTATCTCAATGTTGATGCAGGAACCATGAGTCCCTATCAGCACGGAGAGGTCTATGTTACAGATGACGGCACCGAAACAGATCTTGATCTTGGGAATTATGCACGATTTACAAAATCTGAGTTGAGTAAGCTCAACTCAATTACTACCGGTCAGATCTATCAGAAAGTTATAAAAATGGAGAGAGAAGGACAATTCCTGGGAAGAACAGTCCAGGTCATTCCCCATATAACTGATGAAATTAAAAGTAGAATTTTCCAGGCAAGTGACGGGGAAGATGTGGATGTGGCAATTATTGAAGTGGGAGGAACCGTAGGTGATATAGAATCTATCCCTTTCCTCGAAGCTGCCAGACAGTTTATACATGATCTTGGTAAAGAAAATGTTCTATTTGTCCATCTGACACTGATACCCGAGGTTGCAGGGGGAGAACTGAAAACAAAACCAACCCAGCATTCTGTAAATAAACTTAGAGAAATAGGTATTCAGCCGGATATTCTGGTATGCCGTTCCCCTGAGTTCCTGGAAAAGGAGATGGTCAGTAAAATCTCACTTTTTACCAATGTAGAGGAAAATTCAATTATCTCCGCCTACGATGTAAAGACTTCTGTGTATGAAGTCCCCCTGATTTTTCATGATCAGAATCTTGATTCAATTGTTCTGGATAAACTTAAACTGAAAAGCAAAGGAATTGATCTTAAGGAATGGCAATCCATTGTTGATATCCTGAAAAATCCCGGGAATAGTGTAAATATTGCAATTGTGGGTAAATATATCAATTTAAACGATACTTACAAATCCATTTATGAATCTATCTATCATGGGGGTATTGCAAACAGGACAAAAATTAATCTTGTCAAGATTGATGCAGAGGAGCTTGAGAAAGATATCGATCTTAGTAAAATATTTAGCAATATAAATGGAATATTAATTCCCGGGGGATTTGGCCAAAGGGGTATCAATGGAATGGTAGAGGCTGTGCACTTTGCCAGATTAAATAATATTCCCTGTTTTGGAATATGTCTGGGAATGCAGGTTATGGTAATCGAATACACCAGAAATGTTCTGAAATTAAAAACGGCTGACAGCACAGAGTTCACTCCGGAAACACCCTATCCGGTTATCAGCCTCCTCGAAGAGCAGCAGGGACTCCGGACTATGGGAGGAACCATGCGTCTGGGGAAAAGTATCTCTTTCCTGCAAAAAGGAACACTTATTCAAAAAATATATGGTTCGGATAAGATTGGGGAGCGTCATCGCCACAGATATGAAGTATCAAACTCCTATATCGAAGAATTGGAGAAATCGGGCCTGATATTCAGCGGATTTACCAAAGATAATAATTTGGTGGAGTCTGTGGAATGGAATAATCACCCATGGAGTATAGGGGTCCAGTTTCATCCCGAATTTCTCTCCACTCCTGTAAATCCACATCCCCTGTTTACCAGTTTCATCAAAGCAAGCACCGAACATCTGTATGAGTAAACTTGTAATACTGGCTTTAATAATAATGCTGATGATCTCATGCAGTATTGATTACGGAGAAACAGTAGAATCCGAGGAGATCGGTACAAATATACCTGACACCATTATTGATAATTTCTCCTATACCAGTGTCGACAATGGAAATACTGTCTTTCGAATTTCCGCCGGGACTGCAGAAAACTACAGTATTAAGAAAGAAACAGTTCTTACAGGGGTTGTCTTCAGGGAATATAAGCCGGATGGAGAAATAATTTCTGAAGGGAAATCCGAAAAGGGAGTAATATACACCGAATCGGATAATGCAGAACTTACAGGATCTATCCTGATCTATTCGACCATTAACGAAACGGAAATATCTGCAGATTATCTGTACTGGAATGATTCGGAGAAAACTCTTTCCGGTTCTACCAATGGATATGTTAAAATGATTAGAGATTCGGGAACTGAAATATCCGGGAGCGGATTCTCCGGAGATATACAGACAAGAGTATTCACATTTGAAAGAGATGTAAATGGATTGTATCACTATGAAGAAGATTAGTTTAACTCTTCTGACACTATTTATTGTCCTGCCTGTTTTTTCCCAGGGTAAAAATTTTTACTTTTCAAGCGACAGGACATCAATCTCACTGGCAAAGGGTAATGAACTTACAATCCTGGAGGGCAATGCAGAAATTAGCTCCAACGATACTATTATAACTGCTGATTACATTGAACTCTTCGGAGATAACTTTCGATATGCCAGATGCCGTGGGAATGTTCTTGTCGTTGATAAAACTCAGGGGATCAAAATTACTGCAGAAGAGCTTTTTTTTGACAGAGAAAAGGAAATTATGACTATTAACAGTTATGCTGAAATGGTGGATCAAAAAAATGAACTCGTTGTAAAAGGAAATTATTTTGAAAACCACGGGGAGGATAATATTACAATAGTTCAGATCGGAGTACGGATATTAAAGGCCGGAGAAACTGATTCAATGGTCTGCAGGTCAGAGTATGCCAGGTATGACAGAGATAATGAGATCCTTATTCTTTCGGGAATGCCTGTTGTTTATT
>JAJRQE010000143.1 GCA_024280415.1 Spirochaetota bacterium | reverse complement strand
TCGGTACACGGGAAAATGTAATAATGGAGTTTGCTGGTGTTGAGGCCATAGATGAAGGTCTTTTTAAACGGACATTTAAACGTCAGACCAACAGGATTGTTCCATTCATAATTCTTGTTCCGGGATATGGAGAAAGGGGTATATGCTGGGAACCTTTCGAACGCTTCAACAGAGCCACCAGCAGGGGGCGGGTAGCAATTCCTATTTTTCCAAAAGATTTGAAGATTGCTGTAATATCAGCAGCAGCGGATTTGCGATGGCAGGTTGCCAAGGAAAAAGCACAGCATTACTGGATGGAAGAGGGGCTCACAGGCCGGTACTATCAGTGGTTTTCTGAAAAGAAGATGAGAGGAGATGTAAGAGAATCTTTTATTCAGGATTATATTCTTTGGATTACAAAGGAAAGTGAAGGAACTCAGAAACTGGATAAGGATGTAAGGGGAATCTTTTGGCGGAATATTCCTTTTAGGCAGGAACTGCGTGATCAGCTTCGAAAAAGAGGATTTGTGTATAATGAATTATACAAAAAAGATGTAAACCGGTCATTATCTGATGGATATTAAAAACTATTTTTTCCTTGAACTGAAGATAGGGTGAAAGTACTTATCCATATTAATTTTACCCGAAAGTATTCTGATGGACTTGTGATATACGAAAAAGCTCCCTGCGATTGACAGTAGAAAAATAAGAATAAATAATACAGATGCAAATGTTGGTGATATGTTTTCAGGAACTATCTTTGAAAGTATAATCAGACCAATTGTTATAAAAATAATCATTAAAATGACATTCAGTATAGATGCTCCGACAATAAACAGAGCTGTATTAAGTTTTTTGTTCATGTTTTTTTATATCCTCTAAAATAAAAGCAATAAGAAGAATTATACCCGAGACAACCACCGAAGAATCTGCAATATTGAATGTGGGCCATCTTTCAAGTCCGAATATGCCGAAAAATTTTACATCAATAAAATCTACGACCCCCAGAGGTCGTAGTGCTCTGTCCAGAAGATTCCCGGTCCCTCCTCCCAGAATTCCGGCAAATGCCCATCTCTGCAATTGTGTAAAATCTTCCCCTTTCAGGAAGTAGATAAGCAGACCAATAAGAATTAAAGCAGGTAATATTTTAAATAAAACAAATCGTACTTCCTCGGGCAGATTATTGCCTATGCTGAAGGCGATGGCAAGATTTCTGGTATGTATAATTCTGATAATTCCCCCAAAAAACGATTTGCCGACAGTGTGGATGGATATTCTGTTTACAATCAGCAGTTTAGTAAGCTGATCTGCTGCAATAATCAGGAATGTCAGTATAAGGGGTTTTAGTTTTTTTATGTTTGTCATATTGATTATAATCCTGTAGGGACATCAATAAAAACCGTTTCCAGGCCTTTATCTTTATTTAGTTTTTCTGAAAGAAGTTTTGGCCCAAAGGTCTCTGTAAAATAGTGACCTCCGCTTATCATGTTTATTTTCCCTTCCAGGCATGTATGGTACACCTCATGAGCCTGATCTCCGGTGATATAGAGATCAATGTTTTTATCAAGTGCCTGAGTCACTTCCCTTGTTGCACCACCGGAAACTATTGCAACTGTTGAATTTGCTGTTTTGCCGAAAGGAAGAATATTTAAAATCTCTTTTGAGTCAGTATCAAGGAGGTCGAGAACCTGTTCAATGGTTTTCTCTTTTTTTAAATTTCCGCTTACACCTATATTTACACCCTTATAGTTTCCAAAGGGCTGCAGATTTTCCAGTCCCAGCTGCTTTCCAATACCGTAGTTATTTCCAACCTCCGGGTTTATATCGAGAGGAAGATGTACTGCATAGAGGGAAAGATTATTTCTTATTAAGAAGGAAATCCTTTCAAAATGGTCTCCTGTAACTGCATTCGGGTATCCCCAGAATAGTCCATGGTGTACAAACAGAAGGTCTGCACCCCAGAGAGATGATCTTTTAAAAGTTTCCAGACAGGCATCTACAGCAAATGCTACTTTATAGATAGATTTATCTGCCTTCCCAACCTGCAGTCCATTCATTGAAGGATCAATTCCCGAAATAATGTTCATATCCAGAACAGAACGGAAATAGGAATCCAGCTCTTGTGTATTCATTTCTTGATTATAGCAAGTGACAGTTTTCTTGACAACATAACAAAGTTTTTAAATAGGCTCTCTATACTTATAATTACAAAGGTATTAGAATAAATCGTAGAAATATATTTTTTTGGAGGTTCTTGAATGAACAAGATTAAAAAGGTGCTCATCCTGAGTATAATTTCCCTTATGGTTCTTTCAACTGTAAGTGTATTTGCCGGTGGTGATAAGGAAACTGCAGACAGTGGTAAATTAAAGGTTGTTTTGTACGTAAATGGAACATTAGGCGACAAGTCTTTCTTTGATTCTGCAGCCCGTGGTATAGATCAGGCCGTTAAGGAGCTTGGTATTATTGGTAAAGTTGTAGAGGGCGGATATGATCCTGCACGATGGGAACCTGACATTCTTCAGCTGTCTGAAGGTGACTGGGACATAGTTATTGCTGGAACATGGCAGCTCCAGGAGTATCTGGAAAAAATAGCTCCTAATCATCCTGATAAAAAGTTTTTTACCTATGATACAACTGTAAATTATTCAAATGGTAATCTGGGAAATGTTTATTCAATTCTCTACAGTCAGAATGAAGCTTCTTTCCTGACTGGTGCTCTTGCAGCTATGATTACTACTTCAGATCTTCCTCAGGCTAATCCGGAAAAGGTTATTGGTTTCCTTGGGGGAATGGATATTCCTGTAATTAATGACTTCAAAGTAGGTTATGAAGAGGGTGCAGCATATATTGATCCCGAAGTAAAAGTCCTCGTTACCTATGCAGGTGCATTCAGTGATCCTGCAAAAGGGAAAGAACTTACTCTTGCCATGTTTGATCAGGGTGCAGATATCTCCTTTAATGTTGCCGGAGAAACAGGACTTGGGGGGATTGATGCAGCAAAGGAAAAAAATAAATACACTATTGGTGTAGATTCAGATCAGTACCTTCTTTTTGCTGAAACTGATGCTGCCAAAGCAGCAAATATTGTTACTTCGATGATGAAGAATGTTGATTATTCAATTTTCAGGGCAATTCAAATGCACATGGATGGAACTTTAAAATATGGCGAAGCAGAAGTTCTTGATATTGAGAAAGGCGGTGTAGGTCTTGCTGATAATGAAAACTACCAGAAAGTAACAACTCCTGAAATGAGAGCAACCATTGCTGATATTACCAAAAAAATAGCGTCCGGTGAAATTAAAGTTGGAACTGCT
>JAJRQE010000142.1 GCA_024280415.1 Spirochaetota bacterium | reverse complement strand
TATCCAAGCTTTGTAATTAGTTTTTCAAGTTTATCATTCAGTTTACCAATATATTCCACGCCCTTAATAATAGGTGCAGTACAGATACCTACGGTCTGTGCGCCTGCCATTAACATCTCTACTGCATCTTCTGCCTTTGTGACTCCACCGAGACCAATAACAGGTTTATCAGTGGCTGAAGAAATATCTGCTACATATCGAAGAGCTATTGGTTTAATGGCACTGCCTGTAAGCCAGCCGAATCCCCGGCCCCCCCCAACAAGAGGTTTTCCAGTCTTAATATCAATCCTAAGCACCGGTCCGATGGAATCAATTGCAGTAATACCATCAGCTCCTGCTCTTAGAGCCTCCAGGGCAATCCCTACAGAATCAACCCAGTTGGGACTGATTTTTATAAGAACAGGCTTATCTGTCAAAGCCTTTGCTTTTTCCAGCATAGGCAGAATAGTATCTCTTTCATAGGAAACCAGTTCAATTATATCAGCTCCAGCCTCATCCACTCTACTTGTCCAGTTTGCCACTTCCACAGGGGTATGCCCTATACTTCCAATAACAATGACTCCTGCTTTTTTTGCCTCCGGAATCTCTGTTTCAACCCACTGTAAGCCAGAAATATCTGACCATTCCTCAGCATTTATCATGCTGTCTTTACCTGCTACAGCCATATGGGGAAATGGATTAACCGCAGGGTTATCTCTTATAGTTTTGGTAACCACAGCTCCTGCCCCTGCTTTATGAGCACGAATAAGACCTTTTGCTCCATAACTCAATGGACCTGAGCCGAGAATAAATGGACTCTGCAATTTTATTCCGAAAAGATAAGTTTCGATGCTCATTTATTATTCTCCCATAGTCTTTCAGCCTGTACTTTAACAGCCTTATACTCATCTTTCATATTTGTATCAACAAGAGACCCATTGGCCTTCAACTGTCGTCCATTAACAAAAACATTCTTAACATTATTTGGATTACAGTAAAGAACAAGCTGGGTAAAAATATTTTCCCTGTTCAGCGGTGTTGGAAGCTCCGGTTTGATAGTAATTATATCTGCAGGACTTCCTTTTTCCAGCTTACCGGCCTTTTCCATCCTCATGGCTGAAGCACCGTAACTTGTAGCCATTTTAAAAACAGTTTCAGCAGGCATAATTTCCGGGTTCTCAAGATTGGCTTTATGCAGCAGAAATGCTCCACGCATAACCTCAAAAAAGTTATTAATATAACCATCTGTTCCAAGGCCCACTTTAAGCCCCTTTTCAAGCATTGCCGGAACAGGAGCAAAGCCTCCGCCCACCTCACAGTTACTTAAGGGCAGGTGAGCCATATTGACTCCATACTTAACAAGGGTATTCATCTCTTCCTCAGTCAGTTTCACTCCCTGGGCAGCAAGTACAGGCTCTTCAAAAAAACCAAGCTCATCATAAAGATCAACAGGAAGTTTGCCATAATTTTCTAAACATAATTCCGGTTCATATTTACTTTCCGAAAGATGCATCTGTATTCCTGCACCTGTTTCTTTTGAAGCATCCATTGCTTTTCGAATAAAACCTTTTGAACATGTAAAAGTGGTATGGAGGCAGATCATGCCTGAAATAAGGGGATGATCCTTATATTTGTTATAAAAATTTCTGTTCTCTTCAATTGCAAGAAGCCCGTTTTCAGAGCTTACCCTTTCTGATGCTTCAAAAGAGAGAATGGCTTTTATTCCAATTTCATTTAATACTTCAGCTTCAATTTCCAATGCTCCTGGAATTGCCATAGGAGCTTCAAGAATATCACAAAAAGCAGTAACCCCACTGTTTATCAGTTCATAGGCCATTGCTCTGGCTGTCACAGCTATCATTTTATGATCGAGCCTGTCTTCAACCTTAGGCCACCAGAAATCTTCCAGGAAGCTTTTGAAATCTTCTATTTCTCCAGGCACATAAATCCCATGGGAGATTACACCGTAGAGATGCATGTGGGCATTTATAAATCCGGGAGAGATAATCTGATCATGACAGTCCAGCACTTCATAATCAGGATAGTTCTGTAAAAGAATTTCATTTCCATTAACTTCTTTTATAATATCTCTTTCAATTGCTAACCCGGTATTTTCCAAAACACTACCATTGGCAGCCAATAAAAATTTACCTAAAATCAGCTTTCCCATACAATACCCTCAATCAGTTGTCTATACATCTCATATTTCCAACATATATCACATGTACGTACAAATGTCAAATTATTATTAAAATAAGATCCTTACTTTTAATGAAGCTTAAATTGGTAACAAAATTATAAAAGGGCATTCTCCAGGGCATGCCAGGGCAGAGTTGCACATTTAACCCTTAGGGGATATTTAATTACACCTTCAAGGGCAATTAAATCTCCCCAATCCTCAAGGCTGCTTTCATCTTCATTTCTCATTATTAAAATAAAACTTTTTATCATATTAAGAACTGCTTCTTTTGATTTACCTTCGACAATCTCAGTCATCATTGAAGCGGAAGAAGTACTTATTGCACAACCGTCACCATCAAATCGAACCCTCTCAAGCTTACCGTCTTTTGAAAAATCGACTGCGATCTTTACAGAATCTCCACAGGTGGGGTTTTCATGAATTTCATCATCAGAAATAAAATCAAGATTCTCTTTATTTCTGGGATGTTTTGCATGGTCAAGAATAATTTCCTGATATAAATCATCAAATGCCATTACTAAAATACTCTCCTGCTGCGTTAATTTTTTCCACAAGATATTCAATTTCTGATCTTGTGTTATAAAAGGCCAAGCTTGCCCTGGCCATAGAGGAAACTTTAAGTTTTCGCATTGCAGGCTGAGCACAATGATGACCAGCTCTTACAGCAATACCAAACCTGTCAAGGAACTGCGCCATATCATGGGGATGAAGATCGTCGTGAGTAAAAGAAAAAACTCCGGCTCTATCTCCATCCGGCCCATATAATTTTATATTTTTTATACCTGATAAGAGTTTACCTGCATACTCTGTGAGCATATCTTCATAATTACAGATAGATTCAAAACTAAGCTCATTTATATAATCAATTGCTGATCCCAGCCCCGCAGCACCTCCAACATTAGGAGTGCCCGCTTCAAACTTCCAGGGTAACTCATTCCAGGTTGAACCGGTCAGTTTTACAGAACGGATCATATCTCCTCCACCCATAAAGGGCGGCATGCTTTCAAGATACTCCTCTTTCCCGTATAGCACACCAATCCCCATAGGGCCATACAGTTTATGACCGGAAAAAGCAAAAAAATCACAATCAAGTGCCTGTACATCGATCTGCATATGGGGAGAGCTCTGAGCCCCGTCAATAAGAACAGGAATATTCAATGCATGTGCCTTTTTTATTATCAGTTCAATGTTATTAATTGTACCGAAAACATTTGATACATGCATTACTCCTACAAATACAGTTCGCTCTGTTAAAAGCTGGTCAAGCTGGTCAAGTTCCAGTTCACCATTTTGATCAATGGGAATAAATTTAAGGGTACATCCCGTTTTTTCTGAAAGCAGCTGCCATGGAACAAGATTACTGTGATGCTCCATCTCCGTCAGGAGGACTTCATCTCCTGGTTTAAAACTGCTTCCATAGGATGACGCCAGAAGGTTTATAGACTCTGTGGTGTTCTTTGTAAAAACAATTTCATGCCTGTGCAGGGCATTTATGAATGATCTAATCTTTTCCCTCGTTCCTTCATATACAGCGGTAGCTTCCTCCCCTAGAGTATGAAGAGCCCTGTGTACATTTGAATTCTGCCTTGTATAGTATCTGTTTACTGCATCAATTACCTGAAGAGGTTTTTGAGCCGTAGCAGCAGTATCAAGATAGACCAGATCAACCGGAGCAATGCCGCCCTTAAGGTTGAGTTTATGCTGGAGGATAGGAAAATCCTCTCTGACCCGGGAGATACTTTTCCCGTTATGAAAAACCCAGTTGTCATTCATCTAATAAACAGCCTCCGCTTGTTTTAATTTATCCAATATAATAGGAGAGCAGTAGGAACTCACAGGTTCCGACAACTGATTATATACTCTGCTGAGAAATCCTTCAAGAATAAGATCCTTTGCATCCTCTCTCTCCAGACCTCTTGAGGTAAGATAGATAATCTGATCTTCGTCTATTTTTCCGGTTGTGGATCCATGACTGCATTTTACATTATTATTACGTATTTTCAAACTTGGAATAGAATCAGCTCTGGCTCCATCATTAAGAACAATATTATTGTTGGTAAGATATGCATCTGTTAGAGAAGCTGCCTCCTCAACCTCAATTAGTCCCTGATATATACTCCGGCCTCTGTCTCTCACAATGGATTTTATCTCTGCCTGACTAAAACACCCCTTTTCAATATGATGCTGAACTGTCATAACATCGATATGGCTGTTTTCATCCGACAATACAGTACCGTAGAGCCTTGCCTCCCCTTTATCTCCTGCGAGATTAACTTCTGTTCTGCTCTTTACAAGAGTCCCTCCTGTATAGGACTGAAAGTCGGACAGCACTGCTTTTTCGGAAAGGTCAAAATTTCTGTTTAGAAAGAGTACTGAATCATTTTCAATTTCTGTAACTGTTGCCAAATGAACATTACTGTTCGAATCACAGTTAACCTGAAGAAAGCCGGAAACATTTGCACCTCCCGGAGCCTTGATTTTTTGAATAATTTTAATTTCAGCCCCTTTACCTGCATTTACAAAAAGGTTGGGTAAAAATAGATCCCCTTCCGGGGATGCTTCAAATTCCACAAGTATCGGTTTTGAAAGAATTATACTGTCAGGAATAATAATAAACAGTGAATCATCTAAACTGCTGAGTGCAAGATAAGATGTCCTGTTATCTGCTCGAAGAGCAGCATCCGTCACCAGAATAGCAGCAGAATCGGGGATTTCTATTCCACCAACTTCCAGTGACAGAGGATTAAATACCGTAACCTTATGATCAAGATCCCCTTTAATCCTGATATCTGCCGCCTTCCCTGAAGCTTTTATAATATGGATATCAAAATCAGTACTAAGCAATTCCTCTTTTCTGCTCGTTATTTCCTCTCTATTCTGATAATTCTGCAGAACAAAACCACTTAGATCATACTTTGCCAGACTTGTTCTTCTCCACTCTTCAGATACCGGAGAGGGCCATGGTTCTCTTTTAAATTTCTCACGCGATTCCCTGGTTATCCTGCTTATAGTTTCACTTAATTTTCTATTATCCAATTGATTTCTCCATTTCAAGTTCAATGAGTCTGTTGAGTTCAACCGCATATTCCATGGGGAGTTCCTTAACCAGGGGATCAAGAAAACCATTTACGATCATAGTAGAAGCACTTTCCTCATCCAGCCCCCGGGACATTAGATAGAAAAGCTGATCCTCTGAGATTTTACTAACACTGGCTTCATGCTCAAGAACAGCATCATCCGAGGAGACCTCCATATAGGGAAATGTATTGGATACCGACTTATCATCAATAATAAGTGCATCACACACAACTTTTGACCTGGCATTCACTACACCGTCTGCAATTTTAATAAGTCCCCGGTAGGTTGATATACCACCATCCTTACTAATCGACTTTGATGTAATTACAGAGGAGGTATTATCTGCCAGATGGATCACCTTTCCTCCTGTATCCTGTTCCTGATTATAACCGGAGTATGCAATGGAGAGTATTTCACCATGAGCACCTGGCTCCTTAAGAAATACCGAAGGATATTTCATTGTCCGCTTGGAACCGATATTGCCGTCAACCCATTCCACTGTGGCATTTTTATATGCAAAAGCCCGTTTAGTAACAAGATTATAGATATCCCCTGACCAGTTCTGTATGGTTGAATATCTGACTCTGGCACCCTCTTTAGCGATAATTTCCACAACTGCACTGTGAAGTGAATCTGTTGTATAAACAGGAGCGGTACAACCTTCAATATAATGAACAAAACTGCCCTCTTCTGCAATAATAAGAGTCCGTTCAAACTGTCCAAAGTTTTCCGAATTAATTCTAAAATAAGCCTGGAGAGGAATATCTACATGCACACCTGCAGGGACATAAACAAAACTTCCCCCTGACCAGACAGCAGAATTAAGAGCGGCAAACTTATTGTCCGTATGGGGAATAATTGTTCCAAAATACTTTTTTACAATTTCGGGATGTTCCCGTACAGCTGTTTCAGGATCACAAAAAATTACTCCCTGTGCTGCAATCTCCTCCTTTAAGTTATGATAAACAACCTCCGAATCATACTGTGCACCAACACCTGCTAAAAAATTACGTTCCGCCTCGGGTATACCGATTCTCTCAAATGTCGTCTTAATATCATCGGGAACATCATCCCAGGAGCGCTGCTGTTTATCAACTGGTTTGGCATAGTAGTAAATCTCATCAAAGTTGATATCACCAATATCTGCCCCCCAATTGGGAAAATCCTTCTTTAAAAATGTCTCGTACGCCTTTAGGCGGTAGTTGAGCATCCATTCAGGCTCATCTTTCCTATTGGAAATTGCCCGGACAACATCTTCGTCAAGCCCTTTCTTTGTTTTAAATACAGACTGATCCGGAAAATAATAGCCATGTTCATACTCTTCAAGAGGCAATTGTTCGCTGATACTCATCTGCTTCCTCCGGAATAGTAAACTCTTCTCTTATCCATCCGTAACCTCTCTCTTCAAGTTGATCCACCAGATCCCGATTTCCCGATTTTACGATCCGCCC
>JAJRQE010000141.1 GCA_024280415.1 Spirochaetota bacterium | reverse complement strand
TAACAGATAGCCTCATTACATACTGATCATGCCGGAAAAACCCATAAAGGACATGGCCAGGACTCCGGTAACCAGCATGATGATTGCTGCTCCTTTTAATGGTTTTGGAACATTTGAATAGCCCATTTTCTCCCTTAGACCTGCCATAAGCATAATTGCAAGGGCCCAGCCCAAACCACCCCCAAGACCAAAAACAGTCGACTGCAAAAAATTATAATTTCTTAAAACCATAAATAGACTTACACCCAGAATTGCACAGTTTACAGTTATAAGGGGAAGGAAAATACCCAGGGCATAGTAGAGATCGGGGCTGAACCGCTCGACAAACATCTCAACAAACTGAACAAAAGCGGCAATAATTGCTATGAATATTATATAGGAGAGAAACTCCAGTCCCAGGGGAAGCAGGATATAATGATACACAAGGTAGTTTATTGCCGTAGTTGTAACCATAACAAAGGTGACTGCGCTTCCGAGTCCTATAGCTGTATCAATCTTGTTCGAGCAGACAAGGAAGGAGCACATTACAAGAAAACTGGCAAATAGAATGTTGTTTGTAAAAATAGAGCCTACAAATATAACCATCAGTGATGTACTGTTCATTTTTCCTCCTCTCCATTCCTGTTTAATGCGTTTAAAACCCACATAAGAAATCCGGTCGTAAAAAAAGCTCCCGGACCAAGTACAAAGATCAGATTTTTTGTATAGCCGAGTTCCAGTAATGACAGGATCTGTATCCCGAAAATTGTGAGTGATCCTGATCCTATAATTTCACGAACCAGGGCGATAAGGACAAGTACAATGGTGTATCCAACCCCATTTGCAATGCCGTCGAATACAGACTGCAGTGGCGGGTTCTGAATCGCAAAGGCCTCGGCTCTTCCCATGACAATACAGTTGGTAATTATCAGAGCTACATAGGGTCCGAGTTGTTTTGACATTTCCCAGTAATAGGCCTTTAGAAACTGGTCAAAGACGATTACAAAGGTGGCAATTATTGCCACTTCGGTTATCATTCTAATTCTTAGGGGTATTATTTTTCTTAGAAGTGATACAATCAGGTTTGAGAATATGGAAACGAAGATGACAGCTCCTCCCATGACAGCTGCATTATCAACCCGGACGGTTACGGCAAGAGCTGAACAAATCCCCAGAACCTGTATCGTGATAGGATTTATCCTGTATATACCATCCATAAAGATTTCACGAAACTTCGTTTTTTGACCCTGTTGTGCTGTATTACCGTGCATATTCGCTCCTTGCATTCCAGACACTTTTTATAAGATCTACCAGAAATTTCTCGACCCTGTCGGATGTCATGGTTGCTCCACTGATACCGTCTACTGAATTTTTATCCAGAACCTCTCCCTGTTTGACAATCCTGAAACCCGGCACCCCTGAAGAAGAGAGTATTGATTTTCCTACGAACTGGGATTGAAACCAGTCAGTGGTAATCTCTCCGCCCAAACCCGGAGTCTCAATTTGTTTATAAAACCGTATACCTTTGATTGTTTTAAGATCCGGTTCCAGGGCAAGAACACCATCTATCCTTCCCCATAAACCCGGACCACTCAAGGGCAGTGCTACTGCAACAGGTGAATCTGAGGAACCGTTTTCCGGGTAGTATTCATAAAATGTGAGAGAATCGACTTTTTTGACACGAATAAAACGGTCGAAAATTTTCAGCAGTTCTTCGGCCCCCGCATTACTGGACACAGGGACATCCAGGACAAAGAGGTAATTTCTTAGTTCTTCAGCCCGCTCATTGGCCTCACTGAGAGGTTTTGTCTGCACGTATACCAGAAATAGAGAAAGAGAAGAAACCAGACCAAGTAATGTAGCAAAAACAATGGTTCGAAAATTAGTATTTTTTTGCATATCGTTTCATCCGTATACGTATTACAACCTCATCAAACAGAGGCGCAAAAATATTACCCAGGAGAATTGCAAACATCATTCCCTCCACAAATCCGGAGAATGTCCGGATAAGTAATGCAAGAAGACCGATAAGAATCCCATAGGGCCATTTTGCAGAAATAGTAACAGGGGAAGTAACCGGATCTGTTGCCATAAAAAATGCACCAAAGAGAAATCCTCCGGAAAGCATATTAAAGAGTACGGGGTTTGCTGTACCTGGCGAAAACAGATTAAGAAGTAGATTGAATCCTGCAAAAGAAAGAATTATCGAAAGAACAGTCCTCCAGTTTGCCATTCCTGCAGCAAGAATAATAATTCCTCCAAGTATTACAAGGATGGCAGAGGTTTCTCCTGCACTGCCCAGAATATTTCCAATAAGCAGATCCTTAAGGGGTGACATAATACCGCTTTTTGCCTGAACCAGGGGAGTCGCTGCACTTATTGCTTCAGGAGCAGCCAGCTGGTAATTTATTAGTAAATTCCCAAGAGTCCCGCTGCCAGGGGTAATCCATGATGTGGCCATAATGGAGGGGTATCCCAGTGCAAGAAAGCTGCGTCCAACAAGTGCCGGGTTAAAAAGGTTTCGTCCTGTTCCACCAAAGACTTCTTTGCCAATGAGGATACCGAATATCATCCCGACCGCCACGAGCCAGAGTGGAATCCCGGGAGGAAGGATAAGGGGAAATATAAATCCGGAAACAAGAAAACCTTCGTTAACTTCTTCTTTCCTTATTACTGCAAAGGCAATTTCTACCACTGCTCCGGCAGCGTAGGAAACAATTAACATCCACAAAACACGGATCCCAAAAAAATAGAGAGCTCCCAGAAAACATGGGCCAAGAGCGATAATTACAAGAAACATATATCTCTTGATTTCGATAGGGTCTCTTCCAAATGGAGCATTTCGTGTTTTCTCGTCTGTAAGAAACATCATATTATCGAACATGGAATAAATTGGATGAAGAGATGAAAGAGGTTTGCCTTCATCAAAAACAGGTTCTATTTTATCAAAAAAAGTTCGTAATAACTTCATACGCCACCTTCCCTTTCCGTACGGAGTACTTTTCTGGCTTTAAAAAACTGTTCCCTCAGTTCAATTTTTGATGTGCATATAAAAGTGCAGAGATTGCAGTCGATACAACTTTCGAGCCCCATCTTCTGAGCCTCGTCCAGTCTGTCACTGTATAGATAGCGATGGATAATCTGGGGCAGCAGACCTACAGGACAAACCTCCTGGCACTTTCCACAGGCAATACATGGACGTAATTCACCACGCATCTGGGTTGATATATCTTTATCAATTCTTCCCTGGAAATTGGGGAATATCGATTTTTTATTCATGCCGGGTCTGATAAAGGAGATAAATTCTCTGGTCTTTTTTACCGGAAGGAAAAAGAAAGCATCATCATCGAACCCGACAGAGTCAGTTTCGGGATCCACAGGTGTACCCGTAAACAAACCGCCCCTAAGAACCATGGTGGAAGATAGATCTACTGTTTCCGGGATTATATCCTTTAGTAATGTTCCAATTCTTACATTGATATGCATAGGGTCAGGAAAAGCCGGGCCACCCATTGCTACAATTCTTCTGCTTATAGGAACACCCTTTCCCAGACTGATTCCTATAGCTTCAACAGACTGAATATCCACAATCCAGATATCATCATCAGGAGCAAGGTTTGCTTTTGTCTCTCTCAAAAGTCCATCGAGAAGGAGATGGTTTTCTACAGGATATTTAACATCAACAAAATGAAACTTAACCCAGGCTTTCCCTGTAAGTTCTTTGAGCATTAGCTGTACAATGGGATCCTTTCTATGTGTCAGAATAAATTCTACAGTTCCATAATCTGCAAGGAGAAGGGGGAGGTAGCTCATACCTTTAACAATACTATGCCAGAACTGCTGCAGAATTACATTTCCACGGGTTCTGAAAGGTTCAGCAATTACAGTATTTATAATAATAGTTTTTGGTTTTATAGCTCCATCTGTTCCTGGTGTGCTTTTTGTTGCCGAACTCCAGAAGTAATCCCAGATTCCTCTTTCCACAAGGACTTTTCTGGCTTCAGCAGGGGTTAACCTGCTTGGATCTTTTACTCTGGCCGGATTTGTATCTACCGAAGGACCGATCTCTGTTAACTTTATGGAAACAGTTATACCTGTTTCTTTATTCTTAATTAAATGAACCGTTCCATCGGCCGGAGACGGGAGGACAAGTGTCTGTTGATTTTTTCTTGCCTCCTCTTTACTGCCGGACAGTTCAGTCTCTGCAATCGTATCACCAATCTTTATCTTTTGTCCTTCTTTAACAAGTGGATTGTATTGCCGTCCATTCCTCCTAAGATCAACACTTAAAAACGATGCCATTGGGATCTTTTTTAAGATATTACTCGGTCTTCCGGAGATTTTTGGCGTATATCCGCCCCGGGTCTTCATATCCTTCCTCCACATTAGTTAGAGATTTACAAAACGCGTCCAGCAGTACTATTCAAGATATTTGTTAATAAGATTTACCAGATTTTTTGTATCAACCGGTTTTACCAGAAACTCTTCAACATGAGCATCCTCTTTTTGAAAATCGAATGAGTAATCCCTATTGATTGCCGAGAAAGCAAAAACCGGAAGTTTTGGGCGAAGATTCTTAATATCAATGGCTGTTTCAAACCCCAGAGTTTTACCTTCCGGAAACATGATATCAAGAAGAACCAGATCAGGATTTTCATTTTTAATTTTTTCAAGACCATCTTCAACATGATTTGCAACTATAACTTCGAAACCTTCATAGCTTAGCAGAGCCTGAATATTATCAGCAATGTCTTCATCGTCGTCGATAATTAGAATTTTATGTCCCATTTTTAACTCCTGGTCATTAAGGATCCAGATTATAAAAAAAAATGAACATGCTGCAGAATCGATGCAGAAAATCAATAATGCTCAACCGTCATTATATTTCACTGAGTTTTATTGTCAACTATTTTTTTTTGAGACTTGTGCGATGTGTCTTATTATGAGGGTAAAAGTCTCTATTTGGCTTGAGGAGAAAAAATATTCATTGCAAATAGTGGATACCTGATCTATCCTGTAAGACAGGGGGCAAGTATGAGAACATTTCGGGATTTAGATCAGATATTTAAGATGACATTAAAATGGGAACAGGAGATCATGGATCTCTATGAAATTGCTGCTTATGGTCTGAAAAATGAGCAGTCAAAAGAGCTTATTAATTGTCTAAAGAAAAACCAGCATGCACATTTGGAAATTTTGAATAACATGGATCTCAAGGACTATGGTTCCATTGAATTCGTTCAATTTTCTTTCGGCCTTCATGTAGAAGATGAAATACCGGTTCATAAAATCAGTAAAGATACACCACCTCTGGATATATTCAGGAATGTTATTAAATATGAAGAAAAATTGAAAGATTTTTATACAAAGGTGTCCGTGAAACTAGTATCTGATAGTCAAACCGAGCTCTTTGAATCCCTGGCACAATTTAAAGAGAATCTCGTTGAATATATAAATAATTTTATAAAACGTAACTATGATGATTCTGAAATAGGCGGGTGAAATTTAAAGGCAGCTCTTCTCTGAAAAAGGATTTCTCACTGGCGTAAAATAGCCGGAAACAGACCCATCGCAAAAGTCACTTAGTGGAAAAGCTTTATTGCAAAGTATATGTGTTGCATGTTATAAAAGACGAATGAAAAACATCTCAGAAATACTGCTTAACAAAGTCTCCAGAATGATGATGCACTGGAGTCTTAGAGTTTCTCCACTTTCGAGGCCACCGGTACTTACAGCTCCTGGTACACCACTGCTTCTCTATGTCCATATCCCCTTTTGTGAAGAACTTTGCCCCTATTGTTCTTTTTTTAAGGTGAAATTTGATGATGCTCTGGCTGTGAATTATTTTAATGCTCTCGAGAAAGACATTCTGGAATACCATAAAAATGGTTTCAGGTTTGATGAGGTATATATTGGGGGCGGTACTCCTACAGTCAAGCCGGAATACCTTGGAAAAGTAATTAGACTAATCAGATCTCTGTGGGATATCAAAGAAGTATCAGTAGAAACAAATCCCAATCATCTGCAGTCGGATATTCTTAAAATTCTTAAGGACTCAGGGGTTACAAGGCTTTCAGTCGGGGTTCAAACCTTTGACAATAAGCTTTTAAAAAAGCTGAAAAGGTTTAATAAATATGGAAGCGGTAAAGAGATTCAGAAAAAGCTGAAAGAGACTGCTGGTATATTTAATACCTTAAATGTAGATATGATCTTTAATTTTCCGGAACAGACTTCAGAAACATTGGGAAGAGATATTTCGATTATAAAAGATCTGGGAATTGACCAGGCAACATTCTATCCTCTAATGTCTTCCTCCTCTGTAAAAGACAAGATGACTTTGGCTCTGGGAAATCATGGTGCAGAAAATGAGAAGGAATTTTATAAACTAATTTCGGACAGACTTTTAGAGAGCTATGAAAGAACCTCAGCATGGTGTTTTACCAGAAAAGGGAATTTAATAGATGAGTATATTGTAACCAGAGATTATTATATTGGAGTGGGTGCAGGTTCATTTTCCTATCTGACAGAGGGAATGTTCGCAACAACATTTTCTATTCACCAATATATAGATACAATTAATGCAGGTTTATCGGCCATAACAATGGGTAAATCCTATAATAGAAAAGAAAAATTGCTATATTCACTTCTAATGTCACTTTTTGGCGGTAGAATGGAGCTTAAACAGATGAAAAGGAATCATGGCAGGTCATGGTTTTTCTATCTCTTTGTTGAACTGCTTTTTCTCTTTTTATCCGGAGCTGTAGTAATGAAACATGGGTCAATCAGGGTCACAAATAAAGGACATTACAGCATGGTCTCCCTAATGCGTGACTTTTTCTCTTTAGTAAATAATATTCGTGAGCAGTGCCGTCGGCTGTCCGATAAAAAAAACAGGGCAGCCTAAATATACTGTTTTATCATCTCAACCAGTCTGTCCAGTTTAACCGGTTTATTGATAAATTCATCTGCCTTTATATCGTCCTTCGAGAAGTCAAAGGCATACTCTCTATTAATTGCTGTAAAAACAAATAGAGGCAGATCGGAAAATAATCCCTTAATCTCCGAAGAGGCATCGAAGCCCTTTGTTTTTTTATCCGGGAACATTATATCCAATAATACCAGATCCGGGATGCTGTCCTTTATCATCTCCAGCCCCTTTTCCGTTGTAGTGGCAAACTCGACCTCGAACCCTTCAAATTTTAATAAGGAACCAACTGTCTCAATAATATCCTCATCGTCATCAATTATTAATATTCTCGCCATTCTCTCCTCCCGGTATTTTTCCTGTATCGATATAGGCTGGTAAAAACACATGAAAGCTGCTTCCTTTACCCTCCTTTGAATATACAATAATTCTTCCCTGCAGAGCATTAACAGCACGTTGTACTATCGATAGCCCGAGACCTGTTCCATCTTTTCCAGAACCCTGGCTCTTCTTGATCTGTAGAATTCATCAAACACTTTTTCTATCTCATCATCGCAAATCCCAATTCCTGTATCTTCTACAACAAAGTGAACTTCATGTCCTTTTTCTGAAGCAATCAGTGATACATTTCCTCCTGCTTCCGTATACTTAATTGCATTGAATAAAAGATTCCCGAGTATTATATTCATTAGATCACTGTTTGTTTTTATTTTTAAATGTCTTGGGCATGCAACCGAGAGGTGAACCCCCTCCTGTTCAGCCCTTGTGGTAACATTACTAATGTTTTCACTTATAATTTTTCTTACATACATCTCTTTTGTTATAAATTTGCTGTCATCACTGGATTTCATATATGCGAAGTCGATCATTTCTCCGATAATTATCAGAAGATTATCAGTCCGCCTGTCCGCCTTTGTTATTATTTCTCTTGTATGATCCTCGATTTTCCCTGTAATCCCCCGGAGTATCATCTCATGGAAGCCGCTTATGGCGGCCAGAGGTCCCCGTATTTCATGTGTAACCTGAAGAATAAAATTTGATTTTATTTTATCCAGACTCTTGTATTTATTAAGTTCCACCTCGAACTGTTTTCCTCTGGCATCAATTCTGTTAATTATACTGGTGGTTAAATATGCTGTTATTATAAGCAGGCCTGAGAATCCTGCTGTCTGTACAAATCTAACAACTCCTGCCATATTGCTGCAATTGGTAAACAGGGGATAAACAGGCACAATCTGAATATACTGAAGTATTGAAATACCTGTGATAACCAGGATCAGAAAAGTTGTATATAGAGTAACTATTCTGGAAGTAAAGAGGAAGGATGTGATAATAATATGGAATACAAAGAAAAATATCAGCGGGTTCTCCATAAACCCTGAGAAATAGACCAAAAGAATAAGTACAATATAATCGCCGATAATTTGAATTTGAAAAAACTGATGAATCTCTCTTCTCTGGAGATATTGTTTTTTATATATGTAGAAATAGAAACTGTGTGAAATATTTAATAATACTAAAACAGTAGTAGTAATGGATAAAAACCTGTATTGAAGCCTTAGGGCAAACAGAAAGTGTGCGATGGCAAGAACCAGCGCGACTCCTACACAGGCAATCCACCTTAGAGTAATGAACCATGTTATTACCTTATTAAGACTCTTGAATGAGGATGATTCTATCGGACTTAATTCCTGCACAGTGCATTACTCCAGATTAAGACTAAAATAGCTCGCCATAAAATTCACTATTTTTGATAGTTGGTTTTTTTTCATCTGAAGTTCCCACTTGATAGTTGTGCCAAGGATATCTTCAAGCTTTTAAAACTAAGCATAGTACCTCCCTGCAAAACGTATTTGACCATTATACACTATAATTTAGAATTGTGCTGAATATTATTAATTTTGTCATACAAATAAAAAATATTCAAAAATTAATCCTGCGATGGGTTATTAATATTGGAATTTATATTTGTTCTCTTAGGCTCTTATCTTGTTGTGAAAAAATATTCAATAACTCCCATTTTACTATTGTATTACTTATTAAAACGTATATAATAACTTACATTCCTGTTTTGAAAATTATCAGAATTTTCTATAGCAGCGATAAAATAAACAAAGATCTGGTGACAAATGAAAGTACAGAATGGAAAAATTACCGGAGGGTATGAGTTTAAACAGTTCTTAGGACAACCTGAGTCGGGTCTGGTTGTGCAGGAAGCTCCTGAATATCTCTTTGTCCCTCTCTGCAGTGCTTCCCTGGGTATTAAACCTCTGGTACGCGCTGGAGACAAAGTAAAATCCGGTCAGATTGTCTGGCAGGATAATGACAGTATCTCCTCTCCTGTTCATAGTCCGGTTAATGGTGTTGTGAAATCAGTTCAGAAAATGAACTATCTGGATGATGAGATCCTGAGTTTAAAAATTGAGTCGGCTTCTTCAGAAGGCTGGGAGAGTGTTCCCGGCTCCGGTTCGGAGTGGAATAAGCTCGGAAAAGATGAGATTGAAAAGATCCTCTATTTGTCCGGTACATCTGCTCTGGGTGCAGAAGGCATTCCCACCCGTTTCAGGACAGCAGTAATTTCTCCCGAAGAAGTGAAGCATATTATTGTTCATTATACCTTTGCCGAGGTTTATAATCCTGATATTTCTCTGTTTCTCGATAATGGAGGGGCAAGGAAATTTACAGAGGGACTTGCTGTTTTGGCAAAGATAATGGATCAGGCTGAAATCCATATTGCGGTAGGAATAAACAGTTCCACCTGGTTTCAGGTCATAGAAAATGCTCTGCCCGAGGATCTGTCCGTTGAATATCACAGAGTAAAGCCGAAGTATCCCCAGAATCACGATTCAGTACTGTTGAAAACCATACTGAATCTGGATCTCCCTACCTCTTATAGCGGTATGAACAGGGGGGTTGTAATAATAGGTATTCAGGATGTTTGTCAGGTGTATGATGCGGTAGTTACGGGGAAACCTCTTGTTGACCGGATTATAGCTCTGGGAGGACCGGGGTTTAAAGATCACTCTCACAGGCAGGTTAAAATTGGGACAACAGTTGCGGCTATTGCAACCAACAACCTTTCCTTCGATGATCCCGAAGATCTCCGTTTTATAAATAATAGTGTTTTAACAGGAAGCACCCTTTCTCCCGAATCCCCTATTGGAAGAAACAGTGAGGTTCTTGTTGCCCTTGAGGAGAAAAGGGGTCAGGAACTGATGTTTTTTGCCAGACCGGGGTTTGGAAAAGACTCATATTCCAATACATTTGCTGCAAAGTTCCTCCCCTTTACCCGGAAAGTGAGTACTAATTTAAATGGTGAAGTAAGAGCCTGTCTCTCCTGCGGGTTTTGTCAGAATGTTTGCCCTGGGGGTATTCTGCCAAATATTCTTTTCCCCTATGTGGAGAGGAAAATGCTTGATGAAACAGTTATCCAGTATGGGATATTTAAGTGTATTGACTGCAATTTGTGCAGTTATGTCTGTCCTTCAAAAATACCGGTTGCTTCCCATCTTAAAGAGGGGAAAAAGGAACTTCTCTCAGAAGCATTTGTCAGTGAGAAGGATTTTATTAATGCCTATAATCTTATTGGTTTAGGGGAGGCGACAGATGAAGAATCAGAATAGGGTTCAGGCTCTCCTTCATAGTATGGGAGAAGTAAAATCCTTAAAGAAATTTCGTGCAATATTTGAGACTATCGAGGGAATAATTTTCGGGAACAGAGTGGTGACACTCCGTGCTCCCCATATTAAGGATAATATTGAGATAAAGCGTTACATGTCTTTTGCTATTATCGGTCTTATGCCGGCTACCATTGCGGCCGTTTATTTTTACGGATTGTATGCTCTGGCTATAATAATGACATCCTATGTTGCAGGTGGTCTTGTAGAGGTTGCCTTTGCCATACTCAGGGACAGAGAGATTGAAGAAGGCTTTCTTGTTACAGGTTTGATTTTTGCTCTGGTTCTTCCTCCCACTCTGCCCCTGTGGGCCGTGGCGATTGGTTCCATATTTGGTACCTTTTTTGGAAAGGAAGTATTCGGAGGAACAGGAAGAAATATTTTTAATCCTGCACTGGTTGGAAGGCTTTTTATAACAATAGCTTTTCCTCAGCAGATGTCAGCTGCCTGGAAGGAACCTTTTGCTGATGTAATAAGCTCTGCAACGCCTCTGGGAGTGTTTAAGGTTTCCGGTGAAATGTCATCGTATATGGATCTTCTCTTGGGTATGCATGCCGGAAGCATGGGGGAGTTGTTCCGACTTGGAATAATAGTAGGGGGAGTATTTCTCATGCTCTCAAAGGTCTCGAACTGGAGGATTCCGGTTTCCTATCTTGGAACAGTTTTTGTTTTGTCACTGATTGGATCCCCTTTTATAAATACCATTGCGCCTCCGATATTTAGTTTATTAAGCGGAGGGCTTCTTTTCGGTGCTATGTTTATGGCTACCGATCCTGTAACAGGCCCCAGAACTAATGAGGGTAAGTTTATTTTTGGTATTGGATGTGGATTGATGACTTTGCTGATAAGGAGTTTTTCGGGATATACCGAGGGTGTGATGTTCAGTATCATTTTTATGAATGGTTTGAATCCACTGATTGATCATATGGTTTTGAAATCTAAATACAGGAATAATAAACTATGAAAGACAAAATAATGATGATTGTCTTTGTACTGATACTTGGGTCTATCCTTTCTGTAATTCTTGTAGCTGTAAATACTTTTACAGAGCCTATGGTTTTACAGAATGAGAAGATCAAGGAGCTGAGTACAATTTTGAATGCCTTTGAGATTGAGTTTACCGACGAAAAAATTACCGAAATTTTTGACAG
>JAJRQE010000140.1 GCA_024280415.1 Spirochaetota bacterium | reverse complement strand
TTCCACGATCTTTGCGATAAAGAGATATTTTTTTCCCTTCTGGAGACGGAACAGTCGGAGCATCTTAAGAACGAGCAGATATACAAAGATTTAATTTCGGATGGAGTTATTTATCCAGGTAATATGGGAATTTCTTATTTACCTCTTGATGATGATACTTTTATAAATTTAAAAAATGATGAAAAGATTATCATTGCAGATATAGCTGAAATAATATTGGAGAGAACAGAGGGATTTAAGCTGACCATTTTTGAAAAATTAATTTATATATTCAGAAAAATCGGGATGTATAAAGAAGAGGCACTGATAATACTAAAAACAATCGATCTCATGATAATCTCCGGTAAGTCTGACAGCGCCGGAACCTTTTTTGAGCGTATCGCTCAGTTGATAAAGGGTTTTCCGGATAAAGAAGACAGGGATCTGATAGAGTTAAAACAAAATATAAGTTTTTTGAAAGCAGCTCTCTACGATAACCGGGATGACTTTGCAGCAGATGTTTTTTTACGCCTCTCGAATACAGTGGTAATTGATACAGTTCTGGATTCAGAACGGAAGAATTCCTGTGCAGATTATCTATATGCTCAGTATAAATTTAAAAAAGCACTTGATATTGCAAAGTCCTCCCTGATTGATATTCAGGATTCAGATAATAGATACCTTACCACTCAGGTCAATTTTAATATTGCAAAAATTTTAATGGGATTAAAGAGAATTGATGAGTCCAAAGATTACTTTCGAATGGCAAAAGAGCTGCTTGAAAGGAAGAAAGATATTTTCCTGATTCTTGAGATTATCAGTTTTGAAGCTGTTGTAAATTTTAATTATGGGAATTTGTCGGAATCATTGAGACTCATCACAGATTCTCTGCTTATATGTGAAGGCAGCGGCAAAAGAGACTGGCAGCTTTTTCTGGTTTTTCTACATGGCCGGGTTCTGTTTGAACTCGGAGAATATGGCGGTGCTGTTTCGCTGTTTACCGAAGGTCTGAGATTATGCGGAATTTATTTTGATGGAAATAAAAAAGATATATTTAATATCTGGCTTGGCAGATGTTTTATATATCTTGGGGATTACAGGTATGGATTGAAGATTCTTAATAACTATGATTTTTCTTCCGAAGCTCTCTATTTTTCTTCCGAAGGGTTGTATTTTATAGAAGAGTACAATAATTCACTAAAAAAAATTGAAGATGCTTTTATCCTGGAACAGGATAGAATCAGACTGTTTTGTTCTTCAGGTATTACCTCCTGGGAAAGCGGTTATGATTTTGTTGAGGATCGGAGCCTTGTTGTGGAAGGGGGGCATGGTGTTCTTTTTCAGCTGATAAGGGCATTCAGAGCTTTTTTAACTGTAAAAATTGACGGTGATTCCAATGGCTGGAAAGAACTGGTTCGACTCTCCAGAGAAGAACGCCTTTCGGAGTCAGACCTTAATAATGGATACTACTATTATCTTCACGCTCTTACTCTGCCGGAAAATACAGGTGCGGAAGGGGTAGACCGAATTACTCTCCTCAGTAAGGCTTTGAGGCATATTCAGCAGACTGCCAGCCGTATTGATAATCCTAAACACCGGCAATTATATCTTAACCGTAACTACTGGAATGGAAGACTCATGAGAGAGGGAAGACAGTATAAACTTATCTAGATCAGGTAGTTTGGAAGGCGGTAACCTCCTATAGGGGCTGCAGAGATAGTATAAAATATTTTGATATATTGGATCAAAAACAGAGATATATTAAGAGAAGTCCTTTTTTTAGTTTAAATATAGTACAGTACAAAAAGCTTTGTCCTGAAATCTATTGACACTGATCTGGCTCATTGGTATATTACTCTTGATTTTAAATTGGTGGCGTAGCTCAGTTGGTAGAGCAATCGGCTCATATCCGGTTTGTCAGGGGTTCAAGTCCCTTCGCCACTAATAGATTTTAAAAAGTTTTTTTCTGTTTCTATTCTGGACTTTAAACATAAAACCTAATTTTAGAATACTATGTGCCTTAGTTTTCCTTCTATAATCCTTTTTTTTTAAAATCGAAGGTTCCTATGGGACAGGTTCCAATCTACAGCTGAATCTTCAAAAATGTCTCTTAGCAAGTGGATTGCAGGTGTAATCGAAGTTAAAATATCTAACGAGTGGCCATTAACTGTAATAAATCTATCCGGTGCCAGGAAGGGCTTTCCTTCGGCTGCATACTGGTTTTAAAGAAATTAATATATGATATAATTAAGTTCTCGAGGGGATAATTATCGATGAGTTTTACTTTTACCGAAATAATAAGTAGGTTATTAACCCACAGTGAATCAACTACTCCGGAGTTTAAAGAAGCTGTAGTTAATATGCTGGTACACCGTAATTTTACCGGTCAGCTGCCGGCACGAATAATTATCTATCGCGACCGGGTTGAGAAAGTCGGTTCCGGTTTGATAAATATTGAACATTACTATCCCTCTTTTGCTCCTGATGGAAACTTTAAAATTGTCGAAGATAATTATACCATCTCCGAACAGCCGGCTGCAGAAGTATCGTTTAACTGAAAAAGGGAAGGGAATTGTTAAGGAGTAACATCGATGCCTGAAAGTTTTATTTATCTGGATAACAATGCAACAACTACTTTGCTGCCGGAAGTTGCAGATGCAATGGGTGAAGTTATGGTTTTACCTTATGGAAATCCCTCCAGCCCCCATTCTATTGGAGAAGGAACACGTGGTCTAATTGAAGAGGCGCGGAAACATGTTGCGGAACTAATTAATGCTGAGCCTGAGCATTTACTGTTTACATCCTGTGGTTCCGAGGCTAATAATCAGGTTATTTTATCTGGACTCAATACTTCCGGCCTTAACAGGGTTGTTACTAGTTCTGTAGAGCATTCTTCTGTTAAGAATTTATGCGAAAATTTGGAAAGTAAGGGTATTACTGTTGAGTTTTTACCTGTTGATAGCACTGGTTTGATTGATCTTGAAGAATTGGAAGAGTCTCTTAAATTAAATAAAGCTTTTGTGTCCATTCAATGGGTTAATAATGAAACGGGAGTTATTCAGGCTGTAGGTGAAATAGCTGCTATTTGCAGAAAATATAACTGTTTGTTCCATACAGATGCAGCACAAGCCTTAGGTAAAATTAATATTGATATTGACAGTTTTAAACCAGACTACCTTACAATTACTGCCCATAAGATAAATGGTCCACAAGGTGTCGGTGCAATCTATGCAAAAAATGTTGACAGTCTGTCTCCTCTTATTATTAGTGGTACAGAAGAGTTTGGGAAACGTGGAGGTACGGAGAATCTTTTAGGTATTATCGGGTTTGGTAAGGCTTGTGAAATTAGGAAAAGAGATTATAATAAGTCTATCCTCAAAATGGCTGAATATAGAGATATTTTTGAGGGTATTATTCTTAAGGCACTACCGGAATTAAAATTAAATGGGAGTACAATTAAAAGGGTTTGTAATACCACCAATATAGAATTCCCTGGAGTTGACGGTAGAGCTATGATGGGTCAATTGGATAATTTAGATATTATCTGTTCCCAGACTTCTGCGTGTTTATCACAAATTCCGGAACCTTCTTTTGTACTTATAGCAATGGGTCTGGATGTAGAAGCTGCCTTTAGCAGTTTACGTTTTAGTTTTTCCAGTCTTAATACATTGGAAGAGGCTGAACAGGCAGCAGAAAAAGTTATTGAAGTTTATAAAAAAATAAAATCATTATTTAATTATTGATATTATATAGGGTTAGGAGTTGCAATGAGATTCGGAGGACATCAAACATTCTTTATTAGGGAAGGATGGTTACATAAGGGGCTAAAGCTTCTTATAGAAGATGTGGACAGGGATGAAAAACTACTGACTCATGAAATATCTGCAGATTATCTTGGTGTTGGGAAAAATATGGCTATGGCCATTAGGCATTGGCTTGTTGCAACCGGTTTAGCTGAGCATGAGCTTAATGAAAAAGGCAAGTCCCAAAAAAACCTTCTTCCAACCAGTTTAGGAAGGATAATCTGGAAAAATGATCCCTATTTTGCAGAAGAAAGTACCTGGTGGATAATGCATATCAATCTGGTTCATTCAGCTGAATATGCATATACCTGGAACTGGTTTTTTAATCATTTCAATTTTGAGAGATTTGATCGCTCAATATGTGTAGAATTGCTCGAAAGAAAGGTAACTCTATCTAAAGCTGTTAGGGCCAGTAGAAGCACTCTTGATCGTGATGCATTATGTATGTTTGGAAGTTATGCCCGGTCAATTCCAGCGCAGAACAAAGACCCTGAAGAATCTATTGAATGCCCTTTTTCTGAATTAGGGTTAATTAATTATTACAGAACTACTGGATATTATCAGGTTAATAAAGATATTAAAAATATAGACTTTTCTGTATTTATGTATTCTATTTCATTGATTTTTAGTACTGATAATGCAGAGTTTATTGATATTCCCTTTTACGATCTTGTTCGGGTAGATAACAGCCCTGGAAAGATTTTTCAGTTGAGTAATGAAGCACTTTTTGAGTTATTAGTTTCCTTTGAAGCAGAATCTGATGGTGATTTAAAAATTAGAGGATTGGCTGGTGAACGGCAGATTGTTGTTAAAAATAGATCTTCTGAGGAGTGGATGGTACATCTGTATCAAACTATAGAAGAGGGGGTACCTGTATGAAAGAGCAGTATCTCAGGTCAATAAATTTAGGTTTTGATATTCCTTTTCCAGAAAGAGTTTCCCATTTTCAACCTACTGCAAAGAGTATTGGCCTTATAAACTCTCTTTTAGGTTATGAAAATGATAGGGCCTTCTTTATTGTAGCTCCCTATGGTTCCGGTAAGTCTTTAACAGCTACATTTATTGCAAATGTTATAGAAAACCGAAAACAATCTGAAGATGTTCTAGCAAAAATAGCTGTTAAAGTAAAGAAAGTAAATGAAGTTTGTGGTTCAAATCTCCAAACTAGAATGTCAAAGGATTCAAAAGGACTGGTAATAGCAATAAGCGGAGTTGTTAAGAATCTCCCATTAACTATTATGGAGGCTTTAGCAGATTCTTTTAAAAGAATTGGAGTCAGCAGCAAAACGGTAGGTCTTGATAGATCAGCAGAGAGCATAGCAGGTATCCTTGCCCTCTTCCGGCGCATAGAGAAAAAAGCAGAAAAGCTTGGAATTGATAGCATTACTATTTTATGGGATGAGTTTGGCAGACACCTGGAATATATTGTAGATAATGGTAACTCCAAAGAGCTAGATGCAGTTCAGCAGTTAGCAGAATATGTAAGTAGATCCAAATTACATTTTACCCTTGGCTTAATGCTTCACCAGGGTTTGTTGAACTATGCAAAAAATGTTAGCCAAACTGTTAGAATCGAGTGGAAAAAAATAGAGGGTAGATTTGAAACTATCCAGTATGTCGATGATAGTAAAGAACTGTACTCCCTGGTTGGAGATGTTATAAATCTGATAAAACCTGCTGGTAATGATCGATTAAATATAAATTCATATATAGATTTTTCTAAGCAGCTAGGCTTATTTAAAGAATTTAGTGATACAGCACTTTTCTCTCTTTTTGAAAAATCAAATCCGTTAAATCCTTTTGCCCTCTATCTGTTACCCAGAGTTTCTGCCCGTGTTGCTCAGAACGAAAGAACATTATTTACTTTTATTAATAAAATTAACTCAGATAAGGAAATAGGTATTTCTGATCTTTTTGATTACTTTGCAGAAGGGATGTTGGCTGATACAGGCATAGGTGGAACCTATAAGCAGTATATTGAGACTGTAAGTGCTATTTCCAAGGTAAGTGACGATCCTTTAAGTGTTAATATCCTAAAAACTGCTTGTTTATTAGGATTAGGGACAAAGGGTGAAAGAGTTCATGCTTCTAAATTATTATTAAGCGCTGCAGTCTCTGTTAAGGATGTAAAGGTAGTTGATGAGAAAATACATAAACTTATAGATAAAAAGCTACTGTTACACAGAAAACTGAGTGATGATATCTCTGTATGGCATGGAGCAGATGTAGATATAAGAGGCCGCCTGGATGTAGAAAAGTCAAAACAGAGGGTAACATTTGATCTTATTGAATTCTTAACAGATGAAGTTTCTGCTCCCCAATGGAAGCCTGAGATTTATAATAGTAGAAATAATATTAAACGATATTTTACAGGTTTATATCTGTCCATCGAAAAACTGGAAGAATTGATAAAAGCAGGTTTTCAAGAACAACTTCCGGTTGGGATAGATGGTAAAATATATTATTGTATTCCCTCTTCGGACGATGAACTTACACAATTTTATAAACTTATAGATACACTTTCCTTTGAAAATCGTATTATTTTTGTTATACCAAACAGGTTCTATGATTTGTTCGATATTGCAATAGAAGTTAAGTGTCTGAATATACTTATGGATGATGCTGCTTTAATTAATGAAGACCCGCTGGTTCTTCCTGAATTACAGCAGTTCTCTGATGATGCTAGAACCTATCTTCAGAAAATGATGGATCATATTCTAATCCCCGACAGAAAAAGTGGCCGCTGGTACAGTAATGAAGGTCAGAAGATCATTTCTGGTAAAAAAGAACTTAAATATTGGCTTTCAGATCTAATGGAAGCGGCTTTCTACAGTACTCCAAATATAAATAACGAGATGATTGTACGAAAAAATCCTTCTGGTGTTGTTGTGAATGCCAGGAAGAAACTACTTATGGGTATTTTGGAACGAACCGGTTTGGAAAATTTGGGTCTGGTTGGGAACAAGCCGGATATGTCTATATTCCGTACAGTTCTCTTGCACACCGGGTTATACTATCAATCCCCAGACGGAAGGTGGTTATGGGCTCTTCCAGAACAGCTTCTAGGATCTAAACTTAAAATTATATGGAAGCAGTTTCAGAACTTTTTAACTCTCCCCTCGGATGGTCCTCAGAGTTTTGAGACATTCTTTAATCACTTAAAATCAGCTCCCTACGGTATTAGAGATGGATTAATACCAATTCTTTTTGCTGCGGCTTTAAAAGCTTTTCCAGGGGCAATATCAATTACTAATAGGAATCAGTATCTTGGGGATATCTTACATTCTGATATAGAAGACATTTGTAAATTTCCAGAGGAATACCAACTTTATGTTATTGAAATGAATGGAGTGAGGAAAAAATATCTGGAAGTTTTCTATAATCTTTTTCTGGATGAGCCTGTTAATGTATGTTATGATGTAGATCTTATTCTTAGGTGTATTGATTCATTGGAGATATGGAAAAGTAAACTTCCTGCAGCGTCTTTAACAACCAGAAAACTTTCCCTTAAAGCAAGGAAATTTCAGCGTACTCTAAAAAAATATCGAATCCTGTTAATATGCTTTTTATAGATATTCCAGAAAATATGGGACATGAAATTAAAGACTTAAATGAATTGATACAAACTATAAGTATATGCAAAGAAGAACTGGAAAATGTCTCCAAGTATTATCTTGGTCAGGCTATTGATTCATTCTTTTCTGCAATTCAATCTGCAAACAAAATTGATAAAAGAAAAAGGCCTCGGGATAATGCCAGAGAATGGGCAAATTACTTTCCTACGACTCTTCGTAAAGAGATTAAGGATAAGGTAGCAAGGGCTTTGTTGGCGCGTATTGAAATTAATTATGATACTGATGAAAAGTTTTTTAATTCAATTTCTAACCTTCTTTTAGGTAAGAACATTGAACAGTGGGATGATAGTACTATTCCAGAGTTTTATAGGAAAATACATACGGTTGTTAATTCGGTAGAGGAAACAGCCTTGAATTTTGCTGAAGGTTTTGAAGATGATGAGATTACAAACAAGATTTCTTTGCTAGCTAAGAACAGGATTTCTAATATGTACTCGAAACTTGTAAATATTGTAGGAAAAGATTTGGCAGGTAGTATTATTGGTGATATAGTTAGTGAGCGTGAAGAAAGTTATGGAGATGTAGCAAATGACAACGATGCAGGATGTGCTTAAGTGGTATACTAAATTAAAAATATTTTGTCGCACCGGTGCGACAAACTGGCACTTATTTTACGCTGATTGATTTTTCGGAAAAGATTTGGCAAGTGGTATTATTGGTGATATAGTCAAAGAGATTACTGAAAGTTATGGAGATGTAGCAAATGGCAACGATGCAGGATGTGCTTAAGAGCTATAGAGAGCAGGATGGATACCGTTTTATTGTAAGTGTATCTGGCGGTAAAGATTCCGCAGCTCTTGCTATATATTTAAAACAAAAATATCCCGAACTCCCTTTTGAATACCTGTTTTCTGATACGGAGTGTGAACTTCCGGAAACAGAAGCTTACCTAACAAAGCTTGAAGCTCTGTTAGGGGTAGAAGTTAAAAGAATTTCTGCTAAGAAGTTCCTTAACATTGGTGAGAAGCCTGGGCGTAATTCTTTCGATATAATTTTAAACGAGTATTATGGAGGTTTTCTCCCCAGCCCCAGATCCAGGTGGTGTACTGGTACCTTAAAAATAAAACCTTTCGAAATGGAGATAGGTGATAGTTTTGCCTACAGTTTTATTGGAATTAGAGGCGATGAAAATCGTGAGGGTTATATTCCTAAGAAAACACATATTCTAACAGATTCTGTAGCTGAAACCGCAACTTATGATTCACCCAGAAAAAAGCCTCCTGTTATTTCCCATAAACAAAATATTATTCCCATATATCCTTTTAAAGAAGATGCTCTTGGCCTGGAAGATATAAAAGAAATTCTTGAAGATGCCGGAATTGGATTACCGGATTACTACAGCTGGCGTTCCCGATCTGGATGTTATTTTTGTTTTTATCAGCAAATTGGAGAATGGCAGGGTTTGCTGGAACATCACCCTGAATTGTACAAGAAGGCTATGGAATATGAGAATCCTCAGAAACAGGATAGACTTAATAAGGGGAAGAAGCGTTTTACCTGGGTTGAGGGGAAGACTTTGGAGGAGATTGCTCAACTTAAGGAACGGTATGAAATAGCGGATATGGATGAGACGGAAGGGTGTGCTATTTGTCATTTGTAGGGTTATTTTTATTCCGGGGAACAAATACTCGATATATGAAGGGGAGCTAAATGTCACCAGATGTGCATGATCCTGAAACCAGAAGCTACAATATGAGTAGAATTTTGGGAAAAGACACTAAACCCGAACTGCTTGTAAGAAAATATCTTCATTCAAAAGGTCTTAGATTTCGATTGTATGATTCTAAATTACCTGGAAAGCCGGATATTGTATTATTAAAGTACCATGCAGTTGTTCAGGTTCAGGGATGTTTCTGGCATAAACATGAAGGATGTAAATATTTTGTTATTCCGAAAACAAGGACAGAATGGTGGTTAGAGAAAATTAATCGCACTGTTCAGAGAGATAAAGATAATAAAATAAAAATGGATTTACTTGGCTGGAAAACACTTGTAATATGGGAATGTGAATTAAAGAAAGATAAAAAGGAAAGTACTTTAAAAAAACTTTATGAAGATATTATATGTCAGAAATAGATAACATTCCAATAATTGATTTGTTTGCTGGCCCCGGTGGATTGGGAGAAGGGTTTTCTTCTATTGAGGACCATGGGAAAAGGGTTTTTGATATAAAGCTTTCAATAGAAAAGGATAAGAATGCACATAAAACTCTTGAATTAAGGAGTTTTTTCAGAAAATTTGATATAGGAAATGTGCCGGAAGAATATTATAGTCTTTTGGAAGAACCCGATCTACAAAAAAAAATTCTACTTAGACAAGAGTTATTTGAAAAATATCCTGATGAATGCGCTGAAGCTAAAGATGAAGCGTGGCAGGTAGAATTAGGGAAAAAAGAGTACCCTCCTGAATTGTTGGATAAAAGAATTAAAAAAGCTCTAGGTAAATCTAAAAACTGGGTATTGATTGGTGGTCCTCCCTGTCAGGCTTTTTCCCTGGTTGGACGATCAAGAGTTGGTGGTATAGACAAAGAGGATCACAGAGTCTATCTATACAAGGAATATTTACGTATTATTGCAAAACACCATCCCGCAGTTTTTGTAATGGAAAATGTAAAAGGACTTCTGTCCGCAAAAGTTGATGGTGATAAAGTCTTTAGCTGGATACTTCGGGATTTGAGTGATCCTTCGACAGTATTTGAGGACACAAATTCTCCAAAATACAAAATTTATTCTTTGGCTGCGGAAGCACTAGATTTTGATAAAGATAATAATCCAAATTATAAGGAAAACAGAGATTTTTTAATTCAGGCTGAAAAATATGGTATTCCTCAGAAAAGGCACAGAGTAATATTGCTTGGCATACGGGAAGATTTAGAAGCTAAGCCCGAAATTCTAAAATTACAGAATGAATATGTTAAATTAAAGAATATAATTGGAGACTTACCAAAAATAAGAAGTGGGTTGAATCGTTCTTTTTTATCAAGTGAAATTATAAATGGAAAGAAAAAGAGAACCTATAGGAATGAACCTGACACTGATAAAAACTGGTCAGGTATAATTAACTCCATGAGAAAGGATATTATCTCATGGGAAGGTTTTGAAAAAGTAAATTCTAAGAAAAATGTTAATCCTCCTCGATATGGGATTGGCTCAGAGTTTATAAGATATAAAACTCAACCGGTAAAAAACAATTATCTTTCAGAATGGTACTATGACTCAAGACTTAAAGGTGTCTGTAATCATGAATCACGATCTCATTTAGTTCAGGATTTAAAGAGATATATGTTCTCCAGTATGTTTGCAAAAATTAAGAACAAGTTTCCAAGACTACATGAATATGAACAATATAGTTCAGAGTTAGTTCCAGATCATAAAAGTGCTGGTTCCGGAAAATTTGCAGATCGTTTTCGAGTTCAATTGGCTGATCGGCCAGCCACAACTGTAACAAGCCATATTTCAAAAGATGGTCATTATTATATTCATTATGATCCTGCTCAATGTAGAAGTTTGACTGTCAGGGAGGCTGCAAGAATTCAGACTTTTCCTGATAACTATTTATTTTGTGGGCCAAGGACTGCTCAATATAATCAGGTTGGGAATGCTGTTCCTCCATATCTAGCTTTTCAGATAGCAGAAGTAGTGTTTAAAATATTTAATAATATTCTAAAGGTGTAGATCATGGAAAACCTAATAGATTATTGTAATAAGAAATATTTTGTCAAATTGGGCGATAAATTATTTAGCCCTTTATTAGAAACCACTATTGGATTGTCTCTTGATTATTGTGAGTTAGTTAAAAAAAATGGGAATAAAAATCCTTTCCTGTTATGTTTTCCTGAAAAAAAGTCAGCATCATTATGGTTAACAGTATCTTTATTAACAAATTATTATTTAGATGATTATATATCAAGTGAAAATATGGCAAACATTGATTTGAAAAATGGTGATTTAATAGATCTCTATGGGAGTATAGTACAGTATTTAGGGATGGATGATAAAGACAGAATTATAATTGGATTTAATGATGAAAGTACTTATTATTTGTCTTCTTCAGTTATTAACTCAATAAAGTTTGCAAGCAAAAAAAGAGTTAATACTCCTGATCATTTTTTAAAACGTAGAAAAATGGTATTACAAGATAGAACTAGTATCTCAAAAATTTTATTTCCAAATGAGACTGTAATTATAAATGAGGATGTTTTAGACTCAAAAGTTTTACTAGTATCTGGTAGGGGGAATACAAAGTCACTAAGACACTTACTAGCTAATACATTTTTCTATGGAGAACCATTATCAAAAATATTTATTGAAAATAAAAATCTGATAATTAAACCTGATCTAGATTTATATAAAGATTTGTTTTATGCTAATTATGAAAATAAATATTCTAAGTTTTTTAATCTATTTAATATTTTAACTGAATCAGTGTATATTTAAGATTTCAAAGCTAGAATGAATAATATCCAATTGTTAATAGAAAAACATAATAAAATTACCCCTGAAATTGAACAGTGTTTTTTATCTATTGTTGATGATTTTGAAGAGGAAATCCCACGACTTAGATTCCTCAAGAGTATTTATCCTGGTATGCAAGTAAATCTTCCAGAAAAAATAAGAGCTGTTATAATAAATGATATCAGTCTTTTGAATATATATAAAAACACAATTATTGGTTTTCTCAGTAAAGGAATACCTGTTATTATAATATCAAATCGTATGATAGAAAATATTAGAGATTTAAAATTTTATGAATCTCTTGTTAAGCAAAATATGAATATTTTTAGATTAAATTGGAATAAAAAAAAGTTAAGTGAATTGAGAAAATATGATAATCATAATACTTTATTTATTGATCAAAATCTTTGGGATGTATGCATTAGGTATATTGATCAGAAAATAGAGATTGAAGTTTTTGAAGGCAATCAATTGGATGTGATTATGCCAGAACTCCAAAATAAAATCACAAATCTTAATGAATTTAAGAAATTGAAAAAAATATTTTATGATTCTTTTTATACAGCTATATATGCTTTAAAAAACTCTTTTACCACAAATGAAGAGATAAAAGCATTAATCTTAAGATTTGAAAAATATTTTAATGAGGTGAAGTATTATGGACTTGAACCAGAACTTCGTAGTTTAATTGAGGAAGCGATAGAAGTGGCACTTACATTTGAAGAAAACACTAAAATGTTTAATCCAGATGATAATATATTTTCCAACCTTGTTATGAAATTTGAAGATAAGGAGTTATTTATACCAAACAATAGAAATTTTACCATGATTCCCACTTCAGAAACGGAAGAAGTAATATTTACAGGGTATCCATATAATGAAAATTTTGGGTACTATTTATTAAATACTATTTTCATTGATTTTATCCCAAATATCAAGATTCTATGTTGGCCAAATGAAGCTCAATTGACATTTAATTATATAGAAAGAAGATTACAGTCAGGTTATTTTACAGATAATATTCCATCTAATAATCTGTTTTTAGATAAATATATTATTAAAAGTAGTGATGATGTCAAAAATGAAATAAATACACTTCTGTCAATAGTAAATAATGATTTCCCTGTAATAGATATTACTTTCGATCAAGAAGAGAACATTGAGAAATTTAAAATGCTCAAGTATGAGGGGTATTCTAATCACTCTGATATTGGAAGTATTTCGACAGTAAAATGTGATATTGTAAATTTTAATAATGGGTATTTTATGTTTTTACCTAAAGGAAGTTCAATTCTATCTGAAGTAGAGACAACTGATGGGAAAATCACTATTAGGAAAATGATGTTTAAGGAAATGTCTGTTGGAATAAGAATATTTAAATATGTTAAAGATAGAACAGCTTATAGGGAAATTTCGAGACATAATTCAGAAGTTAAGACTGCTTTTTCTAAACTAGAATTATGGAAAGAAGCTTTAGGGAAAACATATAAAGATGTAAATGAGGATATTGTTGGTTTAGAAAAGATTCTTAAAGAAACAAAGCATAAGTATCATTTATCAGGAGGTAATCCATCAAGAATCAATATACAAAGATGGCTTCATGATGAAGAAATTATTGCACCGGATAAAGAAAATATTCGTATAATTCTATATGCTGCCAATATTCAAGAAATTGATAGTGCCATAAGAGAATTGATTATTTCCTATCGTAAAGTTGTATCATTTACAATAAAATTAAGTGCAAGTATTAAAAAACATATAATTAAAAAAATACCTGAAATTGATTTAACTTCAGAAAATGATTTTAATATAAATATATTTGACTCTGAAATTGAAGTCCAAAGTAGGGTTATTACTGCTCTTGAAAAAAGTCAAATTGAAATAGATTATCGTAATACTAGGAAAATATTATGTTGATACCTGATAATATAGATAGATTTGAATCTACTGGAGAAAAAATTTTATATGTCAAATTTAAGAATGATGGTTCAACAGAAAAAATGTATGTCTTGCATTCTCTTTTTACAAACTATCATTTTAAGAATATATGTGGGGAAATTGATTTTTTAGTTTTAGCTCCCAATAAAGGTATATTCGCGATAGAAGTTAAGCACGGTAAAGTATCGAGAAAAAATGGGACCTGGTTCTTTGAAAATAGAATTGGATCTGTAACCTCAAAGAAAATAAGTCCTTTTGCTCAAGTTACAAATACAATGTATTCTATACGAAATTACATTTTGAATAAAGTGCAATATGATAAGAAACTTTATGATCGTTTTTTTAATATATTATGGGGTACGGGTGTTGCCTTTACGAGTATGAATGAATTTGTTGATTTTGGACCAGAGGGACATTCATGGCAAGTTTTAACACGACATGGTCTAAAACTTCCTGTAGGGGCATATATCAATACTTTAAGTAAGGGGTGGCATAACTATAATAAAAATAAATATTGGTATGATGTTAATATATCAAAGCCCACAGATACAGATTGTAATACAATACTAAAAATACTTCGAGGTGATTTTGATATAAACTATTTAGAAATAAACAAAATAAGTGACATTGATCATATAATTGAAGAATATACAAAGGAACAATTTCATTTATTGGATTTTGTCCGATACAATGATAGGTGTTTGATTGAAGGTAGTGCCGGAACAGGGAAGACATTAATGGCAATGGAAATCACAAGAAGTGAAATAGAAAAGGGTTCGAAAGTGGGGCTGTTTTGTTTTAATAAACAATTAGGTCATAAACTATTGATTTCAATTAGTGAGTTAAATAACAATAATATTTCTTATGCTGGTACTTTCCATAGTTTTTTGATAAAAAACATTGATTCATCTTTGCCCTTTGATGGTGATAATTTACATAAGTTTTATAGTGAAGAATTGTCTATTGAATTTATATTGCAGAATGATGATATTGATGAGATAGATAAATTTGACCTTATTGTACTCGATGAAGCCCAAGATTTGATAACTCCTTTCTATTTGGAAGTTGTTGATATAATTCTCAAAGGTGGTCTAAAAAAGGGAAGATGGATATTTCTTGGCGATTTTTCAAATCAAGCAATATTTCTAAATAATCCTGATAAGGATTTAGATGCATTGAGTGAGATTACAATGTTTACACGGTTTCCTCCCTTGAAAATAAATTGTCGAAATACAAAAAAAATTGCTATACAAAATACATTATTAACTGGAATAGATGTCCCGGATTTTACTTATAACAGTGTTGAAGGAGATCTAATTGTAAATAAATTCCCGAAAATAGATTTACAGGAAAAAATAATTATGGATATTTTAAGTGAACTACAAAATAAAAAGATCCCCCTAAATAAGATATCGTTATTATCACCAAAGAAATTTAATAATACCTTTCTTAGAGATTCTGTAAATATTGCTAAACTAGTTACTAAAGGATTAATAATCTCGACTATCCAAGCTTATAAGGGTTTGGAGAATACAATTGTGATATTATTTGATTTTGATGAAATTAGCAATAGAGAATCTATAAGATTACTTTATGTGGGAGTTTCTAGAGCAAGACAAAAATTGTTTATTGTTTTTAGAGATAGTCTTGAAGAAGATTATAAGACATTGGTAAAAACAAATTTTAAAAGGTTGTCTTAATATGGATATACGAAATGAGATAGTTGAAGCTCTTAAGCGTGAAATTGTGGGTCCATCATCAAATGTAAATTATTTGGATAAAGAAACTGGAGAAGAAATTTTACTAGCACGTGTCCATGGTGCACCTAAATCAAGATATGGGGCAGGAATGCTTTATCCTCAACAGAGTATTAATCATGAGATAGATGATACTAATAATGAGGGGTTAAATACTTTAGATGATCTGGTTTCTGAAGAAATGGATGGTTTATCCAGTATGCCTGAAGGTAATCGAAGTAAAGAAATGAATGAAAATGGCCAAATAGATGAGGAGCCAGTTGGTTTAGCAAATCAATATTTACCTTCTGCAATGGGATTTACAGTGCGCTTTTATAGTGGATATGAAAATGACCAAATAAAACTTAATGTAAAATCGGCTTATTATCAAAAAGGTAGTGGTGAGTATTCAAAGAAAAAAGTAAACTCAGATAATCAAATAATAATTGAGGAATCTAAAGGGAAACCTGTTCAATCTGATTATTGGATTAGAAGACCAATAACCCCGAAAACAATTTTCCTTAATATTAATTCACTTTTTAAGAATGGTAATAAATCTTTTAATATGGATATAATAAAGACTGAAAATGGTTCATGTTGGCTCAAGCTTAGAGTATTTAATAGAACTACTAATCAAGATGTAAACAATGGATTTATCACTTATACGTTTGTAATAATTAACAATATTGTGTCAACTACAGATGAAAAATTTCATTCAAATAGTATTCTTTTTCAAAATGAACTCATTCTGAATACAGATAATCCCAAGCTCATTGCTCCCTACCAAGAGAAGATATCTCTGCCAGATACTGATGAAGAGAATGAGTTAAATCTATTATATAGAAAGAAACGTATTTATGCTATTGGGCATGGGGCGTCAGTTTTATGGAAGACCAGTTTAGAAAATGGATCCGAAATTGTAAAGGTTATTAAAACATCAGTGATCCCGGTTTATGATATCAGTCAGATTGCTCCTACCAGTCATGTTGAACTTAGTATGTTAAAGTTTTCAGACTTTGGTAATTGGAATGAATCAAAAGAAGGATTAATAAAACTTGTCTCTGAATATAGTAAATGGATACAAGAAGTTAAGGTACAGGCACAAACTTCAGATGAACTACATAATTATAGAGATTCAGCATTACTCAATGTTAAGAAGTGTCAGAATACTCTGCATAGAATACAAAGAGGAGTTAATTATTTGTTAAAAGCAGAGGAATCTTCTGATGTAGTTAAATGCTTTAGGTGGATGAATAGAGCAATGTTATGGCAACAGCAAAGGTCCAAAATAAAACAGAGAAAGTGGGTGCGAACAGGAACGTTTAAATCTAGTCAATTGTTACTTGAAGGAATAGATGGATCTAATGAACAAATCCTTTCTTCAATTAAAGAATTTCATGATTCAAGTTTAATGAACGGCCGATGGAGACCATTTCAATTGGCTTTTGTCTTATTAAACATTGATTCTATTATAAACCCTACATCTACTGAAAGAGAAATAATTGATTTAATCTGGTTTCCCACTGGTGGGGGTAAGACTGAAGCATATCTTGGCGTAACTGCTTTTAATATATTTTATCGAAGGTTAAAAGGTAAAAAAGATTGGAATTGGGATTTTTACGGTGGAACAACAGTATTAATGAGATATACATTACGATTGTTAACAACTCAGCAATATGAAAGAGCTGCTTCCTTAATCTGTGCCTGTGATTTGATAAGAAAAGAGAATGAAGAAGATATAGGGAGTGAAACTATTACAATAGGTTTGTGGGTTGGAGGAAGTTCAACTCCTAATAAAAATTCTCAGGCTATTATTCAATTAAATATTCTAGAAAAAAACGTAAATGCAGAATATAATTTTGTAGTGATGAAATGTCCTTGTTGTGGCGCGCAGATTGGAAAAATAGATGGTGCAAATAAGAAAGATAGAGAAAAAATTAAGGGTATAAAGCGCCGAGATGGCAAGAATGGAGAGGTCTATTTTCAGTGCGATAATCCAAACTGCGAATATATGAATGAATCTCTGCCCCTACAAGTAGTAGATGATCTTATTTATAAAAATCCTCCAACTCTTTTGCTTGGTACAGTTGATAAATTTGCAATGATTCCCTGGAAAAAGGAAACAGGGAACCTTTTCGGCTTTAGAGAAGGAGATACTGATTGGACAAGGATTAGTCCACCTGAATTAATAATACAAGACGAATTACATTTAATTGCAGGTCCATTAGGAACAATGGTTGGTCTCTACGAAACGATGATTCAAACCTTATGTAATGATTATAATAAAACAAAACCACCATTCATTAGTGCAGTTGAGTCAAACATTTTTTCCCCTAAAATTATTGCTTCATCTGCTACAATTAGTCGGTCATACGAACAGGCAAAGGGTTTATATGGTATAGAAAATAAGAATCAACTGAATATTTTTCCTGCACAAGGTCTTGAGTTCGGTGACACTTGGTTTTCTATAGAAAAATCTCTAGATATTGTAGATATCAAAGGAAAATCTAAATTTCCGGGTAGGAAATACATTGGAATATTAGCTTCTGGATATCCTTCTGCACAAACATCTATTGTTAGAGCATATTCGTCAGTTTTACAAAAAGTAAAAGAGCTCGATAATCATGAAGAAATCGATTATTACTGGTCACTACTTGGTTATTTTAATAGTATAAGGGAACTTGGGGGGGCTTCTTCTCTTGTTTATGGTGACATTAGAGAAAGATTAGGCCAAATACAAAATAGAGAACTAATTGGAAAGAATGATAGACGTTACATAAATAGAATACAAGGGCTAACCAGCAGAGTCAGCTCTAGTAAAATACCTGAAACACTAAAAAAATTGGAAGTGCAATTTAATAAAAATAAGAATAAAGCTCTAGATATTTGTCTGGCTACTAATATGGTAGCAACAGGAGTTGATATATCTAGGTTAGGTTTAATGTTCATTCACGGACAGCCTAAAACAACTGCTGAATATATTCAGGCTAGCTCCAGAGTTGGAAGGGAATTACCTGATGGACCCGGTTTAATTTTTACCATTTATAGTCCAGCAAAACCAAGGGATAAATCACAGTACGAACAATTTCAAGGATATCATAGCAGGATATATTCAAATGTTGAACCAACATCTGTAACTCCTTTTTCTATAAATGCAAGAGAACGGGGTTTGCATGCTGTACAAATAGGGTTAATAAGACATTATTCACAAAATAAATTAAGAGTAAGTCCACGGATAGATAATACTGATTTTGAGAGTATAGTTAAAATTGTAAATGAGATAATAATTAATCGATGTAAAATAATTGATTCAGAGGAAGTTGAAAATACAAGGAAGCTTTTAGATAAAAAAATAAGGTTTTGGAGAAAAGGATTTCAGGAATATGGAGATGCTGGGAATATTAAGATTTTAAAAAATGAAGGTTATGTACCATTAATGTATGCAATAAGTGCAGAAGTAAGAAACGAGATTGTAAAAGATGATAGGTCTTTGGGGACATCTACTTCAATGCGTGGTGTTGATACTGAATCTGTGGTTAGTATTTACTCAAATAAGGATGTTAATGATGAATAATATACGAAGTGGTCAGCTCTTAAGCCCTTTTGGTATAGGCCAAATAATAAACTTCCCAGAAGAAATCTCATTGATGGTATGTGGTTTAGATTTATGGGATGAGAAAATTGAGCAGAAAAAGATTATAGATGGTAATATTTCTATTGATGAAAGTACATTACGAATAATTGAGCCTCGGTTACAGAAGTTATTAGAAGTGGAATATTTTGTTAAACCATTCCCATATATAACATCTGGAATGAAAAATAGTTATCTGAAAATTCCAGCTGTTCGTTTTCCTAAGTGGTATCATTGCACAAATCAAAGTTGTGGAAGAATGAGCGAAGAGGAGCTCACTTTAGCAGATGAAAAAGTAGTATGTTCCTTCTGTGGTGAAAAAATGATTCCTGTTAGATTTGTAGCTGCCTGTACCAAAGGGCATATACAGGATGTACCCTTTAAAGAATGGGTTCATAATGGACCTGTTCCAAATGATGGGAATGACCACCTTTTATCTTATCATGCCTTACCTGGTGCAGGTGATTTAGGTAGTATTTGGATCAAGTGTGTTTGTGGTGCAAATAGAACTTTGGCAGGTTTAATGAATATCCGCAAGAATGGTCAGGAGATTTTCGATAGTGCCCTAGCAAGAATAGGCCTAGAAAGAGATGATAAACAAATTTTCTCAGAAGACAATAAAAATGATACTAATCCTTCAGGAGAGTATTGTAGAGGGTATCGTCCCTGGCTTGGAAAGGAAGGAATAAATGATGCTGAGAAATGTAATAAACATCTACAGGTTTTAATTCGGGGTGGTTCAAATATACATTATGCAAATATTATTTCAGCTTTATACCTTCCTGAATTTTCAGGTGAAGCAAATGAATATGTTGTTAAAGTCTTAGAACGAGAAACAAAAAAACGTTTATTAGAAGCATACAATCAAGATAATGGAGAATATATACTTCCTTTCATTTTAGAATCCACACAAGAAGTAAAAAGTGGCCTAATTTCAAAACAAAAATTACTTGAAGGGGTAATTGTTGAACTTGAAGAGAAAACAGAATCAAAAGAAAATGATGTAATATCTGAGGAAAATCTTCGAATAGAAGAATACAATTATATTTTAACAGGAAGGGATTCTGAGAATACAGATTTTAAAGCAGTTAATAAGACATTCGAGAGTTATAATGAGAGAGATCTATTGGAAATAAATTTTGATTGTGTTGTTCTTATAGAAAAACTCAAAGAAACAAGAGTTTTTAGAGGATTTTCAAGAGTAAATCCTGTTAATCATGTAAAAAAAAGCGAATTATCAAAAAAAATAATAACTTGGCTTCCTGCTTCAGAAGTTTACGGAGAAGGTATTTTCCTTAAGTTTAGAGAAGATAAAATTGCAAAATGGCAAAAAGAAAATGGGAAAGAATTCACAAAACTTATATATAGATTTCACACAGCTATGTCCAAGCGAAAAAGTGATTATGAACGAAGAGATATTGATGCTTCATTTATTATGTTACATACTTTTGCACATTTGCTTATAAAAAGACTTTGTTTTAGTTGTGGTTATGGCTCTTCTTCTTTAAAAGAAAGAATTTATTTTAGTAGTGACAAAGGTAAAAGAATGAATGGTATTCTTATTTATACTTCATCAGGAGATTCAGAAGGTTCCTTAGGCGGTCTGGTAAGACAAGGTAGAAGTAAATTTTTGGGTAAGTTAGTGAAAGAGGCTATTGAGGATGCAAGATGGTGTTCAGCAGATCCTGTTTGTTCTGATATAGGACAAGCCAGTGGACAAGGTCCTGACAATGTTAATGGTTCTGCATGTCATAATTGCTGTATTGTTCCAGAAACAAGTTGTGAAGAATTTAATATGCTACTGGATAGGGCAACTATTATTGGTACTATAGATGAAAATTGCGGTTACTTTAATTAATGACCGACCCTGTAAAGTTTTTGTTTAACTATAATATTTACCCCTCCCACCTCTCAACATTCCTCCCCTCAGCAGCAACCTCCACTGTTTCATTAAAAGCAGAAAACAGAGTATTCCTTGTATCCATTGTTAAATCTGTAAATTTTGCACCACAGAATTTACCAGCCTGGTAAAGAAAAAGACTGGAAGCTTCCTCAAAATACATATCCCAATAGTTAAATATTCTTTTCCTGCTACTATCAATTAACTTTCTGGATGGGAGCTTATCACTTTTTCTACTGTTTACTTTATAATCTGTTGGAAACAGATTCCAGATATCATTATTTCTCCAGATAGAAAAGGGAAGGGCATGGTCAATATCATATTTTTCAACAGTTTTCCCAGTCCATACACAGTCAAGAGACACCTTGGATTCCAGAATTTTTTTAACAATAGAGACATCTCTTTTTGTCTCTATGGAATATAATAGCAGATCCAAAATAGTGGAGAGTTTAATATTATTCGCTTTGTTATAAGGTCTTTCTGCAGAAAAATCTGCCCATCTTAGAATTATTGAATCTTCAATCCATCTACCCATTAATGAAAACTCCTGCCATAGTTCAGAAGGCATAAGTAAACTTCCATTGCTGTAGGAAAAAATCTTACCTCCTGTTCTACTGCTTCCTGAGTAGGTAATCGGCCCCTGGATTAGTGCTGTTTTTATTTGAGATAATACTTTCCTTTCCAACTTTAGCATTAGGTCTGATAATTTGTTCTGATTTTTAACAGAATGATAATCAGATAAACTATTTGTTTTTAAGAACATCTGTGAGAAATCAAAGAGAGACTTTCTGAACTTTATATCAGACTCCCTCTCTTTTTTGATGTCCTGACCCTGAATTATGAATGTTTCCGCAGTAATAATCGGCCAGTAATAATCCAGCCATTTTTCTGCAATAGTATCAATATTGACTGCAGCCATTCTATCTGGAAGCCATTTTGCAGAATTATAGGAATAGGAAGCTGTTTCTGCCAGTGCACGTAATAACGCAAATTTATAAGTAGTTACTTTTGAATCTTCACGTAGAATCGAATCAATTATATTAAGCGGTTCCCGTCGGCTTACTTTTTCCTTTCGGTAAACCTGCAATGTCCACTGAACACCTTCTCTCCCTAACGAATCATCCTGCAGTTCCGTTTCAATCAGACTGAAACCCAGCCTTTCTATAAGGAATCTGTATTTCTCTGCTGGGCGGATATATAATAGTCTGCCTGCCGGATCACGATTTGAAATAGGATCAATTCCAGGATAATTCACAGGAAAACTAACTACAAAAATCCCTTCATCCTTTAATAATTCCCTAATACGCCGAAAACTTTCATATAAGTTACTATCCGGAATATGCTGTAGAACTGCAGAACAGAGAATCCCACTGAAAGTATTTCCTATTCCCGGTAGATTCGGCAAACCGGATAAACTGATTTTACCGACAAGTTCCGGATATTTTCTAATTGCAGTTCCAATCATTACATCAGAACTATCAGCACCGGTAACTGTAAAACCGGCTTTAAGAAGATTTACCATATCCCTTCCACTGCCGCAGCCGATATCCAGAATCTTACTACCTGGGGAAAGATATTTAACAAAATGTATACTGAACAGATCAGCAGTTTTGGAATATTTATTTGCAAGATCAGCAGCTTTGGAGGAGTAGTAGCTGTTGGTTCTGTCATCTGCGTAGATATTTGGGTCGTTAGTACTATCCGGATATTTAAAACTCATTATATGGTTAGTGTATCATAATAATTATGTAAAATAATGAAATAAAAATTTATCCAAACAATTTCTTAGCAAGAAGAAGGGGTGGTGGAAAAACCGCCTATGCAGCCCGGCGGTAGCCGGAAAAAGCTGTATAGAAAAGCGGGTTTGGAGCCAGGGGAATCCTTTCCCCATCTAAAAGATGTATTAACTGATCCTCAACAATCCTCTTCCTCTCAGCCCTATCCGGATAAAGCTTTAAACT
>JAJRQE010000139.1 GCA_024280415.1 Spirochaetota bacterium | reverse complement strand
TACAACCTCACCCGACATACTATCGGTCAAGGCTTCGACTGTACCTTCCCCGCCATCTGCTACAGGTATTTTTACAATCTCTGCATCCGGAAAAACTAAATGAACACCTCTGCCAATGGCTTCTGCAGCCTGTCCGCTTGTTGCAGATCCCTTGAAGGAGTCAGGAGCTATTAGAATTTTCATAAAACCTCCTAGATAAATTTATTGATAAAACCAATTTGCCTTGACAGCATATTTTATACAAAGTCGTTCAATATGCAAACGATTCAATTTTCTCTTACCGTTAAGAACTTCATTGATCACTGTCCGGGAAGCCACATCAATCATATCAGTTTGCTTATGGTTGTTCTTCTCCATAAGCCATCGCATCATTTCTTCAGGCGATACAGACGGCAAATTAAAATGCTCATCTTCATATGATTCAATGGTAGAGAGAAGAACATCCATCACAGGTCGAAGGGAATCAGCTCCAGCTTCTATTCGCTCCCCAATCTTCCGGGATTCTTCAATTAATTCCTGAAGATGGATATCATCCTGAATATGCAGTACATTTGCAAATTCAACTACCTCTTTGGTTAATGTCATTATTTCCCTCCACAATATTTTTTTGTGTAATCAGTATGGGTTAAGAACTCATTGATATATACAACCTGAGCCTGATAAATAATTTGAACAATAAGCCGATAGTAATTATCTTTAATATTGAAACATGTCTGCTTATTATCTTTTCCCACAGGATCAGATGTCGGGAAAGTCTTTGGCAGTTCAGTGAGATTGGATGCAGTACAGCCCTTCATAAGCAGATACCAGTCCAAAACGGAAGCACGTGAATCAGCATATTTCGTTCCATACTCCACCAAAGTTCTCTTTGCAATAATTCTCACATTTACTCCCTGTTATTAGTGTCGCATATTGCGACACACGTGTCAAGATAAGTAGTAAAGGGCTTTTTGCGCTGTTATTCACTAAATATTAATATATAATGCAATAATCGAGGAGAAGTGCATGAACCAATATTCATAAAAACCAGACTATTGGTTAAAATACAAAAAACTCTTCCGCCCTTTAAACTACCGGAAAAGTTTTCTTTAAATGTTACGATAATTTACAGACTATTCTGAAATTCTACCAGAGAACTATACACCCCTCCTTTTTCCAGTGACTCATACAGCTGGCAATACAGTTTATACTGCCTTTCATAAACGGCACTTGTTTTTTGATCGGGAATATAATGATCTTTCAGACGGATCATCTTATCAGCCCCTTCCTGAATAGATTTAAATAAACCTACTCCTGCTCCGGCTATAATTGCAGCCCCGAGAACTGCAGCATCCGCTAATTCCAGGGTATCCACTTCCAGACCGTACATATCAGCCTGCATCTGGTTCCAGACCTTTGAATTTGTTGGACCACCCAGAATACGAATTGATTTTATTTCATTTCCTGTATCCAGGACTGAACGGATGATATCGTTCATTTCCATAGTGATTCCTTCCATATACGCCCTAGCCAAGCAATTCCTGTCATGGGCAAAAGTTAGTCCAGCCAATACACCACGGGCTTCCGGATTGAAGCGAGGTGTTGCCGCGGATGCGTAATGGGGAATGAAAACCAATCCCTTTGCCCCTGCAGGAACGGAGGCAACCATATCAGACAAAATATCATAGATATTTTCTCCGGAACTTTCAGCATAGGCATTTTCCAGTCTGGCAATCTCATCCCTGAACCATCGAAACACTCCGGCAGCCGCGGGCTGATAGCCTTCCAGCATCCAGTCCCCGTAACAGGGATGGTTGGTTACAAATGTCCGGCCTGTTTTATCCCTGTATTCTTGATCCAAACAGATACCGGTAGCACCGGCTGTTCCCAAAGAAACAAACATGTAACCTGGATAGACTGCACCAGCACCTACTGAGGCACAGTTCTGATCACCGGCACCCACGATAATTGGTGTGCCTTCTTTAAGGTCGCATCGGACTGCAGCCTCTTCAGAAACCTTACCTACCAGTGTACCCGAAGGTTTAATTTCAGGCAGAAGACCGCTGCCAATATTGAAAGTATCCAGAAGTTCCTTGTTCCATTCGAAAGCATAAGGATCCCATAGTCCATAATAGCGTGCATCGGATACATCACAGTAATAACTTTCCACTCCCATTGCAGATAGAATATAATCCTGAAGCTGAACTACCTTGCGAGTCCTTTGCCAGTTTTCAGGCTCATTTTTTTTCAACCACAGCATTTTGGGCAACATCCAGGTAGTGCTGTTAGGAAAGCCTGTTATCTTAAGATATTTTTCAAAAGAAACTTTCCGATCTATCTCTTTAACCTCTTCTACCGGCCGGTTGTCCATCCAGGAGATCATAGGTCTAATCAGATTATTTTGCTCATCCAGAAAAATAGTACAGCATCGCTGACTTGAGAAAGAAACCCCCGCGATTCTGTCGGCATCAATACCCGAATTATTCAGAGCATCCCGGATGGCATTCATGGCTGACTCCACCACTAGATTAACATCTTGGTCAACCCAACCGGGTTTGGGATAGATGCAGGGGTATTCATAATAACCTCTTCCCAGCATTTTCCCTTCTGCATTAAAAATACCGGCTTTAGATCCGGTAGTTCCCAGATCAACACCTACTAGCAAATCCTGATTCATTTTATCTCCCGATGGTATATGGATTTTACTCGACAGGCTCTCCAAGAGCTTCCACATCCTGCCGCATTCGTTGTATATCTACAGTATCAATTACAATATCTCCGGCTTTACAGTTTTCTACAGCATGCTTTTCCTTACGGGCTCCAACTATTGGAAAAGTCATTTTTTTCTGAGCAGCAGTCCATGCAATAACAAGAAGAACAAGTGCGGCATCATATTTTTTCTGAAGATCACCCCAACTGTCCAGCATATCCAGGACACTCTTCCTGTTCTCCTTTTTGAACCATGGCAGTTTATTTCGCCACTCTTCATCACCGAAAACAGTATCTGCACTGATTTTTCCGGTAAGCAGTCCCATTTCAATGGTTGCATAGGTCATAATACTTATATCAAGTTATTCAACAAGAGCAACATATTCAGGTTCAAGATGTCTGTCCAGCATTGTATATCTTTCCTGAATCGTATCAAGCTGTCCATGTCTGGAATATTCCCGAATCTCTTCTACAGAAACATTTGAAGCACCTATGGCTTTAATTTTACCTTCTTTTTTAAGATCCATAAGACAACTCATAGTCTCTGCAATGGGTGTTGGAGAATCTCCTACCTCCGGCCAATGAGTGATATAAAGGTCAATATAATCGGTTCCAAGACGCTTAAGACTTGCTTCCAATTCTCTACGGATAGTAGAGGGTTGCAATGATCGTCGAACATCATAACCTTCCAGTTCAAAAAATGGCTCGCCTTCCTCGCCGCCCCACCACAGACCGCACTTCGTCGATATAACTACTTTATCTCTAATTCCTTTTATTGCCTTGCCAAGAATCTCTTCACTATGTCCAAATCCATAAGCTGGTGCTGTATCGATGAATGAAATTCCACCATCTATAGATGCCTGTATTGCCCGTATTGATTCTTTATCATCCGAAGCACCCCACCAGGAACCTCCGCCGATTGACCAGGTACCCAAGCAAATAGCTGATGCCATAATTTCTGATTTTCCTAATTTTCTTAATTCCATAAAAACCTTCCCTTATATTTATATTTCATTCTGTCCTAACCTATATTAATGAAGAAAGGTTATTCCCGTTTACTTCTGACCATAACGATTCGTATAGTATTCATATGATCTCAATGCCTGTTTCTCATCAAAATGTATTGGATTCCCTAAAGTTTTTGAAATGGAATAGGTTTTTGCAGCCTCCTCCAGAGTGATCGAACGTTCCAATGTTTCCTCAAGATTTGCACCTACAATAATAGGACCATGCTGACCAAGAAGAACAGCATACCCATCCCCAAGGGCATCTGCAGGAGCTGTGACAAAATGATCATCTTCTACATGGGCATATTGAGCCACCTGAACAGGTTTTCGTAACCAGTTAGCCTGAGTTTCTGTTATAATAGGAATTGGCTCATTAATCACAGAAAATGCTGTAGCATAAGGGGAATGTGTATGTATAATTGCATTCACATCCCCCCGGCGTTTATAAATTTCAATCCATAAATTTGTTGCAACAGACGGACGACAGCTTCCTTCAATTACATTCATATCCATATCAACCACAATCATATCTTCAGGTGTAAGAAGATCATATTTCAAACCGCTTGGTGTTGTAATAATATAACCTGTCTCCGGATCTCTGGCGCATGCTGTTCCTCCAGCCATCCACACAAGTCCGAATTCCGGTAAACGGAGAGCTGTTTCCAAAACTTCTTCCCTTAACTCTCTGCATAATAGTTTACTTTTCATTACTGATTATCCTCCAGAATTCTTATTTTAACTGAGTGATCAAACTATTCCTTTCTCTTTTAATTCTGCCAGCTTACCGAATCCAGTCTGGAGATCATTATCAAGCTGCTTATAGAGTTCAAACAGTTCTCCATAAACAGATGAATTGCAGGATTCAGGTTTGTAAATTTTCTTAAATTTTATATTCTTTTTTATTACAGCATCGTAACTATCCCAAAGATTTTCACCTAACCCTGCTATAATGGCATTACCTAAAGGTGTTGCTTCAGAAGTTTCCAGTGTTTTTATTGTTTTTCCGGTTACATCAGCTATAATCTGACACCAGAGATCACTCTGAGCAGGACCACCACTTGTAATAATTTCATCCAGATTAATACCAATAGCTTCCGCACTTTTAATAGTCTCATACATATTATATGTACAGCCCTCCATGACTGCCCGGATCATCTGTGCTTTGGTAGTAGTTGCTGTTATCCCAAAGAAAACACCTAATGCCTCAGGATTGAAAACCGGGTGAAACTTTCCAAAAAGATAGGGAAGGAAAATTACTCCACCTGATCCGGGTGATACTTTCACAGCTTTTTGAGACATAATTTCAAAGACATTAATTTCCTGATCCAGCAGCTCTGCTGCCTGTTTTTCCAGTTGACAGAACTGTTCGCTGAACCACTTTAGAGAGAAACCGATGGTAGCCTGGGAACCAAAGAACAATTTGTTTTCAGGATTTATGACATGAACCAAAGAGGTCAAATGTGGACTTCTAGCCTCTTTTTCGGCCACAATCATCATGTTGGAAGCACTACCCATTGAGTAAAATCCCTGTCCCGGCTTAACGGCACCCACAGCAACTGTAGCTGTAACAATATCCAGCCCCCCAAGATAAACAGGTGTACCTGCTGCAAGACCAGTTTCTTTCGCGGATTTCAATGAAAGCCCACCGACCTGTTTTCGGTTATCATGAAGTCCTGGATATTTATCCATATCAAGACCCATTTTATTGATCAGATTTTCATCATATTCCAGCTTATTGGTATCGAGCCCAAAATCCAGGGAGGATGCCATGGAATAATCAAGAACGAACTCTCCAGTAAGCTTCTGAACAATAAAACCACTGGCTTCAGTATATTTATACATTTTGCTGTATACATCCGGCTCATGTTTTTTAAGCCACATAATATGAGGAGTAGAACTTAAAACTGTAGGAATATTACCACATGCCTGATAAATCTCATCCCTGCATTCCTCTTCCAAAAATGCAACTTCTTTACCTGCCCTGTGGTCATGCCATGGGATTGCATTGTACAGATGATTCCCTTCAATATCCAGAGGAACCGAAGTACATCCCAGGCTGCTTACACCTATACCTACTACAGATTCGGGATTAATATTTGCTGCTTTCAAAGCCCTCTCCATAGTTTCAATTACGTACAGCCACCATTTAGCCGGATCATACTCAGTCCAGCCCGGCTTGGGGTATATTATATCAATTTCATTTGCTTCATTAGCTAAAATATTAAGATTTTCATCAAAGATAACTGTCTTAATATTTGTTGATCCTATATCAATTCCAATTAGTATATTTTTTTTCACTCCATTAACTCCTACGTGCATATGCCACTCTCTTCTACACAAGCTGATCTTAACAGATCTTCCTGTGTTAAGCTTTTAGTATTTTTAAAATTTCCAGTGATCATACCATGTGACATGGTCATAATGTTATCCGAAATTGCCATAACTTCCGGTAAATCGGAAGAAATAACAATAACAGCCATTCCGTTTTTTGCAAGATCCTCAATAATTTTATGTATTTCTGCTTTTGATCCAATATCTATCCCTCTCGTCGGTTCATCCAGAATTAATATTTTTGGATTTCCCACCATTAACCTTGAAAGGGTAACCTTCTGCTGGTTACCTCCACTTAAGTTCATAATTTTCTGTTTAAGAGAAGGTGTTTTAATATTCAATTTTTCTTTGTAGATATTACTAATTTTGATCTCTTTGTTAATATCTGGAAATCCAAACCGGCAATATTCTTTCAAATTGGAAATTGTAAGGTTTTCCATAATATTCATTAGAGGAATGATGGATTGTTCTTTTCTTTCTTCCGGAAGATACATTATCCCATTATCAATAGCATCTTTAGGAGAGTGAACTTTTACAACTTTATCATCAATTAAGCACTCTCCCTCAACATGAGAGTAGACACCGAATAATCCATGAGCTAATTCCGTCCGACCTGCTCCGATCAAACCATAAAAACCGAGAATTTCACCCTGCTTCAAATCAAAACTGACATCCTGGAACAATCCCTTTTGGGTCAGATTTCTTACCTTGAGAACAGTACTGCCCAATTTATGTGTTTTTGGGGTATATAGAATATCAACATAACGTCCAACCATTAATGCTATTAATTCATCCTTGCTTACTTCAGATACATTTTTTGTTGCTATAAACTTTCCATCCCGTAAAACTGTAACACGATGAGCAATCTCAAATATCTCTTCCAACCGATGAGAAATATAAATAACTGCAACACCTTTTTTATTCAATTCTTTGATCAGCAGAAAAAGGACTTCTGTCTCTTCAGTAGATAAAGAGGCTGTAGGTTCATCCATAATTATCATTTTTGGATGCGTGACAACAGCTTTTGCCAACTGTATTAATTGCTTTTGTCCGGAACTCAATTTACTGACATTATCATTAGGATTCAGTTTCAGGTTTATTTTTTCCAAAATTGCTTCAGTATCCAGGTACAATTTTTTCCAATCGATCGAGAATTTAATTTTCCCCCCGGGAAGATTCCCGACAAATATATTTTCAGAGATCGAAATAGTCGGAATAAGATTAATTTCCTGAAAGATCATACTAATCCCCAGCTTTAAAGCATCTTTAGGACTGTTGATATCTATTACTTTGTCATGAATCAGCAATTGACCATTATCGGGTTTTACAATACCCATTATGACCTTCATCAGAGTACTCTTACCAGCTCCATTTTCCCCGACAAGTGCATGAACTTCACCTTTATTGATACTAAACCCAACATTTTCCAAGGCTTTTACACCGGGATATTCTTTACTGATATTTGCAATTGTGAACATATCTACTTCCTGCTAGCTTAAATAGTGCCATCGGCACGACGATAAGAGTCAACGGCTACTGCAGAAAGAAGAACCATACCACTGATAAGACTCTGCCAATATGCAGAAATATGAATCAAAACCAGAATATTAGTAATAATCCCCAAAAGTGCAGCTCCAATTAAAACACCGTAAATCTTCCCTTTTCCACCAGAAAGACTCACACCCCCTATTACTCCTGCCGCGACAGAAGGAAGAGCCCAGTCAAAGGCTGCCTTAGCCTGAGCAGAACCAACCCTTGCAGATAATATAATTCCGGCAAATCCGGCCAGTGCTCCACAAATTACATAAGCCAGAATTCTATAACGGGCAACATTTATACCTGCAAAAAAACCAGCAACGGGATTTCCGCCAATAGCATAAAAATTTCTACCAATCCTAGATTTAGCCATAAAAATAGATAATAAAATTGCGACACCCAGCATGTAAATAACCGGTAAAGGTAATCCCAAAATATAACCCTGCCCTATAAAGGCAAAATGTTTGGGAAAATCACTAATGGGCCATCCTTTTGTTGTTATAAGTATTACTCCTGTAAAAATCCAACCCGATGCCAATGTAGCAATAATTCCATTGATCCTCAGCTTGGCAACCAGAAGCCCATTTATAAGTCCACAGACTCCTCCCAGGGCAATAGCAAGTATAACACCTATAATAACAGGGAATCCCATATTAACGACTAGATGTGTTCCAAACATACCTGAAAGCGCTACAATTGGTCCGACGGAAAGGTCAAAGGCACCTGAGATCATTACTACTGCCTGCCCAATGGCAACAATGGTAATAAGTGAAAACTGTCTCAATACCACAAGGATATTGTATGAACTCCTGAAATCGGGAACCAGAATACTAACAACAATAATAATTCCCACAAATATAAATAGAATTGTTGATTCATCACTTGAAAATATCTTTTTCAAGAAACTTCCTGCAGAAATTTTAGCACTCTGCTGCTCTTCTTTAACTACCTTAGTTGCCACGTTTCTCTCTCCAAATATTTAATATATACAGAGCCACCATCAGAGACCCTGTATATATTCCAATTCTTATAAAAAAGGCTTATTTCCAAATAGTTTTAAATTCTTCCAATAATGCAGGAGCACCATCAACGTTCTGCTGATCTACAGTATCAATATTCTCTGCTGTTGCAAGCACTACACCGGAATCAAATGTATTAGTGTTTGGTCTTTTCCCTTCTATATACCACTTCAATGCATAACCAGCCAAATAACCCATTCCATAAGGATTCTGTCGAACTGAACCCTGAATATATCCAGCCTTAATGCCTTCAACAACTTCAGGTAAAGTTGTCCATGCAACGTTTGTAATAGAATCTTTCGCCAGACCTCTGTCTCTCATCATCTGATACATACCGATAGCACCATTAAAACCACATTCTGCTGTAATAGTCAAATTAGGATAAGCCTGCAAAAGAGCTTCAGCTAATTCAATTCCCTGTTCAGGTGAAACACCAGCCAACTGAACATCACTGACTTCATTCATTTCAGGATATTTGGCAAATACATCACGCAGTCCCTGTGTTCTTTGCTTAAGGTTCGGCCATGTCAAATCCTGAACCCAGATAACGTAGTCACCAATTCCATCAGTCAGTTCTACTATAAATTCACCTTCAATCACACCTGCCCTGTAATTATCTGTACCAATATAGATAATCTGATCAGAATCAATAGCTGTATCATCCCAGGTTACTAATGGTATACCTCTCCGCATAGCCTCATTGATAACCTGAGTCATTGCTCCTGCATCCACAACAGAAAGCGCGATTCCATCTACCCCTTTCGCTATAAGGTTCTCCACCATAGCTGTCTGAGCTTCTCCAGTCCATTCTGTGGGCGCAGAATAGGTAGTTACAATTCCACCAATTTCTTTTGCAGCCCTCTCAAATCCTTCAGCTGCAGGATCGAACCATGGGTGAATTCCTTTAGCAATAATTGCAAATTCCAACGCCCCATCTTCTTTATCCTGCTGTCCACCAGCAAATACAGGTAAAACAACAACTGCACAGAGTAAAACAATTGCCCACAATACTTTTGTTTTCATCTTTACACACTCCTTCAATTATTTTCATTTATTAATTATGTTATCATGTATTTTCGTTTTGTCAATATATATTTTCTTTTTTTTAGTTTAACTTTGTTTTATCCACTATAAACCTTTCTCAAATTCTTGTTTCCAGACTGCTATGTAGATCTAATTACTTAAATAGAAACTAATTAGATCTACATCTTTTTCAATTGGAGAGTAATGAAATCAAATGAATAAAATTAGTTTCGGTTTCAAAATTAAATTCTATCTTGTAATATCCGGAAAAATAGCTTTCTCTATGAGAATTTATTATAGTACTGTTAACAATACATTTTGTAATTTCTTTACGATCAGACCGTTTTTATTTCTATTCCTATTTGGCGAGCCTTTTCAATTTCCTCTGCAGGTGTATTCTTGTCTGTAATCAACATTTCTATTTGATCGGGAGCAGCAAAAGAACCAAGAGACAGAGTACCCCATTTGGAAGAATCAATCAGTCCTATTCTTGTTTTTGCCTTCTGTACAATAACTCTCTTCTGCTCAACATAACCAGTATGCAGATCCGACAACCCTTCTGCAATAGTGAATCCGGCAGCTCCAAAAAAGGCCTTGGACAGGTTCCACTGAGGCATAAGATCCAGTGCAGGAGTACCTACAGTAGAGTAAGAGTCACGTTTAAAAAAGCCGTTCAGCACATAAATACTCAGATTACTTGTTACAGCCAACCAGTAAGTCATTACTATACTGGGAGTTATAATAGTAACATCCTTCTTGTCCGCCAGAAAGTAGCGCATTTCTGAGGCAGTGGTACCTCCATCTATGAAAATAACCTCACCATCATTCACCAGTTCTGCTGCAGCTTTCGCAATCTTCTGCTTAGCTTCAAAGTTCCGTTCCTCACGCACATCAAAAGGAAGTATCAATCCTTCATCTTTTTTCTGGACAGCAATTGCCCCTCCATGAATTCTGAGAATCAGCCCTTCCTCTTCCAGAAAAGTCAGATCATTTCTGATAGTAACAATGGACATTCCAAATGTATCGCATAGTTCTTTTACAGTGGTTTTACCTTTTTGCCTAATTATTTCCAGGATTCTTTCCTGCCTATCCCCAATGGCGACAGCGTTTCTTTTTCTCATGGTTTAATATTACTATTCAATCGCAGTAACGTCAATGATTGTCATTATGTTCTTCTTTTTAACTATTTATTAATTTTATATTATCTTTTTATCATTTAAATATTCTATTTGACAATTTACACTTTTTATTATTTAATATAGAGAACATAATCAACAAGGAGCTAATGGAATGAAACATAGAGAGCGGGTTCTCGTAGTTCTGGCTCATAAAGAGCCGGACAGAATACCAATCGATGTCTGGGGTTCAGCCAGTCGCATATGTAACAAATTATATTTGGAAATCGCAAAAGAACAGGGATGGAAAGAACTTGGACCAATTGTCAAAGCCAGCCGTTCTGGTGATTATGTGGATGAAAGGATAGAGGATCTGGTTGGAAGCGATTTCAGACACACTAATATCGGAAAGCCGGAAAACTTTAAATCCACAATCAATGAAAAAGGTGAAAGAATCAGCGAATGGGGTTGGGGCACAAAAGAGATCGCAGGAACATCTCATGTATCCTACAATCCCCTGGCAGATGCCGAAGATGATGATATTGAAAAACACAAATGGCCCGTTGCAGAAGACCCCGGTCGAATAAAGGGACTAAAAGAGCAAGTGGAAAAGTGGCATACCGAAAATGAATATTTTATAAGCACTACCCATGCTGTTTCAGGAATGATGCTCGACCTTGGACCATTCCTCAGAGGCTTTGACCAGTTTCTTATGGATTTGTACATCAATGAATCCTTTTCACACAAACTGATCGGTAAAATTACCGATGTGATTATTCAATATTACTCTTACTACCTTAAAGATATAGGTCCTATGGTAGATTGTGTTGAATTTTCAAGTGATCACGGCATGCAGGACCGAACCCTGATATCACCTGATATGTACCGTAAATTTTTTAAGGAACCATATGCACGGGTTTTTAGGGAAGTGAAAAAAGTTGCTCCAAATGCTAAAATTTTCATGCACTCCTGTGGTTCCGTTCGAGCACTTATTCCGGATTTTATAGATATGGGTGTAGATATTCTGAACTCTCTGCAACCTAAAACAACAGGAATGGATTCTTTTGAACTTAAAAAAGAATTTGGTAATGAGATTGTTTTTCATGGCGGCCTTGATCTTCAGGGAGGCATTACAGGAACAAAAGAAGGCGCAATTGCTGAGGCTAAAAAAAGAATCGATGCATTCGCACCAGGCGGAGGTTTTATATTTGCCCCTTCTAATCACTTTATGGAAGATGTTAGTCTGGAAAATTTTCATGCGGTCTATGAAACAGCCAGGACATACGGGAAATACCCTATAGGAAATTAAACCCAAAAAGGAATATATAATTTTCGAAACTGATGATTTCTTTTAAGTATACAAGTGTATTTTGGAGAGAATAAAATGGAAATAATTGAAACGGATAAATTGTTCTGTGGTGAAACTCCGGTTTATACAGAACAAACAGACAGCCTGACATGGATTGATACAGGTAATCCGGCAGTATATAATCTGCACCTTGAAACTGGAAAAATAAACAGAAAGCAACTCTCTTTTACTTTGGAAGGACTGGTTCCAAGAGAAAACGGCGGATGGATTGCACCAACAGCAAATTCCATTCTCATCCTGAATAAAGATTTTGAAATTGAAACAAAACTGGATGATGTTTTACCCAAAATACCAGGCCTTGCCTTCCATGACTGCACTGCTGGATCAGACGGCTGCCTGTATCTGGGTACATATGATACTGACGACTATACCAAATCCAGAGGAGAGATATTCCGACTCAACTTAAATCTCCGGTTTAAGTCAGTAATTAATAAACTGGTGGCGTAGAATCTAAGAGACTTGGTAAATAAATAAGGCTCTTTTTACGATAAATGTAAAAGGAGCCTAAGCCTTGAAAAATAATTTTTATTGTAATCTCATTATCGACATTGAAACTCCAGACCTTAAGAGTATCACT